>CACEFF010000025.1 GCA_902558815.1 uncultured Pelagibacteraceae bacterium | reverse complement strand
TCTTATTGCTTCTACAAATGGTAAGCTTTCAATGTCACCGACTGTTCCTCCAATTTCACAAATAATAAAATCTTCTTTTGAGGATTCATTTTTTATAAACTCTTTTATTCGATCTGTGATATGAGGAATTACTTGAACAGTTTTTCCTAAATATTTTCCTTTACGTTCTTTTTTTAATACATCATTATAAATTTTACCTGTAGTAATATTATCTGATTTTTTTGCTGATACTCCAGAAAATCTCTCATAATGTCCTAAATCAAGATCTGTTTCTGCCCCATCATCTGTTACAAAAACCTCTCCATGTTGAAACGGGCTCATTGTTCCGGGATCAACATTTAAATAAGGATCCAATTTTCTTAATCTTACTTTATATCCTCTTGATTGAAGAAGATAAGCTAGTGAAGCAGAAGATAAGCCTTTACCTAAGGAAGAAACCACGCCGCCCGTGACAAAAATAAATCGCGCCATGGAATTATCTTATAGCGAATAAAAAAGTAATTGAAAAGTATTAATTGTTATTTTCAGGAATTGAAGGTGTATCTTCAGTTTTTTCCTCAACTGTGTCTAAAACTGACGAAGTTGGTGCTAAATCCCCTCTAGAAATAATCGTCAATCCTAAGCTACAAATAATGAAAAGGGTTGCAACAATAGCTGTTGCTTTGGTCATAAAGTTACCTGCAGATCTTGAAAACATGAAACTTTCTTGCGAAACCCCTATACCTAAGGCACCGCCCTCTGATTTCTGCATCAAAACTAATAAAACTAAAATAATTGCAAATATAATGTTTAGGATTAATAAAATATTTTCCATGTGGGCTAAATATATGATTTTTTGATTATATCAATAAGTTTTTTTGGATCTTGAGATGCGCCACCTATCATATATCCATCGACATTATTTATTACATTCAGCTCACTAATATTTTTTGGATTAACTGAACCGCCATACAAAACTTTACAGTTTCCACTCCTATTTCTAATAAAATTAATTATTTCGAATAACTCTTTTGATTTTGGAATTAAACCTGAACCAATAGACCAAATAGGCTCATAAGCTATTATAATATTCTTTTTAATTTTAATCTTATTCAATCCTATTTTTAATTGTCTATTTAATTTTTGTTTTGTCTTGTTTCCTTTTTTTTCTTTTGATGTTTCGCCAATACAAAAAATAACTTTAAGTCCTGACTTTAAGGCACATTTAATTTTCATATTTATTAATCTATCAGTTTCACCTTCTTGTCTATTTTCAGAATGACCAATGATTACGTATTTGGCCCCAACATTTTTGAGCATGAATGGAGTTATCGAACCTGTAAAAGCACCATAATTTTGGTTTTGATGACAATTTTGAGCACCTACATCAATTCTAGTATTTTTTAGTTTCTTAGACATGGGATTAATTAAAGTACTGGGTGGACAATAAATTATTTTTATTTTTTTATTTTTTCGGAAGTTTTTTAAAAATTTAAGCACCTTATGTATTGAATTTAAGGAGTTTAAGCCACCAAACATTTTCCAATTAGCGATAAAATACATATATTTATTTGTCATCTGGTATATTTTAATCTATAGGTTTGCTTTTTATAGATCAATAAATTTATAAGGTAATGATAAGTAGTTTTAGAAATTTTGCCAAAACCAAATTTGCAGGCTTGCTAGTTTTTTTAATGATAATCCCATTTGTTTTTTGGGGAATGGGAAGCATGTTTAGTACTGGCAATACAAATACGATTGCAAAAATTAATAAAAAGAACATTTCAACGCAAGAATTTGTAGATTATGTAAACACATCAAACATACCTCAAGAGACTATAAGAAAAAATTTAAACAATGGTATTATTGAAGAATTATTATCAGGTTTAGTTTCAAGAACATTATTAGAACTTGAAGTCATAGATTATAATTTAATTATTTCAAAAGAAACATTGTCACAAAAGATTAAAAGTAATAAAAACTTTCTTGATGAAAACAAAAAATTTCAAAGAATTAAATATGAGAAATTTTTAT
>CACEFF010000024.1 GCA_902558815.1 uncultured Pelagibacteraceae bacterium | reverse complement strand
TTCTCCGTATAAAAAA
Organism: uncultured Pelagibacteraceae bacterium; assembly: GCA_902558815.1. Lineage (GTDB taxonomy): Bacteria > Pseudomonadota > Alphaproteobacteria > Pelagibacterales > Pelagibacteraceae > Pelagibacter. Next base: position 2,526 of record CACEFF010000024.1, on the reverse strand, counting down.
GCAATTGTTCCAGCAACAAAGCCACCAAATAAAATACACCATTCTGGAGATAAAAAATAAAATACTGGACCTAAAATTGTTCCCAAAATAACAGACCAACTTATTTGAATTGTTTTCATTGCGCCTAACATCATACACATGAAATAAACTGGGTTTACAATTGCTAAACCAATCAGCATGTCTTTATTTAGTAAATCGGAAGCTACATAACCAATGATTGTCGAAATAATCGCTACTAACCAAGTTGCCGTTCCAATACCTATCCAAAAATCTATTCTATTTTCTTTTTCAATCTTTTCATAATTGTCTTTCATTATTAACCATGAGGAAACTGCTATAAAGTGACATGATAAATAATATTTCCACCTTGGTTGATTTTCATGCATCAGTAATGGCATCAGTGATACTGTCATTGGATATAATCTTGCATTAACCAACCACACAGCTATAAAAATATTTATCAACGAAGCACCTATTAACATTGATTCAGCCATCACCAATGAGCCAGGCAAAGCATAGGTTAAAAAAGTAGAAAAAATACTTTCTTGAATTGAAAAACCTAAGTTTTTAAGAAGCGCTCCAATTGCTATAAAGCTTGCACCCAATGCAATCGCAGGACTGCCTACACCTTTAATTGATTTAAAGCCCTTAAAAAAATAATTTGGATCAATCATCAACCACCTAGGAATAGGCGACCAACATCTGGATTATTTAATAAATCGTCTCCTTTTCCAGCTATTGCTGTTTGACCTGAAACGAGAACATAACCTATATCTGCAAATTCTAGACCTTTTTTTGCATTTTGCTCTACAAGAATAATTGTTTTTTTTTCATTTACTTGAAGGTCTCTTAAAATTTCAAATACCATATCTATATACTTTGGCTCTAATCCAATTGATGGTTCGTCTACAAGTAACACTGATGGTTTCATCACTAGTGCTCTAGAAATTTCTAATAATCGTCTTTCACCTCCAGATAAAACTTTTGCTGGTTGATTTCTTCTATTTCCTAATCTTTCATATTTTTCAAGAATTTTTTCAGCCTCTGCAAAAGACTCTTCGGTTTTCTCTTTGATAAATCCACCCATTAATAAATTTTCTTCTACTGTCATATCTGGAAATACAGAATTATCCTGAAGTATATAAGCTATCCCAACAGATTTAAGTTTTTCAGCAGGAGAAAGGTTGGTTATTTCTTTTCCATCAATTTCAATTTTTCCAGAAAAAATATTTGTAAATCCATAAATTGAATGAAGTATTGTTGATTTACCTGCACCATTAGGACCTATCAAACATAATGATTGAGCTTTACTAACAAAAAGTTCAAAATTATGTAGTATCTCCATTTTACCATAACCAGCATTTAAATTTTTGATAGTTAAATGAACATCATTAGGAGACAGATTTTTTAAATCTTCTGCTACAGGCGCTTTTCCTAAAACTTCATATTGATTAGACATTATTGAGCCCCCAGATATGCATCAACAACTCGCTTATCATTTTTAATTTCATCCGGTGTACCGTTTGCAAGCATTTTTCCATGAGCTAAACAAAAAATATCTTCTGCTAATTGCATAATTACTTTCATATTGTGTTCGATCACTAAAAGTGTAATACCAAAATCTTGATTAACTTTGATTAGTCTATCAATAATCCCATTTATCAGTGTTGGATTAATTCCTGCAGTAGGTTCATCTAATAACAGCATTTCTGGTTCATTCATTAATGCCATAGCTAGTTCTAATAACTTTTGTTGGCCAAAAGATAAATCTCCTGCTCTTAATTTTCTTTTCTGATATAAACCAACAAAATTTAATAAATTTTCAGCTTTCTCTGTTAAATCTTTTGGAATTTTATTAAATATCGTAAATAAACTAGCATCACTACCTTTGTGACTAATCAGCATATTTTCTACACAATTCAACTTTCCATAAATTCTAGTTTGCTGAAAAGTTCGTAGCAGACCAAGTTTTGCGATCACTGGTACTGGTAATTCAGATACTTCTTTGCCATTAAATTTAATAGATCCATTATCTATTGGATAAGTACCTACGATAGAATTAAATAAAGTAGTTTTACCAGAACCATTAGGTCCAATTAAGCCTACGATTTTACCTTTCTCAACATTCATTGATATATCAACATTGGCTTTAACCCCACCAAATGATTTACTTACATTGCTAACTTCCAAAATGCTCATTTTAATTCTACCTGTGCTTTTCGATCAGCTTCATCGACTACTTCACCAAATCTTTCAGGATATTTTTCTCTTAACCATCCCATTATTCCCTCTGGGAAATAAATTACTATTACAACTATAAGAACTCCAAGTGCTACGTACTGCCAGCCTAAAAAGAATGTCCAAAATCCTTCCTTGAAAATATGAAAAACTGTAGCGCCAATAACAGGTCCCCATAAAGTTCCTTTGCCACCTAAGATAGCCATCAAAACCATGAATACTCCCATCTCTCTCCCATCAAATGCAACATCAGTTGAGTCTATATAGCCAACTAGTCCGCCCATAATT
>CACEFF010000023.1 GCA_902558815.1 uncultured Pelagibacteraceae bacterium | reverse complement strand
ACATTAACATTTATAATATTCCTTGGAAAGAAAATGAAATTTCCTCAATTACTTTAATAGGTTGTGGAACAGCATATCATTCTTGCTTGATGGCTAAATATTGGTTTGAGCAACTAACTACTTTAGATGTATCAGTAGATATTGCATCAGAATTTAGATACAGAAAAAACAGATTTAAAAAGGATAGCTTGTATGTCTTTGTTTCTCAATCTGGAGAAACAGCTGATACTTATGCAGCGTTAGACTTATGTAATAAGAATAATATGAAAACTTGTGCAGTTGTGAACGTTATTGAGAGTTCAATAGCAAGAGACTCAAAATTTGTTTTACCTATTCATTGTGGCACTGAAATTGGGGTTGCTTCAACAAAAGCTTTTTTAGGTCAAATTCTTATACTTTACATTTTAGCCTTAAAATTAGGATTATTAAGGGGTGATTTAGAGAAAAAAGAATTATCTGAAAAAATAAAAGATTTAAAAGAGTTACCAAAATTAGTCGAACTAACTCTATTAACAGACAATAAAATACAAAATGTATCTGAAACATTCAATATAGCTAAAGGATCTATGTTTTTGGGCAGAGGTTTTTCATACCCAATTGCGCTAGAAGGTGCACTTAAATTAAAAGAATTATCATACATACATGCAGAAGGTTATCCAGCTGGGGAAATGAAACATGGTCCATTAGCATTGATTGAAGAGGGTATGCCAGTCGTTGTTTTAGCACCAAGAGACAGTTATTATAAAAAAACTATTTCTAATATGCAGGAAGTTATTGCAAGAGGGGCAAAAGTTTTATTAATAACAAATAAAAGTTCTGATGAGGTGATATCTGAAAATATTTGGGAAACTATTGAAGTAGAAAGTACTAATGAAGACCTGTTACCTTTTCTTTTAACTATACCGCTTCAAAAACTCGCATATTATTCAGCTCTAAAAAAGGGTTTTGACATAGATAAGCCAAGAAATTTGGCTAAATCAGTAACCGTTGAATAATAAAAAAACTCTGATACAACAATCTTGAGTTGAACATGAAAAATTGGAAAACAAATAGTTGGAAAAAATATCCGGTAAAACATATCCCGGAATATCCTAATAAAAAGGAATTGGATCAAGTTTTAGATAAAATTAGAACTTTTCCACCACTAGTTTTTGCTGGTGAAACTAGACATCTTAAACAACAATTATCAGATGTTGTTGATGGTAAAGCTTTTCTTTTGCAAGGAGGAGATTGTGCAGAAAGTTTTGCAGAATTCCATCCTGACAATATAAGAGATACATTTAAGTTGATGCTTCAAATGTCTTTAGTATTAACTTACTCTGCATCGTTGCCTGTAGTTAAACTTGGAAGAATTGCAGGACAATTTTCTAAACCTAGAAGTGCGCCAACTGAAACAAAAGATGGAATAGAATTGCCTAGTTATTTGGGGGATAATATTAATGGAATAGATTTTAATGAAAAGGCAAGGATACCAGATCCAAAAAGATTATTTAAAGCTTATTCACAATCAGCATCAACACTTAATTTAATCAGAGCTTTTTCACATGGTGGTTTTGCAGATTTAAAAAAAGTGCATACTTGGAATTTAGGTTTTATAAAAAAAAGTGCTGAAACAAAAAGATTTAAAGAATTAGAAGATCAAATTGCAAATGCTTTAGCATTCATGGATGCTTGTGGAATAAATTCAGATTTTAACAGAAGATTAAAAACAGTTAATTTTTGGACCTCTCATGAAGCTTTGCATTTACCTTTTGAAGAGTCAATGACTAGAACAGACTCGACAACTGGAGAAAATCATGACACCTCAGCCCACTTTGTTTGGATTGGTGACAGAACTAGACAACTAGATGGTGGACATGTTGAATTTTGTAGAGGAATAGAAAATCCAATAGGTATTAAATGTGGTCCTACTTTAAAAGCTGATGATTTAATCAACTTATGTAACAAGATAAACCCTGCAAATGAAAAAGGTAAAATTACTTTAATTTCAAGATTTGGTCATGAAAATGTTTCTAAGCACCTACCTAAGCTAATTAGAGCAATTAAAAAGGAAGGTCTAAATGTAATTTGGTCTTGTGATCCTTGTCATGGTAATACAATTAAGGCGACAACAGGATTTAAAACTAGACCATTTAATAGTGTGTTAAGTGAAGTTAAAAATGTATTTGCTTGCCATCAAAGTGAAGGAAGTTATGCTGGAGGATTACATATTGAATTAACTGGTCAGAATGTGACTGAGTGCACTGGAGGTGCCCAGAGAATTTCAGACAAAGATTTATCGTCAAGATATCACACTCATTGTGACCCTAGATTAAATGCAAATCAAGCTTTAGAACTGGCCTTCTTAATTTCAGATGAAATTAAAAAGAATAGCACATATTCTAAAAATGCAATTCAGGCGGCATCTTAGTCCATTGCTTTCAAACAATAGTTGATTAAATATAAAGTATGAATACTGCTAAAAAAGTAAAATTTATATCTGATTGGATCAAATCATATGTTGATCATATGCCTCATAAAGCAGAGTCTTTGGTGGTAGGGATATCTGGTGGTATTGACTCTTCAGTATCAAGCACTTTAAGTGCAATGACAGGTTTAAGAACTATTGTTCTGTCAATGCCAATAAAACAAATAGAAAATCAACATGATTTAAGTTTAAAACATCAAGAATGGTTAATTAAAAATTTTAAGAATGTGGAAGCACACACAATTAGTCTAGATAAACTATTCGAGTCATTTTCATCTTCACTTAATAAATTTAATAATGAACATGGTTTTGCAAATTCAAGAGCCAGATTGAGAATGACAACTCTTTATCAAGTTGCTGCAGCTAATAAAGGGATTGTTGTAGGAACTGGTAATAAAGTAGAGGATTTTGGTGTGGGTTTTTATACAAAATATGGTGACGGTGGAGTCGATATTTCTCCAATTGCAGATTGTAATAAAACGGAAGTTTGGGAGCTTGGTAAAGAATTAGGTATTTTGAGAGAAATAATAGATGCACCTCCTACAGACGGTCTTTGGGATGATGGTAGAACTGATGAAGGACAACTTGGTTTTAATTATAAGGATTTGGAAGATGCTATGAAAAATCCAAATTCACCTCACAGACAAGAATACGAAAAAATTAGAAAACAAAATTTGCATAAAATGGAGCCTATTCCAGTATGCAAGATTCCTAGTTAATCAATTAGATTAACAAATCATTAAATAAGGTATATTTCTTAATCAATTAATATGGATATTTTTTTAACAAATAATTTAACAAATAAAAAAGAACAGTTTGTTCCAAAAGACAAA
>CACEFF010000022.1 GCA_902558815.1 uncultured Pelagibacteraceae bacterium | reverse complement strand
AAGTAGATTACAAGCTCCAGAGTCTTGGTGTCTAATGACAATAATATCTGGATGCATCGCATTTAAAGTCATTGCTGTATCAATTAATGTTTCTCCCTTTTTAATTGCAGAATTGCTAATATTCATCGACATGACATCTGCACCGAGTCTTTTTCCAGCTAATTCAAATGAACTTTGTGTTCTTGTAGATGGTTCAAAAAATAAATTAATCTGAGTCTTTCCCCTTAAAGCATCTATTTTTTTATTTTTACCCTGGTTAACTTTTATAAAGCTATGAGCTTCATCAAGTATCAAATTAACATCATTAATTGATAAATCTTGGATACCTAACAAATGTTTTTGGGAAATTTTAATAGCTTTATTTGTTTTAATTGCCATTAAAACCAACTCTATAACTATAAACCTCTATTAAAGCAAGAATTAATTATTAAGAAAATCTATTGCACCTTGTAATATGAAAGCAGCAGCATTTTCATCAATTTTCTTTTCTCTTTTACTTACATTAACATCTAATTGGCTAGATATGTTAAAAGCCCCAACAGTAGATAGTCTTTCATCCCATAAGCAAATAGGTAAATTAATGCTCTTCTCTATATTATTAGAGATATCTTTTATAGATTGAGCAGAACTACCTGATGAACCATCCATATTTAAAGGGTTGCCTACTATGATTCCTTTTATATTATTTTCTTCAATTATTCTTTTTAGATCATTAATAAGGTCTTTAGCTGTAGATTTATTAATAGTTTTAAAAGGTGTGGCAATTAATTGTTTTTCATCACAAATAGACACACCTATTCTTTTTGAGCCAAGATCCAAACCTATTAATCTACACTTATCTAACTGTTTTTTTTTGAATTCCTCTATGGTGATCATATTGTATATTTTAAACTTAAGTGGTAGTTTGCGTCATATTTAAATATCATATGAGCATAGATCTTAAAACTATAAAGCATATATCAAAATTATCAAGAATATCAGTAGATGAGCCAAAAGGTCAGAAATTAGCTGAAGATTTAAATTCAATTTTTAAATTTATAGAAAAACTTAATCAATTAAAAACTGATAATGTTGAACCTCTTACTTCAGTTGCTGAAACAACACTTAAACTGAGAGCAGACGAAGTTAAAAGTAAAGATATTCGAGAACAAATAATTAAAAATTCACCTCAAGATAATGAGGATTATTTTGTTGTTCCAAAGGTAATTGAATAATGTCTGATATTACAAAACAATCACTTTCAGAACTTGTCAAAAATATTAAAGATAAAAAACTATCTTCTGAAGAAGTTACAAAAGCATTTATAAGTAGATCTGAAAAGTCAAAAGAACTTAATACTTATATTACAGAAGATTATTCATCTGCATTAAAAAAAGCTAAAAAATTTGATGAAAAACCAAACCTAAACTTAAAGTTGCCTGGTATACCAATGGCTGTTAAAGATTTATTCTGCACAAAAGATATTCGTACAACTGCAGGAAGCAAAATTTTAGAAAATTTTATACCCTCATATGAGTCAACAGTAACTCAAAATATTTGGAATGAAGGAGCTATACTTCTTGGAAAATTAAATTGTGATGAATTTGCTATGGGATCTTCTAACGAAACTAGTTTTTTTGGTAATGTACAAAATCCAATAGATCAAAACTTAGTTCCTGGCGGTTCATCAGGAGGTTCAGCTTCAGCTGTTGCTGGTCAATTAACTCCAATTACTATTGGAACAGACACTGGTGGATCAATTAGACAACCAGCTTCATTTACTGGAACGGTCGGTCTTAAACCAACTTATGGAAGTTGTTCCAGATATGGAATTGTTGCTTTTGCATCATCTTTAGATCAAGCAGGTCCAATGGCACAAAATGTCAAAGACTGCGCTTTACTACATGAGGTTATCAGCACTTATGATCCAAAGGATTCAACATCCATTGATTTTAAAAGAAATGAATACAGCAAAGAACTTACAAATAATATAAAAGGAAAAAAAATTGGAATACCAAAAGAATATAGAGTTGATGGAATGCCAAAAGAAATTGAAGAATTTTGGCACAAAGGTATTCAATATGCAAAAGACTGTGGAGCTGAAATAGTTGATATATCTCTACCTCATACAAGTTATGCATTGCCAACTTATTATATAGTGGCACCAGCAGAGGCCTCATCTAATTTAGCGCGTTATGATGGTGTTAAGTATGGATTTAGAGCAAAAGGAGAAAACCTTATAGACATGTATGAAAAAACTAGATCAGAAGGTTTTGGTGCTGAAGTTCAAAGGCGAATTATGATTGGAACTTATGTTTTATCATCAGGATATTATGATGCTTATTATCTTAAGGCTCAAAAAGTTAGAAAATTAATTAAAAATGATTTTGATGAAGTATATAAAAAAGTCGATGCAATATTAACTCCATCAACACCTAGTTCAGCATTTAAGATTGGAGAAAAAAAAGATGATCCTGTCTCAATGTATTTGAACGACATCTTTACTGTCCCAGTTAATTTAGCAGGTTTACCAGGTATTTCTATTCCAGCAGGACATGATGCCAAAGGATATCCACTGGGTTTACAAATAATTGGTAAAGCTTTTGATGAACAAAATATATTGAATATTGCCTATGCGATTGAAGAAAAGATTAATTTTAAAAATAAAATAACTGATTGGTGGATTAAATGAGCAAAAACAAATCTGAGTATCTTATTAATAGAAAAGATAATCAATATGAAGTTGTAATTGGATTAGAAGTTCATGCACAAGTTACTTCAGAGTCTAAATTATTTTCAACATCAGCAACTAAATTTGGAGCTGAACCTAATACTCAAGTAAGTTTAGTTGATGCTGCATTTCCTGGAATGTTACCAGTAATAAATGAATTTTGTGTTAAACAAGCTATTAAAACTGGTATTGGTCTTAATGCAAAAATCAATAATCGTTCAGTATTTGATAGAAAAAATTATTTTTATGCAGATTTACCTCAAGGATATCAAATTTCTCAATTTAAAGATCCAATAGTAGGTGAGGGTAAGGTTATTTTAGATATGCCAGATGGTCAAAAAGAAGTTGGTATTGAAAGATTGCATTTAGAACAAGATGCTGGAAAAAGTATTCATGATCTTGACCCACAAAACACTTTTGTAGACTTAAATAGATCTGGAGTAGCTTTAATGGAGATTGTAAGTAAACCCGACCTGAGATCTCCTGATGAAGTAAGTGCGTATATTAAAAAATTAAGATCAATTATGAGATATCTTGGAACATGTGATGGAAATATGCAAGAAGGATCACTGAGAGCTGATGTAAATGTTTCTGTTAGAACTAAAGGTTCAAAAGAATTTGGAACAAGATGTGAAATTAAAAATGTTAACTCTATTAAATTTATGCAAATGGCTATTGAATATGAAGCTAATAGACAAGTTGATTTAATAGAAGAAGGCAAATCAATTGATCAAGAAACAAGATTATTTGATACAAAAAAAAATGAAACAAGATCTATGAGATCAAAAGAGGATGCTCATGATTATAGATATTTTCCAGATCCAGATTTATTACCATTAGAGGTTTCTGATGAATTTATCAATAAACTTAAAACTGATATTCCAGAATTACCGGATGATAAAAAGAAAAGATTTGTTGATGAATTTAAGCTGTCACCATATGAGGCTACCATATTAGTCTCAGATATCGATACAGCAAAGTATTTTGAGGAAGTTGTTGCTAAGATGGGTA
>CACEFF010000021.1 GCA_902558815.1 uncultured Pelagibacteraceae bacterium | reverse complement strand
AAAGTATTTCTAATAAGCTTAGTTACTGTGGCTATATTTAAAGTTTCAGGGCTATCGAATTGTTGATCGTAGATAAGTCCTGCCGCTGCCACTTGGGAAGTTTCGTGTATAGCAGTGCCTAAAAAAAGACCTGCAAATAAAGAATTTCCATCAAAATAAAGGTTAGCAAAATAAGGGTATAACAACATTGATAATATCCCAAATAAGGTGATGTTAGCTATCGCATAAGACACTTCGTTTTTATTAGCTTTAATTACAGGTGCAGTTGCCATAATTGCAGTTGTTCCACAAACAGTGCTTCCTATTGATATGAGGTAAGCCATCCTTGTAGATATCTTTAATTTTTTAATTAAAAGTTTGATAACAATTAAAACACTTATTATGCAAATTATTATTAATGGAATTGCAATTTTAGCAAAATCTAAAAATTCAAAAGGCTTTAGTTGAATTCCTAGACAAATAATTCCAAGTTTTAATAAGTATTCTCTACTAAAATCCAAACCTTTTTGGAAGCTTTCCCGAATTTTAAAAAAATTACCAAAAAAAATTCCTATTAAGATTGCTAACATTGCAGTTGAAATAGGACTTTTACTATAGCCTAAAAGTTCAATCCCTATAATATTATTAAATCCTTGAGAAAGTGAATAAAGAATAAATGCAAGGAGTATACCCGGTAAGACTACCAAATATTTATTAAAAAACATTCTGCAAATTAAAGATTAAGCACTTCTATAAAGCTTGGTCATTACAAATTCTTTATGACCTAAAGCTTCGGCACAGGTTAGTCTTCCATTAGCAACTCTTAGAGTTGTTTCGATGAGACTATCTCCTGCTTCAGATAAGTTCATTTCTCTTGAAAGAATTTTAGAAACATCACAATCTATATGTTCACCCATTCCTTTCACTGTTAAAGGGTTTGCAGTAAGTTTTACAACAGGCTCAATTGGATTACCTACAATATTTCCTTGTCCGGTTGGAAATAAATGAATATTAAAACCAGCTGCTGCCTGAAGTGTTACACATTCTGCTGCCGCTGAAGAAGTATCCATAAAATATAAACCTTTACCTTTTTTTGGCTCCTCAGCCGGTTCCAAAACATCTACAAACTTACAACTACCAATTTTTTGAAAATTACCAAATGCTTTTTCTTCAATAGTGGTTAAACCACCAGCAATATTTCCAGCTGTTGGTTGACTTTCAGATAGATCATCTGTTGCTTCTTTTAAAATAAAATCATTGTAAGAACTCCAAGTTTTCATAAATTTATCTGAGGCTTCTTTTGTTGCTCCTCTTGTAGCACAAACTTTTTCTGCTCCAGTAAGCTCGGAGGTTTCACCAAAGCACAAATGAACTCCTAATGGTTCAAGTTTATCCATTAAATTTCCAACCGTAGGGTTTGATGCTAATCCAGATGTGGTATCAGACTCTCCACACTTAACTGAAATCCATAAATCACTTATAGGACATTCTTCTCTTTGTTTTTCAGAAGCCCACATAACAAATTCTTGTGCTTTTTTTGAAGCTTTCATCACAGTTCCAATATCTCCAGTTCGCTCTATGTGAAAACCTTCAACTGGTTTTCCAGTTTTTGCAATTCCATCAACAATCTTTTTTGTCCATTTAGGTTCAATTCCTATTACAATTACGGCAGCAACATTTGGATTACTACCTGTACCAATCATAGTTCTAAAATGTAATTCTAAGTCTGCTCCAAACTGAAGTCTGCCATAGGAATGAGGAAGGGCAATAGTACCTTTAATATTATTAGCTACTGCTTCAGCGCAAGCATTAGAAATATCATCTACAGGAAGAATGATTACGTGATTTCTAGTTCCTGCTCTACCATTCTCTCTCTTATAACCTAAAAAACTTTTTGGAATTTCCATATAATTACCATTTCTTAGTTTTTACATTGTGAACGTGAACATGTTCACCTTTTTTAATTGATTTGACCACTTTACCGATATCGTGACCGTATTTAAGTATTGTATCTCCCTCTTTTAAATCAGTCATAGCAATTTTGTGACCTAATGGAATTTCATCCATCGATTGAATATTAGTAGAACTATCGTTTTCCATAATCCAGCAGTTACAGTCCTGTTTTGGTGTGATTTTTTCAATAACAACTACGCCAACATTGTCCTTTTGGTCGTGGATTATAATATCTGTAGCCATATAGTGTCGATTTGTTTGTTTGAAATTTTTCGAAACTTATATATTAATCGCAAAAAATTAACAATTAGTTTTTAAAAATATTATATAATTTGCTTATTTAGAAAGGTTCTATAAATGACAAAAATGACAACAGAGGAAGCGTTTGTAAAAGTCTTACAAATGCATGGCATTGAACATTCATTTGGAATTATAGGATCTGCTTTCATGCCGATATCAGATATTTTCCCTGATGCAGGAATTACATTTTGGGATGTAGCCCACGAGACAAATGGTGGTTTAATTGCAGACGGCTATACAAGAGCCACAGGAAAAATGTCTATGGTTATAGCTCAGAATGGACCAGGAATTACAGGTTTAGTGACACCAATTAAAACTGCTTATTGGAATCATACACCACTATTATTAGTAACACCACAAGCAGCTAATAAAACTATGGGCCAAGGTGGTTTTCAAGAAGTTGAACAGATGAATTTATTTAAAGATATGGTTTGCTATCAGGAAGAAGTTAGAGACCCATCAAGAATGGCAGAAGTTTTAAATAGAGTTATCGAAAAAGCAATTAGAGGGTCAGCGCCAGCTCAAATAAATGTCCCTAGAGATTATTGGACACAAGTAATTGATATAGAATTACCACCAATCGTAAGATTAGAAAGACAAGCAGGAGGTGTTGATGCTATTAAGAAAGCAGCAGACTTATTATCAAAAGCAAAATTTCCAGTCATATTATCAGGAGCAGGAGTTGTTATAGGTGGTGCTATTGAAGATTGTAAAAAACTTGCAGAAAAATTAGATGCACCAGTTTGTTCTGGGTATCAACACAATGATAGTTTTCCAGGCAGTCATCCTTTAGCAGCAGGACCTTTAGGATATAATGGTTCAAAAGCAGGAATGGAGTTAATTCAAAAAGCTGATGTAGTATTAGCATTAGGCACAAGATTGAATCCTTTTTCAACTTTACCAGGTTATGGAATGGATTATTGGCCTAAAAATGCTAGCATTATTCAAGTTGATATGAATTCTGACAGAATTGGTTTAACTAAAAAAGTTACTGTTGGTATATGCGGCGATGCAAAATTAGTTGCACAACAACTTTTAGCTCAACTTTCACCAACAGCTGGAGATACCGATAGACAAAAGAGAAAAGATATTATTCACCAAACAAAATCAGCATGGTTACAAAAATTATCGAGTCTAGACCATGAAGATGATGATAAAGGTACAGTTTGGAATAAAGAAGCAAGAGAAAGAGATAAAGATAGGATGTCACCTAGACAAGCATGGAGAGCAATTCAAGCAGGTATGCCTGAAGATGTAATAATTTCAAGTGATATTGGAAATAACTGTGCGATTGGAAACGCATATCCAACTTTCGAAAAAGGTAGAAAATACTTAGCGCCAGGATTATTTGGTCCTTGTGGTTATGGTTTTCCATCCATCCTTGGAGCAAAAATTGGATGTCCCGATACTCCGGTAATAGGTTTCGCTGGTGACGGAGCGTTTGGAATTAGTATGAATGAGATGAGTTCGTGTGCCAGAGAAGAATGGCCAGCGATTTCAATGGTAATTTTTAGAAACTATCAGTGGGGTGCAGAGAAAAGAAATACAACTTTATGGTTTGATGATAATTTTGTTGGAACTGAACTTGACCCAGAATTAAGTTATGCAAAAGTTGCGGATGCCTGTGGTTTAAAAGGTGTAACAGTTCGAACAATGGAAGAAACTACAGAAGCCATAAAAAAATCTTGTGAAGATCAAAAGAAAGGAATTACAACATTTATCGAAGTAATTCTTAATCAAGAGCTTGGTGAACCATTTAGAAGAGATGCTATGAAGAAACCTGTTAAAGTTGCAGGTATAAACAAAGCAGATATGAAAAAGCAACCTTCTTTGATTTAATTTATTACCGACATTGGATCTAAGCGAGTTTGAAACCAATTTACTCTAAAATCTAAGTGAGGTCCTGTAGATCTTCCTGTTGACCCAACTGTTCCGATTATATCCCCTTGATTAATTCTATCGCCAACAGACACCATTACAGTTTCAATATGTGAATATATAGTGGATATACCATGACCATGATCCATAATAATCGTTCCACCTGTATA
>CACEFF010000020.1 GCA_902558815.1 uncultured Pelagibacteraceae bacterium | reverse complement strand
AAAGTGAATATTTCTTTATCTTTATAAGACCATCCTAGTCTTAAAAGATAATTTCTTAGGGCATCAGGCATAATACCAATTTTAGAATAATCGTCTAATGTAGAAGCTTTATCTCTCTTTGATAATTTTTTTCCTTCAATTGTGTGTATCAAAGGTATATGAGCGAATGACGGTAGTTCCCATTTCATAGCTTGATAAATTTGTATTTGTTTGAAGGTATTAATTTTATGATCATCACCTCTAATAATGTGTGTCATACTCATTTGATGATCATCAACTGATGCTGATAGATTGTATGTTGGTGTTCTATCATTTCTTAAAATGACAAAATCCTCAATGGTATTATTATCAATTTCAACATCACCTTGAACTAAATCTTTTAATATTGATGTCCCATCTATTTTACTTTTAAATCTTATAACTGGTTTAATATCTTTAGGAGCATCAGTTTCATCTTTATCTCTCCATTTTCTATCATAGATATAAGGAATTTTTTTTTGTCTCGCTCTTTTTTTTTGTTCTTCTATTTCTTCACTTGAACAATAACATTTATATGCATGGCCATTTTTAAGTAATTCATTCGCAATTTTTACGTGATCTTCGATTTTTTTTGATTGTATATATTCTTCCCCATCATAATTAATACCAATCCATTTAAGAGATTTGATAATTTGATTTTTGTATTGATCTTTTGATCTTTCTTTATCTGTATCTTCAATTCTTAGGTAAAAATCACCTTTTTGGTTTTTAGAATATAACCAATTGAATAAAGCTGTTCTCACACCACCAATATGCAAAGGTCCAGTAGGAGATGGAGCAAATCTTGTTGCTACTTTTTTCATTAAAAATGTTTAGACTATTTTACTAGAAGTTTCTATATAAAGATACTAACACGCCCTGAACTTTAACTCTATCTGGACCAAAAATTTTAGTTTCGTAGTTTTTATTTGCACTTTCGAGCGCTACAACTTTACCTTTTTTTCTAATTCTTTTTAGCATGGCTTCATGTTCATCAATTAAAGCAACAACTATTTTACCATTATCAGCAGTATCAGTTCTTTTGATAATAACTGTATCACCTTCATTAATCCCAGCTTCAATCATCGAGTCTCCTTGAACTTTAAGACCGAAATAATCACCATTTTTTTCTAAATTCTGTGGTAGTGGTATTCTTGACACTTCATTTTGGATTGCCTCTACAGGAGTTCCTGCAGCTATTTTTCCTAAAACTGGAACTTCGGCGTCATCAGACATTGGCTTTTCTTCATCTAATCCACCCTTGATTACACTAGGTGAAAAATTGTTATAAATATCGTTTGCAGAAGCTGTCTCTGGTAATTTTATAACTTCTAGTGCTCTTGCTTTATGAGCAAGTCTTTTGATAAATCCTCTTTCTTCTAAAGCACTAATCAATCTATGAATTCCTGATTTTGACTTTAAATTTAGCGATTCTTTCATTTCTTCGTAAGAAGGAGAGACACCTGAACTTCTCAACTTCTTGTTGATAAATAAAAGTAGGTTTTTTTGTTTTTTTGTAAGCATAAGAACAAATATCGTACAAAATCTGTTCTATAAAAGTTCTCACAAATTCACAATAGTAAAAAAAGCTAATGAAATTAAGGGTTATTTGACTAAAGAACTGAAAAAATAGAATTATTTTCTAAATTTTTCAAAAGTGATTCACCAATTAGAAAATTTTTAATCGAGGTTTTACTTGAGAGTTCTAACAGTTCATCTTTTGTTTTTATTCCACTCTCAGAAATAAGCGGACCATTGTGATTAATTAAAACTTCATAAATATCATAAGTTGTATTTATATCTGTTTTTAAGGTTTTTAAGTTCCTATTATTTATACCTATTAAAGCGTCTTTGAATTTTAATGCGCGCTTAGCTTCCTCAACTGTATGTACCTCAACTATAATAGACATTTTGAGCTTTAATGCTTCTTCATATAATTCAGTGGCAAGATCATCAGAAACACCTGCTAAAATTATTAGTATTGCATCAGCTCCATAACTTTTTGCGAGTGGTATTTGAAATTTATCTATAAAAAAATCTTTACAAAGGATTGGTAAATTAATTTGTTGTTTGATTTTACTTATATGTATTAGGTTACCTAAAAAAAAATCCTCTTCAGTTAAAACTGATAGACAAGTAGCTTTATTATTGTTGTATATATTAGCAATTTTGACTGGATCATAATCTTTTATAATCACTCCTGCGGATGGGCTTGCTTTCTTTATTTCAGCAATTATTGAAATTTTGTTTTCTCTGATATTGTTTTCAATTTTTTCTTTAAAATTAATGAATGCTTTATTTGTATCAATTAATTCATTTAATGATTCAAGTGAAATAGTTTTTTTTAAGCTTACTATCTTTTCACTTTTTTTTTTAATTATTTTTTCAAGAAGATTTTCAGCCATTTTGTATTTTCTCTAAATGTTTAAAAACTTTATGTGATAAAATATGTTCTCTTGCGTTATTATAAGCATCAGCAAAATTTTCATAAGTTTCATTAACAATTAATCCTGCTGCAGCATTTAAACATACTGCTTTTGAAAAATCATTATCTTCGCCATTGAATATATTTATCATTTTGTCTGCATTAAATTTTGAGTCATCACCAATCAGATTTTCAAATTTATCTGCATTAACATTCAATTCTTTTGGATCAATAACGATTTCTGAAATAACTTTATCCTTCAATTGGATTATATTTGTTTTTGCATATGGAGAAATTTCATCTAAACCATCTTCACTGTTAACAATCCATGCAAAACTTATATCTAGATTATTCAAAGCATCTGCAAATATTTTTAATAGTTTTTTATCAAATACTCCAATAACTTGTCGTTTAACTAAGGCAGGGCTACTTAAAGGTCCAATCATATTAAATATTGTTCTTTTTCCAATTTTTTTTCTAGTTGGACCAACAAACTTCATCGCACTATGATAATTAGGTGCAAACATAAAACCAAAATTATTTTTATTAATTTGATCTTCAACATCATTTGGTTCCAGATTAATTTTGATATCCATTGCTTCTAATACATCACCGGATCCACATTTTGATGATACAGCTTTATTTCCGTGTTTTGCTACTTTTACACCCATGCTGGCAAGTAATAATGCAGATGCTGTTGAGATATTAAGCGTATTCATACCATCTCCACCAGTACCGCATGTATCAATACAATTGTTTACATTAACTCTTTTTGACTTGTCCCTTAAAACGTAAACACCGCCTGCTATTTCATCTGATGCTTCACCTTTAATTGATAATAAGGTTAAAAAATCATAAATTTCTTTATCATTTGCTTTTCCTTCCATTAATATTTTAAAGGCTGCTTTGCTTTCATCAAAAGTTAGGTTATGTTTTTCTTTAATTTTATCTATATACTGTTTCATTAGTTTTTAAATTTTATAAAGTTTTCTAAAATTTTTATCCCTAATTTAGTTTTAATACTTTCAGGATGAAATTGCACTCCATGCACATTAAATTTTTTATGCTTAACCCCCATTATCAGTCCATCTTTAGTTTCAGCTGTAATTTCAAGGTCTTTAGAAAGAGATTTTTTATCAATGATAAGACTATGATATCTTGTTGCCTCAAAGTTTTTAGGTAGATTTTTCAATATTCCTATTTTTTTAGATATAATTGAACTTGTTTTTCCGTGCATTAATTTTTTAGCTTGAACTATTTTTGAACCAAAAACTTGTCCAATTATTTGGTGACCTAAACAAACACCTAAAATAGGTATTTTCTTATGTAAAGTTTTTACTATTTTAAGACAATTCCCAGACTGATTAGGATTTCCTGGTCCAGGTGAAATTACAATTTTATTATATTTTTTATTAATTATTTCTTTGGAGGTAATTTTATCATTTCTAATTACTTCAACTTGAATTTTTAAAGAAGATAAATAATGAAACAAATTAAAAGTAAAACTATCGTAATTATCTATTAATAAGATTTTCATTATTTTAATGCATTAATTAAAGCTTTAGCTTTATTGACTGTTTCTTCGTATTCTTTAATTGGAATACTATCTGCCACAATACCAGCTCCAGCTTGAACATAAAACTTATCTTTTTTTGCTACTGCTGTTCTTAAGGCAATACACGTATCAAATTCTCCATTTGCTGAAAAATATCCAATTCCACCAGCGTAAACTTTTCTTCTAGACTTTTCTAATTCATCTATAATTTCCATTGCTCTAATTTTTGGAGCACCAGAAACTGTTCCTGCAGGAAAACCAGCTAATAATGACTTAAATTTAGAAAACTTTTTATTATATTTCCCAACCACATTTGAAACGATGTGCATAACATGTGAATATTTTTCTATTACAAAACTTTCAGTTACTTTTACTGTATTTATTTTTGATACCTTTCCAGCATCATTTCTACCTAAATCTAATAGCATTAAATGTTCTGACAGTTCTTTTTGGTCTTTGAGAAGATCCTTTTCATAAAACTTATCCTGAGCTAATGTTTTTCCTCTTGGCCTAGTACCAGCAATAGGTCTCACAGTAATTTTATTGTCCCTTAGCCTAACTAAAATTTCAGGACTAGCTCCAATTATCTGAAAATCACTAAAATTAAAAAAATACATAAAAGGAGAAGGATTAGATACTCTAAGTTTTTTATAAATTTCTATAGGACTCTTTGTTAATTTTGCCTCAAATCTTTGGCTTAAAACAACTTGAAATATATCCCCAATCTTAATGTATTTTTTTGCTTTATTTACCATATTTAAAAATCTCGTTCTTGTTGTGTTAGATCTCACTTCTATTTTGCTTAATTTATTTGATTTTAAATTTACAGTATTTTTTATAAATGATTGAGCCAAAAGATTTGAAATTTCGGATTTAATTTCAAAATATTTTTTCTTATAATTTTTTATCTTTTCATCATGAAATACGTTAATAATAAAAAATAATTTCTTTTTTAGATTATCATGAATAATCAAAGTTCTAGGTCTTAGAAGTCTTACATCTGGAACTTTAAGATCATCTGTACATTTATTTGGAATATTCTCTATATACCTAATTGAATCATAGGAGAAATAGCCTGATATTAACGAAGATATAGAGGGTAAGCTTGGGGGT
>CACEFF010000019.1 GCA_902558815.1 uncultured Pelagibacteraceae bacterium | reverse complement strand
CACCTAAAACATTATCTAAACTCATTGTAAAATCAGCTAATAAAATAGTCCAAATAGCTTTAAAAAAGTTAGAGTTATCTACCTTAATGTTATCTTCGTATGTGGCTCCCTTTATAACATCAACATAAAGCTTATAGACTATATAAAGAAGAAGTAATCCTCCAATTAATCTTAAACCAGTAATTTGTAATAAATATGCTGTTAGTAGGGTAAGAATTATTCTTAATACAACAGCCCCTCCAATACCCCAAAATATGATTTTTTTTCTTTGTTCGAGAGGAAATTTAGAAGCAACCATTCCTATGATAATTGCGTTATCTCCTGCTAAAACAAGATCAATCAAAATTATTTGGGTTAGTATAGTTAGCTGTTCTGGGGAAAATAAATCAATGAACATTAGCTTTCTAGTATCATATCTGCACCTTTCTCTGCAATCATTATTGTTGGTGCGTTTGTGTTACCAGATGTAATGTTTGGCATAATGGAAGCATCAATGACTCTTAAATTTTTAATACCTTTTACTTTTAATTTTTCATCAACTACTGCTAAATCATCTTGGCCCATTTTACATGTTCCTACTGGATGAAATATTGTTTGTGTATAATCTGATCCGGCTTTAACTAAATCTTCATCATTATTAATATTAATTCCAGGTCTATATTCCTCAGGTTTATATTTTTTAAAGGTTTCAGATTCCATCACAATTTTTCTTGTAAGTTTAAGTCCTTTTGCTGCAACTATTCTATCATGATCAGTAGATAAATAATTTAGTTTTACCTTCGCATAAGTTCTGGAGTCTTTATCAACAATATTTACATGACCTCTACTAGTTGGTCTAATATTTGATACAGTTGGTGTAAAAGCATGAAAGTCATGATTCTTTGTTGCACCTAAGGTGTCCATACTCATTGGTTGGACATGCCATTGAAGATCTGGTAGTTCTAATGATGGATCACTTTTTGCAAACATACACATCTGACTCGCTCCCATTGTCATTGGACCACTCCTGTTAAATATGTATTCTAATCCGATCATTAGTTTACCAAATAAACTATTAACTTTTTTATTGAGTGATTTTAGTCCATGAACTTTATAGATAGGTCTAAACATCAAATGATCTTGAAGATTTTCTCCTACTCCTTTTAATTCTTGAACAACATCAATACCCAAGTTATTTAGTTTATTAGCATCCCCTATACCCGAAGTTTGAAGTATTTGAGGAGAACCAATAGCTCCCGATGATAAAATAATTTCTCGATTTGCAACTAACTTTTTTAATTCATTATCTTGCCAATATTCCACTTCTTTAGCTATTTTATTTTGAAAATTAATTTTTTTAACATGTGCATTTGTTATTATCTTTAAATTTCCTCTTTTTTTAATTGGGTTTAAATATCCAACAGCAGTACTACATCTAAAACCATCCTTTTCAGTAACTTGAAAATAGCCACATCCATTATTATCCCCTGTGTTAAAATCTTTGGTTTTTGGAATACCAAATTCTTCAGCTGCATTTTGAAATTCATTTAATAAAGGTAATTGAATTCTTTGATCAGAGACAGATAAAGGCCCACCAGTTCCATGAAATTCATTTTTTCCTCTTTCCTGATTTTCAGCTTTAATAAAATAAGGTAAAACATCATCCCAACCCCAACCAGTATTACCTAATTGTCTCCAAACATCGTAATCTCTACTTTGACCCCTTATATAAAGAAGACCATTTATTGCAGAACTTCCACCCAATGTTTTTCCCCTAGGATATCGAATAGATCTACCATTCATTGTTTCATCGGGTTCAGTTTTATAACACCAATCAACAGAAGGATTATGCATCGTCTTGAAATATCCTACTGGAATATGTATCCAAGGATAATTATCTTTTCCTCCAGCCTCTATTAGAACTACTTTATTATTATGGTTTGCAGTCAGTCTGTTAGCTAAAACGCAACCTGCTGAACCTGCTCCAATTATAATATAGTCGAAATTTTCCATTGCTAGTTGAATAGTTCTTAAATTAGTTTTATTTAAACATCTTTACACTCATATTGAACAATTGTCACTTGTGTCTGCTTTATTTTTCTGGTTGTATGCTCGAGTTAAATTTAACTAACAAGAGGAAAAATAATGAAAAAAATCATTTCAATGTTATTTGCAACGGTTTTAGTACTAGGATTTGTTTCTAATGCTAACGCTGCAAAAACACTTAAATGTCAGACTGTTCTTAACACTAAAGCTGATGAAGTGAAAATGTTAAAGGACTTTACTGATACAGTAACTACACTTACAGCTGGGTCATTAAAATTTGAAATTTTACCTGCTGGTGCTGTAGTAGGAGTTAAAGAAACTCTTGATGCGGTTGATAAAGGATTGATTGATTGTGGATTCGCATGGACTCACTATTGGTCAGGAGATCACCCTGCTGCTATGCTATTTGGTTCGCCAGTTGCTGGTGGTGGAGTAGGTATTGATAATATCGCATTCTTGTCTTGGTTCCAATATGGTGGTGGTAAAGAATTATACGACCAACTATGGAAAGAGATGGGAAGAGACATCAAGGGATTTATGATTCAACCAGTTGGACCCGAAGCTTTAGGTTGGTTTCCAAAACCAATTAAAGATATGGCTGACTTTAGAAAATATAAGTTCAGAACTCCTCCAGGAATTCCAGGACAAACTTATAAAGACATTGGTATAGCTTCTGTTGCAATGGGTGGTGGAGATATTCTTCCAGCTCTTGAGGCAGGTACAATCGATGCTGCTGAGTGGTGTTGTCCAAAACCAGATTTAACATTTGGTTTCCAAAAAGTATTAAAGCACTATTACCTTCAAGGTCTACACCAAGTGGTAGTAAATGCTGACTTTTATATTACTGGAAAAACATACAATGCAATGAGTGATCATGAGAAGAAATCTCTTGAAGTTGCTGCTAATGCTTCATTAGCAAAATCTTTAAGTTACAGAATCTATGAAAATGGAAAAGCATTAAGAGAGTTAACTACAAAACATGGGGTAATCCTAGAAGACACACCTTCTGATTATTTCACAGAATATATGGCTGCTGCAAAAGCTTCTTTAAATAAGAATGCTGCAGAGAACAAATTTTTCAATGAAGTTTATACTTCTATGAAAAACTTTGCTGATATAGCTGTTCCTTTCTGGAGTGGTGCTCAAATGTCAAATGCGAAGCTAGGAATGGCTCACGCTGCAACATTAAAGTAATCAGTAATTAATCTTGATTTATTAGAGCGGACTTTTACAGTCCGCTCTAATTTTTTTTTACTAAAATTTTATGACTGACGAACCATCAAAATTAGATATTTCAGATGAAATGATTGCCGAAAGGCGAGGTGGTTCAGGCAAGATGCCAGATGATATGCCGTCATGGATGGCAAAATCTATAGTTAATATAGATAAATTTAGCAAATGGATTGGAAATATAGTTTGCTGGATTTTAATGCCATTAATTTTTGCGATGACTTATGAAGTTCTTGCAAGAAAATTATTTTTAGCTCCAACAATTTGGGCCTATGACATAAGTAGGTTTTTGTATGGGGCATTGTTTATGTTAGGAGCTGGATATGCTCTTTCAAGAGGAGTTCATATTAGAGCCGATTTTTTATATAGAAATTTTAAAACTAAAACTCAGGGAACAATAGACTTTTGGTTATACCTTTTGTTTTATTTCCCTGGTCTTATTGTTTTCCTTTATATGACTATTGGATATGTAGGTGAGTCTATTCAAAGAGGCGAAAGAGGAATGGATACAACCTGGATGCCATATATGTGGCCCATAAAAACTTGTTTGCTAATTGGAATAATATTTTTACTCATTCAGGGAATTTCAGAATTATTTAAAAGTTATTGGGCCGCTAAAAAAGGTGAATGGCCAGGGGAATCTAAATGATTGCTGAATTTATGGATCCAGCAATACTAGGTTTTATCCTTGTAGGTGTAATGCTTTTTGCAATTTTTGTTGGTTTTCCAATTTCATTTACTTTGATATTTTTAGGATTTGTATTTGGTTACTTAGGTTTTGGGAAATTAGTTTTCTATTTAATGACCCTTCAATTCTCCATGGTAATGACGGAACAAACCCTTGCCGCTGTTCCGCTCTTTGTCTTTATGGGGATAATGATGGAACAGGCTGGATTAATGGAGAGATTGTTTTCATCATTTCAAATGATGTTAGCTAAAGTTAGAGGATCATTATATTACGCAGTTTTATTTGTTTCTGTGATATTTGCTGCTGCAACAGGAATAGTAGGAGCTTCAGTAACAATCTTGGGAATTATGGCTGCTAAATCAATGAATAGATCTGGCTACGATGTAAGACTAGCAGCTGGAACAATCACCGCTGGTGGAACTTTAGGAATATTAATTCCACCAAGTATTATGCTTGTAGTAATGGGTCCTATTATGGAGATACCAGTAATTGATTTGTTTGCAGCAGCTATTTTTCCTGGAATTTTACTTGCAACTTTATATGCAGCTTACACAACAATTAGATGCATGATTAATCCTAAATTAGGACCAGTTTTACCTGCAGAAATGAGAGCTGCAAGTATGAAAGAAGTATGGGTAGAGTTTTTTTTAGGATTAGTACCACCAGCTGCATTAGTTTTTGCTGCATTAGGAAGTATCTTATTTGGATTTGCAACTCCAACAGAAGCTGCGGGTTGTGGAGCAATGGGTGCACTTTTATTATCTTTAGCTTATAAAAAATTAACTTTACCAAAACTTCAAGAGGCTTTGGTTAAAACTCTTGAGATAACTGCTTTAATAATGGTTTTGGTTGCTGCATCAAATTTTTTTGGTGCTGTGTTTGCTAGATTAGGAACTCCTACATTATTAACTGAATTTTTATTAGGTCTTGAAATGAATAAGTATTTAATCCTTGCAATGATAATGGTTATGATTTTCTTATTAGGTTGGCCGCTAGAGTGGGTACCTATAGTAATGATAATTATTCCAATTATCTTACCATTAGTAGAAGCTTTAGGTTTTAATTTAACTTGGTTTGCAATATTAGTAGCTGTAAATTTACAGACCGCCTGGCTGTCTCCTCCAGTTGCTCTATCAGCATATTTTTTAAAAGGAGTAGTGCCTGAGTGGGATCTTAAAGATATTTACTATGGAATGATGCAATTTATGGTCTTACAAGTAATAGGATTAGTTCTAATTGTTATATTTCCTCAAATAGCTCTTTGGTTACCAACTCTCTTATATGGACAGTAGAAAATTTTAGTTTTATATTATCATTGTGAGCCAAGAGAAATCAAAAAATACTCTCATTAATTGGGATTTAGTTTCTGTCAACCCAAACGACAAGAATTGGGATTGGAAAGATTTATTTTGTTTTTGGGGAGTAAATATTCAAAGTGTTATTGGATTTTCATTAATTGCATCTCTTTACATAATTTATAACCTTAATTCATTTATTGTTTTTTTTGGTACAATTATAGGATCATTGTTAGTTTATATTTTTTCAAACTTGATTGGAAAACCTTCTCAGAAATTTGGATTGCCTTTTGTTGTTTTGTTAAGAACGTCTCTTGGGATTAGGGGTGCTAAATATTTTGGATTGATAAGGAGTTTAGTTGGTATTTTTTTATTTGGAGTACAAACATACTTTTTATCAAAGGCTTTTGGTTATTTAATAAGAATATTTTTATTTTCTATAGATCCATCATTGTTAGATCAGCAAATTTTTTTAACTTTCTTTTTAGGTCTTAATATTATTGATTGGACTGCAATTTTTGTAGCAATTATTTTTCAAGGATTTCTATTTAATTCTGGAATGAACTTTAATAAAAAAATTATTAACTTTTCAGCAGTAGCTGTTTACCTAGGTATGATAATATTTTTTTTCTCTGTTTTGCTTAATGATGTAAAGTTAACTTCTAATGCATTTTTAAATATACTTAATCTAGAAAATTTTTTCGATAAGAGTAATTTAGGACCTCTCATAACAGTTATAGGTACAACATTTGCTTATTTTTCTATTGTCATTTTAAGTTTTGGGGATTTTTCTCGATACGTAAAGAGTAATAACGAACTTAAAAAGGGTAATTTAAGTTTGATATTGAACCTAATTATCTTCTCATTTTTTGCTTTATTTATAGTTGCAGGTGTTGATATTTTTCTAAAACAAGACCCAGATAATTTATCCAGAATATTAACAAATCCTACTGATATGATTGGTCAAATTGATAATCTATTAATTACAAACTTAGTATTACTTTTCATAATAATATCATCCGCATCAACAAATTTGATTGTTAATTTTATACCATCTCAATACACTTTAATAAATTTAGCGCCTTCATCACTAACAATAAAAAGTGCAAGTTATATTATTATGATATTAGGATTCACAATTGGAATATTGTGGTTAACATATCTAAGTCAAATTGGAATTTTATCGTTCATAGATACTTTTGGTGCATTCTTTGGCCCTTTATTTGGAGTTATGATTTCTGATTTTTACCTTATAAAGAAAGGTGTTTTAAATAATAAAGATATTTATTCTTTAGAAAGTGAAGGTGAGTATCATTATTCTGCTGGTTGGCATATAAAAGGAGTTTACTCTTTAATTTTAGGTTTTATTTTTACCGCTTCTACAATATGGAATCCGAATTTAATGTTTTTACAATCTTATTCATGGATAATAGGTGGGTTTGTAGGAGGATTTGTATATTATTTGTTAGCTAAAAAATAAAAGATTAATCCAATGG
>CACEFF010000018.1 GCA_902558815.1 uncultured Pelagibacteraceae bacterium | reverse complement strand
TGCAATCAGTAATTAATTTTGCAAAATCTGGTGGCTTAGTAATGGGAATCTGTAATGGATTTCAAATATTAGTAGAAACAGGGCTTGTTCCAGGTGTTTTACTGAGAAATAAATATTTAGAATTTATTTGTAAAAATGTTTTTGTTAAAGTTGAAAATAAAGAAAATCCTTACTTCAAAAACCTTGATAAAGAAATTTTTGAATTTCACATAGCTCATAATGAGGGAAACTATTTCTGTACAGATGATCAACTTAAAGAAATTGAGGATCATAACCAAGTTGCTATTTATTATTGTAATAATAAAGGACAAACTGAAAATCAATATAACCCTAATGGATCAACAAAAAATATTGCTGGTATTTTTAATAAACAGAAAAATGTCCTTGGCATGATGCCTCACCCAGAAAGAATGATTGATAAATGTTTATCTGGGGATGATGGTTCTATTTTTTTTAAAAACCTAATAAATAATATCAAATAATGTTGGTAAATGAAAAAGTAGCGATAGAACATGGCCTAAAAGCAGAAGAATATAAAAAAATTTGTGATTTACTAAAAAGAATACCTAATATTACTGAACTAGGAATATTCTCAGCAATGTGGAATGAACATTGTTCCTATAAATCATCTAGACTTCATTTAAAAAAATTACCTACGTCAGGAAAGAAAGTTATTCAAGGTCCTGGTGAGAATGCTGGAGTGATTGATATTGAAGATGGTGATGCAATAGTTTTTAAAATAGAAAGTCATAATCATCCTTCATTTATTGAACCTTACCAGGGTGCAGCTACTGGTGTTGGTGGAATTATGAGGGATGTTTTTACTATGGGGGCCAGACCTATTGCTAACTTAAATTCAATTCATTTTGGATCACCACAAAATAAAAAAACAAAAAATTTATTAAGAGGAGTTGTTCATGGTATTGGTGGTTATGGTAATTGTATGGGTGTACCAACCATAGCTGGACAAACATCTTTTGATAGTTCTTATAATGGAAATATATTAGTTAATGCAATGACATTGGGTTTAGTGAAAAAAAATAAGATATTTTATTCAAAAGCAGCAGGTCTAAATAAACCAGTCATATATGTTGGATCAAAAACTGGAAGAGATGGTATTCACGGAGCTAGTATGGCCTCTGCAAGTTTTGATGAAAAGATTGAAGAAAAAAAACCAACAGTTCAAGTTGGCGACCCATTTACTGAAAAACTTTTATTAGAGGCTTGTTTAGAATTAATGGAAGGAGACTCAATTATAGCTATTCAAGATATGGGGGCTGCTGGCCTTACCTCATCCAGTATTGAAATGGCATCTAAGGGTAATTTAGGTATTGAAATTAATTTAAATAAGGTTCCATGCAGAGAAACTCAAATGACCCCGTATGAAATTATGCTTTCTGAAAGTCAAGAAAGAATGTTGATAGTTTTAGAAAATGGTAAAGAAGATTTGGCAAAAAAAATATTTGATAAATGGAATTTAGACTTTGCAGTAATTGGAAAAACAACTAATTCAAAAAATATTGAATTATTCTTTGAAAATGAGCAGGTAGCAAATATTCCTATTAATACCTTGGTTGAGAATTCTCCATTATACGATCGAAAATGGAAAAAATCTAAATTACCCAAAAAAAATAAAGTAAAAAAACAAATAATTAAAGAATTAAAGATTAAAGATGTTTTAAAAAAAATTTTATCTAACCAAAATGTCTGTAGTAAAGAATGGATTTGGCAACAGTATGATCACACGGTGATGGGCGATACCATCCAAAAGCCTGGAGGAGACTCGGGAGTAGTAAGAGTACACGGAACAGACAAGGCGGTTGCAGCTACAGTTGATTCTTCGGCTGTATACTGTTGGGCACACCCTTTAACTGGAGGTAAACAGGTAGTAGCTGAAAGTTGGCGAAATCTAATTTCTGTTGGAGCAACACCTATAGCAATTACTAATTGTTTGAACTTTGGAAGCCCTGAGAATGAAGATAATATGGGTGAGTTTGTTGAATGTGTTCAAGGAATTGGTGAAGCAAGTAAGTATTTAAATTTTCCGGTAGTCTCTGGAAATGTTTCTTTTTACAATCAAACAAAAGATGTTGGGATTAAACCTACTCCCTCCATAGGAGGTGTTGGTTTAATTAAAAATTATAAAAAAATGATAACGATGGATTTTAAAGAAGTAGATAATTTAGTCATTATAATTGGGAAAACAGAAGGACATATAGATCAAAGTTTGTTCGCAAGAATAATTTTGGATGAAAAAAATGGCCCACCCCCTGAAATTAATTTATTCAATGAGAAAAATAATGGTGAGTCTTTACTTAATTTAATTGACAAAGATTACATTAAAAGTGCTCATGATATCTCTTTAGGAGGTATTCTTACTGCAACCAGCAAAATGTGTATAAAGGGAAATAAAGGAATCAAATTTGAAAAATCTAAAAACTTAATGAACGACTTTGAATATTTCTTTGCTGAAGATCAAGGCAGATATATAGTTGAAATTAATCAAAAAGATTTTGAGGAAGTTTCTAAAATTTTGGATAAAAATTCAGTTCATCATGAAAAATTAGGAGTTATTGTTGATAAAGATGTAATTATCAATGAAAAGACAAAAGTTACAATTGACGAATTAAAAGCTTATAATAGTAATTGGTTAAGTAACTATATGAGTTCATAATGGCAATGGATCTAAAAGAAATTGAAAAATATATCAAAGAGGCTATGCCTGATGCAATCATAGAAATTCAGGATTTAGCAGGAGATGGTAATCACTATTCAGCAACCGTAACATCTTCTCAATTTTCAGGTAAAAGTAAAATTGAACAACATAAAATGGTTTATAATTCTTTAAAAGGTAGAATGGGGAATGAATTACACGCTTTAGCAATTAAAACAAAGGAACAATAATGGATGATCAGACAAAAGATTTAATTCAAAATCACATAGATGCAAATGATGTATGTTTATTTATGAAAGGTACTCCAGATGCACCTCAATGCGGATTTTCAATGGCAGTCACAAACATACTTAAGATTTTAGAAGTAAATTTTAAAGGTGTAAATGTTTTAGAAAATCAGTCCTTGAGAGAAGGAATAAAATCATTTAGTGATTGGCCTACTATACCACAACTTTACATAAAAAACGAATTCGTTGGTGGCTGTGATATAGTTAAAGAAATGTATGAAAATGGCGAGCTAAAAAAAATTCTTGAAGATAAAAAAATTAATTTCAAAAAATAATTATCGTTTCTGAAAAAAAACTATATCAGAGTGAATTCCATTTCCTTTGTATTTAAATACCTTGCTGGCAAGCAGTTCTTTAATAGTATCGTTTTTTAAAATTTTTGATTTAAAATATTTTTTAGATTTGATTTTTTTAATTATTTCTGAAATCTTTAATTCTTTTACATCATAATTTCTAGCAAAATAATTTGGAAATTTATAATCTTCGATAATATATAAAGTATTTTTTTTAAGGTGTTTGAAAAAAAAATTTAAAGAAAAAAGTTGATCACTTAAATTATGGGATGCATCATCGATAATAAAATCAAAAGAGTTTTTTCCTAAATTATATTTACTTAAAAAATTAGACATCAATCTCTCATTAGATGAATTAAGTCCAAAATAATTTATTCTTTTTGATTTTATTCTTACATTAGTCAAATTTACATCTAAGCAATATGCAGTAGATTTCTTTAAATACTTAGTAAAGGCTGCTGCTGAAATACCTTCCCCACAACCAATCTCTAAAAATTTAATCCTTTTAGTTCTGAATTTATTTATGTGTTTTGTGTAATATTTTGAAAAACCATGACCTTTCCCATCTTTATATTTTTGGGCTTTATCAGTTTTATAATACAAAAATAAAGATTCGAGTGAAGTTGATTTTTTAAAATTATGTTTATCTATATTTTCTTTATCTTTTAAAATAAAGATTAACTCACGCTTAAACAGGCTAAAGAAATTCACTCAGTTTATCTAGAATAATATTCAATTACTAAGTTTGGTTCCATTACGATAGGGTAAGGAACTTCTTCGAATTTAGGAATTCTAATAAATTTAAATTTTTTATTCTTTTCATCCATTTGAATATATTCTGGTGTTTCTCTCTCTTTATTTGCAAGCGCTATATCAATAATTGCTAACTGTTTAGACTTATCTCTTATCTCAATAGAGTCTTCTTCTCGAATTAAATAACTTGCTATATTCACTTTTTTTCCATTAACTTTAACGTGACCATGATTTATTAATTGTCTCGCAGAAAAAATTGTAGTTGCAAACTTTGCTCTATAAATTACTGCATCTAGTCTTCTTTCCAGTAAGCCAATTAAGTTTTCACTTGTATCACCTTTAAGCATACTTGCTTTTTTATAAATATTTCTAAATTGTCTTTCGTTAATGTTGCCATAGTAAGCTTTTAATTTTTGTTTAGCTTGCAATTGAATTCCGTAATCAGATGGTTTTGAACTTTTTGTTTGGCCATGTTGACCAGGTCCATAGGCTCTAGTATTAAAAGGACTTTTTGGTCTTCCCCATAGATTAACTTTTAATCTTCTATCTACTTTATGTTTGGAGTTTAATCTTTTTGTCATTTAGTAATGGGGTTTATAGACTTACTCCATATTTTGTCAATCAACGTTTTTTACCCAGACTTGCAAATACACCTGATAATATACGTGTTTCTTTATCAGATAAGTCCATTTTATAAAAAATATTTCTTAAGTTCTCAAGCATTTTTGGTCTCTTTTCTTGAGGTTTAAAGAAATTAATTTCATCTAAATTTTTTATACAAAGACCTAACATAGATTGTATTTCTTTTTTACTTGCATATTTAATCTTTTTTGATTTTTTAAATGAGGCATTTCTTAATTTAAAAATGCTAGCAACATATTGAGCAATAATGATTAAACTATGAGATAAATTGAGAGATTTAAAATCAGGATTAGTAGGAATATTCAAAGTATAATTGGCGTAACTGATCTCATCATTTGATAGGCCTGATGCTTCTGGACCAAATAAAAAACCTATTTTTTTTTTAAAGTTTATTTTTTTTAAGTCCTCTAAATTTATGTGTTTTATATTTTTATTTCTAAACCTTGCTGATGTTGCTATAACAATATCAATTTTACTAAGTGCTTTCTCTAAAGTATCATATTTTTTACTTTGATTGATAATATCTTTAGCACCTACAGATGTCGCTAAAATTTTATCATTTGGAAAAATTGGTTTTGGATTTATTAAAATCAATTTATTAAAATTAAAGTTTTTTATTGCTCTTGCACAGGCTCCAATATTTTCTGATAATTGTGGTTTATATAGAATAAAAGATATATTGTTCTTACTCATTTACTTACTAGCAGGAGCATTATCTTTGAACAGTTTGTAATCTAAACTATCAATAAGTGCCTTGAATGAAGCATCAATTATGTTAGTAGATACACCAATAGTAAACCAATTCTTTCCTTTAGAATCTGTGCTTTCTATTGACACTCTGGTAACTGCCTCTGTGCCAGTATTTAAAATTCGAACTTTATAATCAACTAATTTCAAATCTTTTAAATATTTTGAATATTTTGCAAGTCGATCAACATTTTTTCTTATTGCATTATCTAGAGCATTAACCGGTCCATTTCCTTCCCCTTCACAAATAATTTTTTGCCCATCAACCTCCAATTGAGCTTTTGCAGATGAAACTATTTCTCCAGATTTGTTTTTTTTAACAGAAACATCATATTCATTAATGGATATATATCTTGGTATTTCTCCAATTATTCTTCTTGCTAATAATTCAAATGACGCATCAGCTCCATCGTAACTATAGCCAATAAATTCTCGATCTTTAACCTCCTCTAATAATTTTTTTATCTTTGGATCATTTTCTTTAATATCAATTTTTATACTTTTTAACCTTGAGACTATATTTGATTTACCGGATTGATCTGAAACAACAATATTTCTTGTATTACCTACCTCTTCAGGATTAATATGCTCATATGTTTTTGGATCCTTTTGAACAGCAGAAACATGTAATCCTCCTTTATGAGAAAATGCTGCAGCACCTACATAAGGTAAATGTTGATTAGGTTTTCTATTTAAAATTTCATCTAGCAATCTAGAGCAATTGGTTAAATTTTTTATATCTTTAGATTTTACTCCAATTTCAAATTTAGACGAAAAATCTTTTTTAAGATAAAAAGTTGGAATTAGTGACATTAAATTTGCATTACCACATCTTTCGCCTAATCCATTAATTGTCCCCTGAATTTGACGAACTCCAGATAATACTGCTGCTAATGAATTGGCAACAGCATTACCAGTATCATTATGCGCATGAATGCCTAAATTTTTTCCTGGAATAACTTTTGATACCTCATTAACTATATTTGAAACTTCATGTGGAAGTGTTCCTCCATTAGTATCACATAACACTATCCATCTTGCTCCTTGATCGTATGCAGCTTTGATGCATGAGAGTGCATATTTTGGATTTGATTTATAACCATCAAAAAAATGTTCTGCATCAAACATAAATTCTTTTTTTGCTTTAACAAAATGTTTCGCACTTTCACCAATATTTTCCAAATTTTCTTCGTTAGTTATACCTAGAGCAACATCAACATGAAAATCCCATGATTTTCCTACTAGACATACTGCAGAAGTATTCGAATTAATTAGAGCAGATAATCCTGGATCATTCTCTGCACTTCGACCTGATCTTTTAGTCATTCCAAAACATGTGAGTTTTGAATTTTTAAAATCATGTTTTTTTTGAAAAAACTCTGTATCTGTTGGATTAGCACCAGGCCATCCACCCTCAATATAATCAACCCCAAGATTGTCTAAGGCAGATGCAATTTTTTCTTTATCCTCAATAGAAAAAT
>CACEFF010000017.1 GCA_902558815.1 uncultured Pelagibacteraceae bacterium | reverse complement strand
TGACCAAAAACCAAAAAAATGTTCTAGGTGAAAATCTAGAAGAATGCTCTTTAAATCCTTTAACAGGATGGTACAGAGATGGCTGTTGTAATACAGATGAAAATGATCATGGATTACATACTGTATGCGCTAAAGTTACAACAGAATTTTTAGAATGGTGTAAGGAAGCTGGTAATGATTTGATAACTCCTCACCCAGAGTTTGGATTTCCAGGACTTAAAGACGGAGATGGATGGTGTGTATGTGCAACGTGGTATGCAAAGGCAGTTGAGGCTGGAAAAGGATGTCCAATTTTTGTAAAAAGAACACACCAAAACACATTAAAAATTTTACCTATTGAAACATTGAAAAAGTTTGCAATCGATCTTTCCTAATTACATATTTCCATATTTAGGACCACCACCACCCTCAGGAGTAACCCAATTTATATTTTGTGAAGGTTCTTTTATATCGCAAGTTTTACAATGAATACAATTCTGTGAATTAATCACAAATTTATTAACATCATTCTCTTTTTGAACTTCATACACTCCTGCTGGACAATACCTTTGAGCTGGTTCATCAAATTTATCTAAAGTGTAGCTTATTGGTAAATTTGGGTCTTTTAATTGTAAGTGAACAGGCTGATTATCTGAATGATTTGTTCCAGTTAAATAAACTGAACTAGTTTTATCGAATGTAATAACATTATCAGGTTTTGGATAATCTATTTTTGGCATTTCGTTTGCTAGTTTTAAAGTTTCATGGTCAGCATGTTTATGTTTTAAAGTAAAAGGTAGTTTTCCTCTAAATAGAATTTGATCTATTCCAGTAAAAATAATTCCTAATATTAGTCCCCAACTAAAACTTGGTTTAACATTTCTTGCTTTATATAGTTCTTCGTTCAGCCAACTATTTTTAAATTTTTCTTCATATATTGATAAGCTTTTTTGAGACTTTAAATGTTCATCAATAGTTTCTGCAGCAATTATTCCACTTTTCATAGCTGTATGTGATCCTTTTATTTTTGGCATATTTAATGTCCCTGCATCACATCCAACAAGTAAAGCGCCTGGCATAAACATTTTTGGTAAACTTTGATAGCCACCTTCAATTAAAGCCCTAGCTCCATAAGAAATTCTTTTTCCACCTTCAATTATTTTTTTTATAGCTGGATGAGTTTTAAATCTTTGAAATTCATCGAAAGGTGAAAGGTGTGGATTTTTATAATCTAAACCAATTACATATCCTAAAAAAACTTGTTTATTTTCAGCGTGATAAATAAAGCTTCCGCCATAAGTATTATTATCTAAAGGCCATCCGGCTGTATGCATCACTAGTCCTTCATCATGTGTTTTTTCACCAATTTCCCATATTTCTTTAAAGCCAATTCCATATTGTTGAGGGTCCTTTCCTTTATCAAGCTCGAATTTTTTGATCAACTGCTTTCCTAAGTGACCTCTACAACCCTCAGCAAAAACGGTCACTTTACCTAAAAGCTCAATACCTGGTTCAAAACTATCTTTTTTATTACCCTCTTTATCAATACCCATATCTTGAGTAGCAACACCTTTAACAGAGCCATCATCATTGTATAAAATCTCACTAGCTGGAAATCCTGGAAAAATTTCAACACCTAAACCTTCAGCTTGTTCTGCAAGCCATCTGCATAGATTGGCAAGACTAATAATATAATTTTTGTGATTTTGTTGGACAGAAGGTAATAACCAAGTTGGCCAACTTAATGATTTTGTTTTTCCTAAAAATAAAAATTTCTCTTTACTTACTTTTGTTTTAATTGGAGAATTTAATTCTTTCCAGTTTGGTAGTAATTCATCTAAAGCTCTAGTTTCAAAAACATTTCCACTTAAAATATGAGCACCTATCTCTGAGGCTTTTTCTAATAAACAAATATTTAAATTTGAATTTAGTTGTTTAAGTTTAATAGCCGTTGATAATCCTGATGGACCACCACCAATAATAACAACATCATATTCCATTGTCTCTCTGGACATAATTAATTTTTTACAGATTCTATTATTTTTGTATAGTGTTTAATTTGTTCAATTCTTCTAAGAATTTAGGTAAAGCATCAAAAAGATCAGCTTCTAAACCATAATCTGCAACACTAAAAATTGGTGCCTCTCCATCTTTATTAATAGCAACTATAACTTTACTTTCTTTCATCCCTGCTAAATGTTGAATCGCCCCCGAAATACCAACGGCAATATATAAATCAGGAACAACGACTTTGCCAGTCTGACCAACCTGATGATCATTTGTAATATATCCTGCATCAACTGCAGCTCTAGATGCTCCAATTGCAGCATTAAGCTTGTCTGCAACAGCGGTAATTAATTTAAAGTTTTCTCCACTTTGCATTCCTCTGCCACCTGAAACAACTACTCTAGCAGTTCCTAATTCTGGTCTATCAGATTTAATTTCTTCTTTTTTTAAAAATTTTGATATCTCAGTTGCCTTTTCTGCTTCAACATTTTGTATTTCAGCTGAACCACCTGTGGTTGGTGCAGGATCGAAAGATGTAGGTCTGATTGTTACACATTTAATCTTATCAGTACTTTTAACTGTAGCAAAAGCATTGCCTGCATAGATTGGTCTTAAATAGGTATCATCAGATATAACTTTAGTAATATCGCTTACTTGAGAAACATCTAGCAATGCTGCTATTCTTGGCATTAAGTTTTTTCCAAATGTATTAGCCGAACATACAATGTGAGAATAATTACTTGAAAGTTTAACTACAACTGAAGTGTAATTTTCAGCTAGATAATTTTCATAAATTGAATTATTTACATGAATTACTTTTTTCACGTTTGGAACTTGAGAGATAGATTTTGCAACTTCATCAGAACCTGAGCCAATAACTACAACATGTACTTCTTCATTAATTTGTGATGCTGCTGAGATTGCATTTAATGTAAAAGGTTTAACCTCTTTATTATTGTGTTCTGCGATTAATAAAACTGACATTATATTACTTTAGCTTCATTTTTTAATTTTTGAACTAATTCTTCTACACTTGCGACCTTTATCCCAGCCTTCCTTTTAGGAGGTTCTTCAACTTTAATTTGTTCAATTCTTGGTTTTGTATCAACACCCAGGTCGGTGGCATTTATTTGCTCTATTGGTTTTTTTTTTGCTTTCATTATGTTGGGTAATGAAGCATACCTTGGTTCATTTAATCTTAAATCACATGTAACAATAGAAGGCATCTTTACTTCAATGGTTTCGAGACCTTCATCAATTTCTCTCGTCACCTCTAAAGATTTCTCTTTAACCTCAATTTTAGATGCAAATGTTGCTTGAGGCCAATTTAATAATGCAGCTAACATTTGACCAGTTTGATTACAATCATCATCAATTGCTTGTTTTCCCATAAAAACTAAATCTGGTTTTTCTTTATCAACTATTTTTTGTAAAATTTTTGAAACAGCTAAAGGTTCAATTACTCCATCAACTTTTACTAAAATACCTCTATCAGCACCTACAGCTAAAGCTTTTCTAACAGTTTCTTGGGCTTTCTCTTCCCCAACTGTTACAGCAATAACTTCAGAAGCTTTTCCTGCTTCTTTAATCTTTACAGCTTCCTCAATCGCATTATCATCTGGCGGATTAGTTGACATCTTTACATTATCAGTGATAACGCCTGATCCGTCTTCTTTAACTCTTATTTGAACGTTATAATCAATTACTCTTTTTACAGCGACTAAAATTTTCATTAAGCTCTCAATAATTTATTTTCAACATCGTATGGACTTTCCTCTAGAATTGTAGCCTCATACATTTTTCCTAATATATCAACTTTAAGTTTTTCTCCAACATTAGCCAAATCAGGCTTAACCATTGCTAGTGCTATGGATTTATCTAGTCTAAAACCATATTCACCACCTGTAGCTCTTCCCACTACTTTATTGTCTTTATATATAGGATTGTTTCCCAAAACATCTGAATCAGTAGTATTGTGTACTTCTAGTGTGACTAGTTTATTGTCAAAACCTTTCTCTCTCCATTTATTTAATGCTTCTAGACCAATAAATTTACCCTTGTTAGGATGAATAAATCTATCTAATCCAGACTCATAAGGTGAATATTCAATAGATAATTCAGTTCCTACAAGTTTGTAAGACTTTTCAACTCTTAAACTATTCATTGCTCTAATTCCAAAAGGTTTGATTCCTAAATCTTTACCAGCATCCATCAACTTATCAAATATATGATTTTGATATTCAATTGGATGATGTAATTCCCAACCAAGTTCACCTACAAAATTTACTCTCATTGCATTGACTGGGGCAAATCCAACATTAATATTTTTAGCAGTTAACCATTTAAAATTTTCATTAGAAAAATCATCTGTAGAAACTTTTTTCATTAATTCCCTAGATTTAGGACCAGCTACAACGAGAACCCCAGTACTATTTGAAAGATCTTCAAATATCACCGAACCATCTGTTGGCATCCATTTTTGTATCCAATCATGATCTAATCTTAAATTTGCACCAGCGGATACCAAATAATAGCTGTCTTCAGCTTCTTTCATAATAGTAAATTCTGAATGAACCCCTCCCTTAGTATTAAGTGCATGGCATAAACCAATTCTTCCAATTTTTTTTGGTAGTTTATTTGCTACTAAATAATCCAAAAATTCTTCTGCTTTTGGGCCTTTAATCCTACATTTAGCAAATGCTGTCATATCTAAAAGGCCAACATTTTCTTTAACATTTTTGCACTCTTTTTTAATTGCATCAAACCACTTTGATCTTCTAAAAGAC
Source organism: uncultured Pelagibacteraceae bacterium (assembly GCA_902558815.1). Classification (GTDB taxonomy): domain Bacteria; phylum Pseudomonadota; class Alphaproteobacteria; order Pelagibacterales; family Pelagibacteraceae; genus Pelagibacter. The sequence continues at coordinate 2,417 of CACEFF010000017.1, read as the reverse complement.
CAATCATCTTTTTGTTCCATTCCATCTGTTGCAAAAAAATTTGGTCTTTCCCAACCAAATTTTTGACCAAATACTGCTCCAAGATCTTTCATTCTTTCATAGCATGGAGAAGTTCTTAGAGGTCTTGCGGCTGGTCTTTCTTCATCAGGATAATGGGTAATGAACACATGACTGTATGCTTCTTCATTCTTTGCTTTTAAATAAGATTTAGTTGCATAATTTCCATAACGTCTTGGTTCAACGCCTAACATATCTATTGTTGGCTCTCCATCGATAATCCATTCTGCTAATTGCCATCCTGCTCCACCAGCTGCAGTAATACCAAAACTATGACCCTCATTAATCCAAAAATTTTTTAATCCCCAAGCTGGACCAACTATTGGATTACCATCTGGAGTATAACAAATTGCTCCATTATAAACTTTTTTAACACCAACTTCACCAAATGCTGGTACTCTATGAATTGCACCTTCTATATGTGGAGCTAATCTATCTAAATCTTCTTGAAACAATTCATATTCAGAATTTTTTGATGGTCCTTCGACATAACAAGCTGGAGCTCCATCTTCATAGGGTCCTAAAATTAATCCGCCCGCCTCTTCTCTCATATACCATCTACTGTCACTATCTCTTAAAACACCCATTTCTGGAAGGCCATCTTTTTTTCTTTTTTGAATTTCTGGATGCGGTTCAGTTACAATATATTGATGTTCTACAGGTATTACTGGAATATCTAATCCAACCATTTCTCCAGTTTGTCTAGCAAAGTTTCCTGAACAAGAAATTACGTGTTCGCATTCAATTGAACCTTTATCAGTTTCTACTATCCAGCCATCTTTACTTTGTTTCATAGAAAGAACTGCTGTATTTCTGTAAATTTCTGCTCCCATATTTCTAGCACCTGTTGCTAACGCTTGTGTTAAATCAGCTGGTTGGATATATCCATCTTCTGGATGTTGAATAGCTCCAACTAAATCATCAGTATGACATAAAGGCCAAATTTCTTTTACTTGTTGAGGAGTTAAAAATTTTACATCTACACCAATCGTTTTTGCAACTCCGGCGTATTGATGGTATTCGTCCATTCTATCTTTTGTACTTGCCAAACGAATATTTGATACGACGCTGAAGCCAACATTTTTTCCCGTTTCATCTTCTAATTTTTTATAAAGATCAACTGCATATTTGTGGAGCTGTCCAACAGAATAACTCATATTAAATAGTGGCAACAATCCTGCTGCATGCCACGTTGAACCAGAGGTTAATTCTTTTCTTTCAACAAGAACTACGTCTGACCACCCTTTTTTTGCTAAATGATAAAGAGCACTTACTCCAACTACTCCACCACCTACAACAACAACTTTTGCTTTAGATTTCATTAAACGATTCCTACTAAATTTTTATTCATAACGAAACAAAATTGTATATATAGATATCAAATTGAGCTACCTAAAGGTATTGGGTTTGAGACCATAGTAGTTAGCCAGCAGTTCTTCAAAGGTCCCTCCTCTTTATATTTTTCAACTTGCCAATTAAATTTGTGATAAATTTTTTCTTTATCTAATATTATTACCTCAAATTGAGCCCATTTATCTGTACTTTCAAGCTTAGTAACAGTATGTGTCAGATGATTTAGCAACATTTTATAAGAATTTCCTTTAATCATCTTTTTAAATTTTGGCAAAGGTCCTGTATTTTTTTTATTACTTGGATGAGCAAAATTCCATGTTTGCTCAATTCCACTATCCTTAAATTCTTTATCATTATTCATAAGACCATCTAATTGAATCTTAATAACTTCAGCTGGTAAAATCGTAGTGTTTGGAATCTGAAGATCTGCTTTTAAAAATGAAATATTAAAGAAAAAAAATACAAATACGTTAAACGTTAAATGCAGTGTTTTTGACATCTTCGAGGAATTCTTTTCTTTTTTGATCACTTACAAATGGTACAGCAAAATATCTTCTATAATTGATATTATAAATGCCGCACATATGAAAAACTCCTCTTTTCAATCTTCTTATAGGTAAATTTAAAAAAAATGTAGTTATAGCTAGTCTAGGAGATCCATAAGTACAAAAAATAATCGCTTTTTTATCTCTAAGATTTCCAATCGGGTAACCATAGTTTCCCCACAACTGTTTAAATTTAAAAGCCCATGGCGGAGCCAGTACTTTGTCTATCCACCCTTCTACAATTGCTGGCATTCGAAAATTCCATATAGGTGCAATTAAAACAATAGTATCACAAACATCTATTCTTTGACGGTGATTAAGAACTACATCATCTGGTTCTTCTCCTGCAAAAACTGGATTAAATTTTTCTTTATACAAATCTACAATATCAACGGTATGACCTTTTTTTTTAACATTTTTTATAAACGTATCTTTAATCGCTGCATTAAAAGATTGATCATC
>CACEFF010000016.1 GCA_902558815.1 uncultured Pelagibacteraceae bacterium | reverse complement strand
TCAATTTCAGATAAGAGCTCTATATTTTCTTTTAGGATACTTACAAGATTATTATCCTTGAAAATTGGTTTAGGCATTCTCGCAAAATTTGAAAATTCATTTACTAAATTTTCAATTTGTTTAATTTGATTATTAATTATTTTCAAATTTTCATTGAAATTGCCCTTATCATCTTTTGAAATTTTATCAGAATATTTATCTTTAATTCTATCTATAGTTAACTGTATAGGAGTAAGAGGATTTTTAATTTCGTGCGCAAGTTTTCTAGCTAAATTTCCCCATGCTTCATATCTTTCATTAATTAAAAGTTTTTCCTGTTGATTTTTTAATCTATCAATCATTGAATTAAAATTTGTATTTAAAATTTCCATATCTTTATCAGTTTTGATTTCGGGAACTTTAATATTCAAATCTCCTTGTCCAATTGAGGTTGAGGCTAAAATTAGATTATTTATTGATCGAAAAAATCTCGATGAAAATCGAATAGCTATAGTTATTGAAACAAATAATAATAAAGAAACAATAATGACATAAATAATTATAAACGAAATTTTTATACCTGTACTTCTTTCTTCAACTGTGTAATAAAAGTTAATAGCTTCTTGAGATTCTGTGAGATAAGTAGAAATATTTTTATCTAAAAATTTTACCACATACAAAAATCTATCATTAAATGATTGTAATCTCATTATAGCACCAGATATGTTTTCTTGGGCGTCTATAATTTTTAAAGGGCGATCATCATCTAAAACTAAATTTAAAGCTCTATCTACTGGTGGTTGATAATCAGTTTCTGCACCAGTCGAAAACAATAATTTTTTATCTTTGTCTATTATATGAATCTCATCAACATCTCTAATAAGTTTTTGTGTTCTTAAAAATCTTTTATACTCATTATTGTTATCATTCAAAAATTTTGCACTCTTATTAGTATCAAAAGCAATTAAAATTATATCAGCTTCGATCTTATTTCTTACTTCTCTAACATAACTTTTTGCAAGTTCATAAGAATTGTTTACCACAGTGGTTACTTTTTGGTCAAAATATTTTTCTAATGCAAAGGTAAAAAGAAAGAGAGAAAATATTGATATTAGAATTGATGGAATTAAAGTAAATAATGAGAAATATGTAATATATCTTTTGTTTGATGATAGTCCGTCTTTATCAATGTCATTTTTTATAGATTTCTTAATTTCATTAAAAATAAATAGAAATAATAGAATCAATAAAAAAATATTTAAAATTAATAGATATTGTAAATTCTTCTCATTTAATTCAACAAAACTTCTATCTATGAATGTTAAAAATGTTAAAAAACCTATAAATAGTGTGATACTAGAGAGAATGATTATGAATATATTTTTTTTCAAAAATTCTACCATAATTTAGAATTATAACATTTAAATAAATGAACAACTGTTTTGTAATATTAGCTGCTGGAAAAAGTAAGAGATTTCATAAAAATACAGCTAAACAATTCTATAATTATAAAAATAAAGAGATTATAGATCATTCAATTGAGAAAGCATTAAATTCAAAACTATTTCAAAAGATAATAATTGTTACCAATAATATAAATCGATTTAAAAATAAAAAGTATCATAAAATAATTAGTATTATTAAAGGTGGTAAAGAAAGATCTGATTCATCTTTAATGGCACTAAAATACTTAAAAAAATTTAAACCAAAAAATGTACTTATACATGATGCGGCAAGACCAGATTTTTCTATTAGATTGTTAAAAAAACTAATCAAAAAACTAAGAAATAATAATGCAGTCATTCCATATGTCCGTCCTAAAGATACAATCAAATATAAAGTTAAGAATGAACTTTTCAATTTGAATAGAGATAAAGCTCTTTTAACACAAACACCTCAAGCATTCAGATACAATAGACTGTATAATCTATCAGTAAAAAAAAATGCTAAAATTACTGATGAAGCTACATTATTTATCAATAATAATGATAAAGTTAAATTTATTAATGGTGAAAATCAGAACAATAAAATTACCTATAAGACAGACATAAAATCAATCAAAACATTATTTGGAATTGGTTTCGATATACACAAACTAGTTAAAAAAAAGAAACTCTTTTTAGGTGGATTAAAAATACCATTTCATTCAGGTTTGCAGGGGCATTCTGATGGTGATGTAATATTACATGCAATAATTGATGCCATCTTGGGTGCTACTCAAAAAAAAGATATTGGCACTTATTTCCCAAGTAATAAGAATAAATTTAAAAATATTAGATCTCCAAAAATGCTCAAACCGATTATAGAAAATTTATATAAAAATAGCTTTTTAATAAATAATTTAGATATCAATTTAATTTGTCAAAAACCCAAAGTCTCAACTTATAGAAATAGAATAATCAACTCATTGTCAAATCTTATGAATTTAGATAAAAATAAAATTAACTTAAAAGGAAAAACTGTAGAAAAGTTAGGTTTAATAGGTAAAGAAAAAGCTATTGCTTGTGAAGTAATAATCTCAATTACAAAATATGATTAATAGATTCAATACTTTGTTTGTGACAATGTTTGGTATAGGAAAAATTAGAATAATTCCTGGAACCTTTGGCTCTCTAACAACTGTAATAATATTATTTATTCTATTTCATCCTTTAAATATCTCATCGAATTTAATTCTTTTGGGATTAATTATTATCTTTATTTATTCTTTTTTTGCTGTTGCAGACCATACTGAAAACATCGAAAATAAAGATCCAAAAGAAATTGTAATTGATGAATTTATTGGTCAATCAATTCCAATTTATCTATATGAAATTTCCCATGGCACAGAAAAATCTTCAAATGAGGCTATAATTTTTTATGCTATTTGTTTTATATTATTTAGATTTTTTGATATCAAAAAACCCTTTCCGGTAAGTTTTTTTGATAAAAATTTCAAAAATAGTTTTGGTGTAATTATGGATGATGTTTGTGCTGGTTTATATGTTGTTTTATCATTAATTTGTTTTATGTTTTTAAGTAGCTATTTTATTTAATGAAATCTTTAGTAAAAAAATTAATTAGGAAAAAACTTAAAATATCCTTTGCTGAGTCTTGTACTGGAGGCATGCTTGCTAGCTCAGTTACATCTATAAATGGCGCTTCAAAAGTATTCAATTTAGGTCTTATTACATATTCAAATCAGGCAAAAATTAAAATTTTGAAAATAAATAAAAACATTATTAAGAAATTTGGTGCAGTAAGCCCAGAATGTTGCAAAGCTATGGTGCTTAATTTATCAAAAATATCAAAAGCGAATATTAATGTTTCTATAACAGGTATTGCGGGACCAAATGGAGGAACTAAACAAAAACCTGTAGGATTAGTCTATATTGGAGTTAAAAAAGGTAATAAAATAATAATAAGTAAAAATTTATTCAAATCTAAAAATAGAAAATTAATTCAAAAATCTACAGTTAAAAAAGCTACTATGATTTTAAGCTCTCTAATCTAAGTTTAACTAGATTTTTTCTGCTCTCTCTTGAAAAGCGTCTGCTATTTTATTAAGTCCATATTCAAAAGATTTTGTCATGATCATATCTAAAAATTTATTTTTAATCTCAAAATCAACATCAAAATGAACCTCGGTAAAATTTTCTTTTTGTATAAATTTCCAATTATTTTCTAAGTGTTTTAAAGGACCCCCTATATTTGTTACATGAATTGTGTCATCCTTTTTTTTATATCTCACATCACTTTTATAAGTATCGACAAATGGTTTTTTACCAATAGTTAGATCAGCAATAATTGCTATTTCGTTATTTTTTTCGTTTTTTTCATACACTTTAGAATCTATACAAAATGGAATGAATTCTGGATATTTTTCAATATCCAAAACAAAGTCAATTAATTTTTGTTTTTCACGTGCTATCTGACGTGTAACAGAAGCTTTGGGCATTAATTAATATTAATTCTATTTTGTCGTAATTTAGCAAAATCTTCATCTGCATGATAAGAAGACCTTGTTAAAGGTGAAGATGAAACTAATAAAAATCCTTTTGATTTAGCAATACTTCCTAATTCATCAAATTCTTGAGGAGTATAATATCTATCTAAAGGAAAGTGTTTTACTGATGGTTGTAAATACTGGCCAATAGTTAAAAAATCAACATCTGCTGATTTTAGATCATCCATTACTTGTAATAACTCATCTTTATTTTCTCCTAAACCAACCATGATTCCTGATTTAGTAAAAACTTTTTTATTCATTTGTTTAGCGTTTTTCAAAAGCTCCAAAGAAGTAAAATATCTCGATCCAGGTCTTACTTTTAAATATAAACTTGGCACAGTTTCAATATTATGGTTAAAAACATCTGGATTTGCCTCTAATACTTTTTTATATGCATCTCCTTTTCTTAGAAAATCAGGTGTTAAAACTTCAATAGTAGTATTTGGATTAGTTTTTCTAGTTTGATTTATTACTTCAAAAAAGTGATTTGATCCGCCATCGTCTAAGTCATCCCTATCTACAGAAGTAATTACTACGTGTTTTAAATTTAGTTTTTTTACTGCTTGGGAAATTTTGATTGGTTCAAGTTCATCTAGTTTACCTGGCTTTCCAGTTTTTACATCACAGAAACCACATGCTCTTGTGCAAGTATCTCCCATAATCATAAAAGTTGCATGTCGCTTACTCCAACATTCTGTAATATTTGGGCAGTTAGCTTCCTGACATACTGTCACTAAATTATTCTTATTTACAATAGTTTTTGTTAAAAAAAACTCCTTACTATTAGAAAGTTTAGATCTTATCCATGCAGGTTTTTTCTTAACTGGATTAATTGGATTTTTTATTTTTTCTGGGTGTCTAGGTCTAATTTTTTGTGTCATAATTTTTAATTATATAAATTGTCTCATTTATTTTTCCAAACAAAAATCTTTCTCTAATTAAAGTTTCAATATAATCAAGATCCAGATTGTCACTTAATAACGAATTATTAAAATCCAAGTCCTTAATCTTATTTGTTAAAAAAAACTCCTCATTTATTAGATTTTTTAAAATTTGTTTTTTTTCAAAATAGGAAATAAGTCCCCTTTGGCCCGATAAAAGATTAAAGAAAAAATATAAAATCAGGAAGGTTGAAACTAATAAAAAGTAGTTTTTTTTAAATTTTTTGAGCATTAAAGAATCTTATTCATTCTAGCTTTTTTTCCAAGGTCTTCTTCTATACGTATTAGCTGATTATATTTAGCTATTCTTTCGGATCTTGCTAAAGATCCTGTCTTTATTTGGTTTGAATTGGTTCCTACAGCTAAATCAGCAATAAACGTATCCTCGCTATCACCGGACCTATGAGAAATAATTGTTTTAAATCCAATAATTTGAGCAAATTTAATAACATCTAATGTTTCGGAAACAGTGCCAATCTGATTTAATTTAATTAAAATTGCATTAGATGATAGATTTAAAAAACCCTTTTTTAATCTTTCAAGATTGGTTACATAAAGATCATCACCGACAATTTGAAGTTTTTTTGTTAATTTCATAAATTTACTCCATGACATCCAGTCATTTTCAGCAAATGGGTCCTCAATTGATTTAATATTGTATTTTTTAATTATTTTTTTGTATTCAATAATTGATTTTTTAACAGAGATAAAAGTCTTAGAATGTATAGAATATCTATTTTTTTTGTGTAACTCATTTGCTGCAACATCTAAACAAATTGAGACATCTTTACCATTAACAAATCCAGATTTCTTAATAGCTAAAACAATTAAATCTAGAGCTTGTTTGTTACTACTTATCATTGGTGCAAAGCCACCTTCATCACCAACAGAAGTTGATAGTCCTTTTGATCTAATAATTTTACTTAAATTCTTTATAACAATAAAACAAATTCTCATTGCATCAGAAAAACTTGTTGCTCGATCAGGTCTGATCATAAATTCTTGAATTCTCAAGCCATTATTAGCATGTACTCCCCCGTTAATTATATTCATTAGTGGATATGGTAGTTTAAAATTTTTTTTTTTAAAAAAAGTTTTGTATAATGGTAATTTTCTAATTTTAGCTGAAAGCTTTTTAACTGCCATTGATACAGCTAACATAGAGTTAGCTCCTAGTTTAGTTTTTTGTCTTGTTCCATCTAAATTTATCATTAGTGCATCGATCCTCTCTTGATTATGTACACTATGACCTTTTAAAATTTTTGAAATTTTTGTATTTACTAAATTAATTGCTTTAAGAACACTTTTGCCCATATATCTTTTGTTTTTTTCATCTCTTTTTTCAAAAGCTTCATAAGTTCCAGTTGAAGCACCTGATGGACAAATAGCAGTTGCACTATCATTTTTTGTGCAAACTTCTGCTTCAACAGTTGGATTTCCTCTACTGTCAAAAACTTGACGGGCTTTTACTTTAAAAATTTTACTCACTAATTCTTTATTAAATTATCAATATCTGTAAGTTGTTTTAATAAATTTTCTAACTTATCTATCGGTACCATGTTAGGTCCATCCGATGGCGCGTTATCTGGATCTTGATGTGTTTCAATAAATACTCCAGCAACACCTACTGCAACAGCAGCTCTAGCTAAATATTCTACAAATTCTCTTTGACCGCCACTTTTTTCTCCTAAACCTCCAGGTTGTTGGACAGAATGTGTGGCATCAAATATTACTGGATAACCGTTCTTTGCCATTATGGGTAATGACCTCATGTCTGAAACAAGTGTATTGTATCCAAAACTTGCACCTCTTTCTGTGACTAATATATTTTTATTTCCAGAATCAGAAATTTTTTTTGTTACATTAACCATGTCCCATGGTGCTAAGAATTGACCTTTTTTTACATTTATAATCTTATTAGTTTGAGCGGCCGCAATTAATAAATCTGTTTGCCTGCAAAGAAATGCCGGTATCTGAAGTACATCAGCGTGTTTACTGACAATAGAGCACTGCTCTACATTATGAATATCTGTTAAGATAGGTACATTTAATTCTTTTCTAATTTTATCAAATATAGGGAGTGAAGTCTCTAGGCCTGCTCCTCTTTTTCCTTTGAGACTTGTTCTATTTGCTTTGTCAAATGATGTTTTATAAATAAATCCAAGGTTAAATTTCTTAGTAATTTCTTGAATTTTTCCTGCCATATCCATAGCATGTTGTTCCGTTTCAAGCTGACAAGGACCAGCTATGATACAGATCCTGTTATCATTTGAGATTTCTATATTTCCACAATTAACTTTTACACTATTCATTTATGATTTTTAGATGCTTTGATAAATGATGAGAATAATGGATGGGGAGCCAAAGGTCTAGATTTAAATTCAGGATGAAATTGAACACCTATGAACCAAGGGTGATTTTTAAGCTCAATTATTTCAGGTAACTCACCATCTGGTGATAAACCTGAAAAAATCATACCGTTTTTCTCAAATTTTTCCTTATAAGCTATATTTACTTCATACCTGTGTCGGTGTCTTTCTTTAATTAAATTTTTTTTATAAATTTTCTTAATCATTGAATTTCCTTTTAATTTTGCGTCATAAGAACCCAATCTCATAGTACCACCTAAATCTTTATCAGTACCCTTGATTTTTTTTCCATCTTTAGTCCACTCATTTATCAAACCAATGATGTGCAAGCCTTTTTTATCAAATTCACTTGAAGTAGCTTTTTTTAAACTAAGTTTATTTCTTGCAAACTCTATAATAGCCATTTGCATACCATAACAGATTCCAAGAAACGGGATTTTATTTTTACGAGCATATTTAATCGCTTCAATTTTACCACCAGTTCCCCTTTTGCCAAATCCTCCTGGAATTAAGACTCCAGAAATATTTCTTAGTTTTTGCTTGATTTCAGATATTTTCAATTTTTCAGAATCAATTCTTACTAAATTTACCTTTATATTATTTTCTAAACCCCCGTGAGTAAGAGCCTCATCGAGAGATTTGTAAGCATCTTTTAATTCAACATATTTACCAATTATGGCTATGTTAACTTGTTTTTTCTTTTGTAATATTATTTTTGTAATTTTTTTCCATGGACTGAGATTTACAGGTTTTTTTGATTTAAGTTTAAAATAATTTAGAACTTGAACATCTAATTTTTCTTTGAAAAAACTTATTGGAGCTTCATATATTGTTTTTACATCAACTGTCTCTATTACATTTTTGAT
>CACEFF010000015.1 GCA_902558815.1 uncultured Pelagibacteraceae bacterium | reverse complement strand
CCACAAAAAATTGTTGAGGAAAAGGGATTAAAGCAACAGAGTGATCCTAAGGCACTTGAGGCTTTAATTGATAAGATAATTAATGATAATAGAGAAAAAGCAATTGAATACAAACAAGGTAAAGAAAAATTATTTGGATTTTTTGTCGGTCAAGCAATGAAAGCTTCTGGTGGTAAGGCAAATCCTCAATTAATAAACGAGATATTAAAGAAAAAGCTTTAATTCAATGGGTGAAAACCTTGATATCACAGAAAAATTGCAAAATTATATTAATGATTTTGGCTTAAAGCTTAATCCAATTCAACAAGAAATAATTGATTACAATAAAACCTTAGGTGATATTAAAGTAATGCAGGTTGATCCTTCCCAATGTCATTTTCTTCATTTAATAATCAAAATTTCAAATATTAAAAATGTTCTGGAAATTGGGACATTTACAGGTCTAAGTGCACTTACCATCTCACTTGCTTTACCAGAGGATGGAAAGTTGATTGCATTAGATAAAAATTCTGAAACTAATAAAATAGCATTAAGTTTTTTTAAGAAAGCGAGCCAGGATCATAAAATTGAAACAATAATTAAACCTGCTCTTGAAACTTTGGAAGAATTGAAGAATAAAAAATTTGATATGATTTTTATTGATGCAGATAAAATGAATTATAAAGAGTACTATGAAAAATCTTTAGGATTAATTAGTAAAGGTGGACTAATCATAATTGACAATGTTTTATGGCATGGAGAAGTGGCCGATGAAAATAAAAATGATAAATTTACTCTAAATATGAGAGAATTTAATGAATTTATATCAAATGATAAAAGAGTAGAACAAATTATTATTCCATTAGGTGATGGTATGACTATTTGTAGAGTTTTATAATGTTTAAAGTTTTTGGTTTTTATAAATTTATAAAGATTAAAACTTTAAAAAGAAATAAAAATCTTTTACAAAAATTTCTTATAATGAATAATATAAGAGGTACTATAATTATTGCTAAAGAAGGATTAAATGGAACTGTATCTGGACATTCTAAAGATATTGAAAAAGTAATTAAAAAAATTAGATCTTTATTTTTATTTAAAATTTTTGACAACAATAATATTTCCAAATCAAAATTTCAGCCTTTTCATAAACCTAAAGTAAAAATTAAAAAAGAAACTGTTCCAATGAATTTAATAGTGAATTCTAAAGAAAGAAATATGAATACACATTTAAATCCAATAGAATGGAATAAATTGATTAAAGATAAAGATACCCATATCATCGATGCGAGAAAACCTTTTGAATATAAGGTTGGAACATTTAAAAATTCAGTAAATCCAAATATAAATAACTTTAGAGATTTTCCTAAATACTTAAATAAACTTAAAAAAAACAAACCTGTAGCAATGTTTTGTACTGGTGGAATACGTTGTGAAAAAACTTCTGTATTTTTAAAAAAAAAGGGATTTAAAAATATATATCAGCTAAATGGTGGTATTCTTAATTATCTAAATACAATTAAGATTAAAGATAGTTTATGGAAAGGTGAATGTTTCGTTTTCGATAATAGAATCAGTCTTAAACATGGTTTAAAAATTGGTACATATTCTGTGTGTAGTGGATGTAGAATGCCTATTTCTCCAAAAGATAAAACATCTAAAAAATTTGAAGAGGGTGTTTCTTGTCCAAATTGCTATGAGAATTTAACCAAAATACAAAAATCACGTTTTAGAATGAGACAAAGTCAGGTATACAAAGCAAAGCAATCTGGAAAAAAATATATTTTTCAAAAAGAATTTAAATAAGGATATTTTTGTCAACATCATACAAACTTACTAAAGATCCCATATGGTTTTTACTTCGTAAAGTTACAATACCAGCAAGTGTTGGATCTCTCTTTCAAACATTTTATAATTTAGTTGATACTTGGTTTGCAGGAAGAATTTCAGCAGAAGCGATAGGTGCGATAGCTAAATCATTTCCAATTTACTTTACTATAATTGCTGTTGGTGTTGGTATAGGTGCAGCTACTAATGCCATGATTGGTAACTCTATAGGTGAAAAAAAAGAAAGAGTGGCTTCTATGTATATAGCTCAATCCTTAATTTTTGCTTTATTAGTTTCATTCTTAGTAACAATTTTTGGTTTAAATGCTTCTAATTTTCTTCTTGGAGTAATGGGATCTGATACCGCTGGCATAGCACTTACAAGAGAATATTTAGATATTATTTTTTATGGAACCTTTATTGTATTGATACAAATTTCTTTAAATGGAACATTAAATGCACAAGGTGACACAAAAAGTTATAGAAATGTATTAATATTCAGTTTTTTCTTAAATATTTTTTTAAACCCTCTTTTTATATGGGGATATGGAGTTGTACCTGGTTTTGGTATTGCTGGACTTGCAATAGCAACAGTGATCTCCCAATTGATTGGAACGATCTATTTAGCTTACAAAGTTAATAATTGTAAAATTAGAGAGTATTTAAAATTAGTATGTTTTATACCCAAGTATGAATATTTAAATCCTTTAACAAGACAATCTGTGCCAGTTATGTTTAGCATGTTATTTATTGGAGTCGGAATTTTTAATATTCTATATTTTATTGGTCAGTTTGGTGATTTAGCTACCGCAGGATATGGAGCAGCTTTAAGGGTAGAGCAAGTTTTTTTACTTCCTGTTATTGGATTAAATACAGCGGTGCTTTCAATTGGAGGCCAAAACTTTGGTGCAAAAGCTTTTAATAGGATTAGAGAATTATATAAAAAAGCGTTATTTTTTGGATGCTCTTTTATGGCTGTTGCTGGAATAATATTATTTTTTGGAGCTGAGTTTTTTGTCTCTTTGTTTACTGATAATCAAGAAGCAATAAAACATGGTGCTATTTATCTAAAAGTTGCAGCTTTGATTGGACCAATTTATCCAGTATTCTTTATTACAACAGCTGTATTTCAAGCTGTAAAAAAACCTCTTTATAGTCTTTATTTAAGCATTTTAAGACTGACGGCTTTCCCTTTTTTAAGCCTGTGGTATGTAATAAATATTAGAGGAGGTGACTATGAAGATATTTTCTATACAATCATGGTTACAAATTGGGTAATGGGAATTGCGCTTTTAATATTTATTGGCTACTTTTTAAATAATGTTTTTAAACAAAATAAAACTCTTTTTAGTTATTAGCATCTGTTTACTATTTTTTTTCTTAACATATAACAATGTTAAACTTTATGAAATCAAGATAATTGACGGTGACACCATTCACTTAAATAGTAAAAAAATAAGATTTTCTGGAATTGATACTCCAGAACTAAAACAAACTTGTAAAAAGGATGATAAAATTGTTTATTGTGGTATCGAGGCTAAAAAATTATTAATTAATATAATTGGTAATAATAAAGTAAATTGTATTAACGAAGGTGAAGACCAATATAAAAGAACTTTAGCAGAATGTTTTGTAAATGATCTAAGTCTGTCTAGTTATTTAGTAAGAAATGGTTATGCTTTTGCATATAGAAAATACTCTAAAAAATTTATTAAAGATGAAGATTATGCAAAAGCAAATAATCTAGGAATGTGGTCTATGAATTTTGAGTTTCCCTGGGATTATAGAAAAAAAAATTAGTCTTTATTTAATTTTTTTTCTAATTTTCTTACAAGATAAGAGACAATTAATATTAAGACTAAATATTCAAGAATTAAAAAAGTGTAAATTTCTAGTGGTCTATAAGTTGTAACTACTAGTTCATTTGCTTTTCTAGTTAAATCGCCTATACCAATTATAGATACTAGAGAGGACATTTTTAAAACATAAACAAATTGATTACCAATAGCAGGCAAGATATTCTTAATTGCCTGAGGAAGAATTACCAAACGTAATTTCCTAAAAAAACTTAGTCCTAATGAACTACCAGCCTCCCATTGTGATTTTTTAATTGAATTTATTCCAGCTCTAAAAATTTCAGCCTGAAATGCACTCTCACTTATTGATAAGGCAATAATACCGGATACAAATGGACTAAAACTTATTCCTGTCATTATTGGCAATCCGTAATAAATCCACAAAATCAAAACAAGAAGAGGTACCGCCCTAACAATTTCAACATATCCAATATTAAGATAAGTCAGATATTTACTTTTTGCTAAAGAGGGGACTGCAACAATGAAGCCTATAATCATTGAAATAAGAATAGACACTACAGAAATATAAATTGTAGTTGTAAAACCACTAATTAAAAATTTAAGATTTGTTAAACCCTCAATATTACTTGGAGAAAGGATAAACCATCCTAGCTCTTTTCCACTACAAGAGGATAAGGGTATAATTAAAAGTAAAAGAAATAAATTTCTCACCTTTAAAGTTATAAAGAATTAAAAACTAATATCTAATTGATTATAGGCTTTTTAGATTATATTTAGCTAAAAGTTTGGTAAAAAATCCTGATGACTTTTTCTTTTTGATCCAGCTATTAACGTAGTTTCTCCATTCATCATCACCTTTTGGAACCATCATAGCTAAAAAGGCTGGATTTTTTTCACCATCTGGAACTATTGCTAGTTGAGGATAAGTTATAACCAATTTATTTGCTTCAGTTGAGCTTGTTATGTTTCCATCTGCTCTTCCAGCTAGTACTTCTTGAAAATCTCTTGCTGGAGCCTCAACAGAATTTAATTTAGATTTAGGAAAAAATTCTTTAGCCTTTTCTTCTTGAGATGTTCCAAGTGTAGTTGCTATTGTTACTTTTTCATTGTTCAGCGAATCCCATGTAGAGAACTTCTTTAAATTCTTTTTAAGTACTAGTGGGACAGTACCGTATTTATAGTATGTATCAGTAAATCCAGCAACCTCAGCTCTTTTGGTAGTTTTAGTTACACTTGTAGAAATATCATATCTTGATGAAGTAATTCCTGAAACTATTGTCTTCCATTCTGCTGGAACAAACTTAATTTTGACGCCCATATCTTTAGCAAGCTCATTCATCACGTCAATATCGAAACCTTTATACTTATTTGTAGCTGGGTCTTTAACAGTCATTGGATCCCAATCACCTGTTGTACCAACTTTTAATTCACCTGAAGATAAAATCTTGTTAAGGTTAGATTCAGCATTAACAGAAAAGGGTAAAAGTGCTAAAAGCACTACTAGAAATATTCTATTCATTCTACTAAATAACTGATTTATTAATTAATTGAGACTATAATCTTGACGCAGCGTCAGTCATCCAAGAAAATAAATGTTCTGAAAAAGACCTTCTGACAAATAAATTTACGTCATTTTTGTCCTGATTATGTATAATTACGTCTACTTTTGCTATTATGGTTTGAACTACTGCACCTTTTTTGTTTTGAAAATCATTAAAATTAAAAGGTGATCCGGTTTGAAACAAATTATATGCCTTATCTCCTTTAAGATTGATCATTACAAATTGATCTGTGACATCTGTGACAGCACCGAGGTTTACACTAGATATATTTTTAATTAATAATTCTTCTGTTTCATTATAATTTAAATTTTTATCAGATGTTTCATTAGAAAAAATCATCCACTCATCTGGACTTAACCACATAGCCGAGAGCTTTTGACTTTGTGTAGAGGTATTACTCTCTACTGGTAAAAGAAGATTTAACGATTTACCTATGGCTGAAAAAAATTCTCTTTTTTTTCCTCTTATAATCAATTTCATAATAGGTGTGACCTCACTAATTTGAAGATCTTGAAATAATTTTTTTTCTGGTAGTGACTGCTTATAATTAAGCATTTAATCTTTTATTCTCCTTATCTAAAAACACTGGATCCGCAACTGTTACATTAATTGTTTTATTTTCCATCGGTATGATTAATTTTTTACCCATCATATTTTTTCCACCTCTAACAACTCCAAGTGCAATAGATTTTTTAAGATTAGGACTATAGTAACTTGAAGTAACATGGCCCAACATTTCAATAGGAGATTTATTTACGTCAGCAACTATTTGGGCTCCCTCTTCTAATATTTCATTAGGGTTGTCTGTTAATAAACCAACTAATTGTTTTCTGTCATCTTTAATTGTGTCTGATCTATATAATGATCTTTTACCAATAAAATCATATTTTTTCTTACTAACTATCCAATCCATTTGTAAGTCTATTGGTGTCATAGTTGCATCTGTGTCTTGACCGACTATTATGAAACCTTTTTCAGCTCTTAGTAAGTGCATAGTTTCTGTTCCATAGGGAGTAATATTAAAATCTTTTCCTATTTCCATACATTTTTCCCATACGGAATTTGCATAGTTAGCCTGAATATTAATTTCATAACTGTGTTCACCAGTAAAACTTATCCTCATAATTCTACAGTTTATTTTTCCAATTTTTGTATTTTTAAATGACATATGAGGAAAATTTTCATCAGAAAGATCTAAATCTGGAATAACATTCGAAATAATTTTTTTACTATTGGGCCCACAAACACTTATTGTTGCAAAATGGTCAGTTACGGATGTTAAGTAAACATCTAATTCAGGCCATTCAGTTTGAAGATAATCCTCTAATTTACCCAAAACATTAGCAGCCCCACCAGTGGTAGTTGTCATAATGTAATGATTTTCTCCTAATCTGGTTGTAACACCATCGTCATAAACCATACCATCTTCATTTAACATCAAGCCATATCTACACTTACCTACAGCAAGTTTTGACCAAGCATTTGTATAAACACGATTTAGAAACTCAGATGCATCTGTACCTTGAATATCAATTTTTCCAAGTGTTGAAGCATCTAAGATCCCTGCACTTTCTCTTGCTGCTTTACTTTCTCTTTGAACAGCCTCAAACATATTTTCATTATTTTTTGGATAATACCAAGCTCTCTTCCATTGACCTACATTTTCAAATTCTGCTTTATTTTTTTGGTGCCATTCGTGCATTGGTGTTCTTCTAAATACATCAAAATACTCACCAACATTTCTACCTACAATGGTTCCAAAAGTTAGAGGTGTATAGGGTGGTCTAAAAGTTGTTGTGCCATGTTCACCCATTTTAGTTCCAGCTGTCTCAGATATAATTCCTAATGCGTGCATGTTACCAAGTTTCCCTTGATCAGTTCCCATACCAGTTGTTGTATATCTTTTAACATGCTCAATTGATCTAAAACCTTCTCTCAAAGCAAGTTTTATATCTTTTGCAGTTGCATCATTTTGATAATCTACGAAAGATTTTGTTTTACCCAAAATTTTATCTGATGGTAATAACCAAATATTTCTCTTTGATTTATTTTCAGATGAAAAAACCTCAACATTATCATAATCAGTTTTTTTAACATTTAAAAATTCTTTAAGGTATTTCGGAGTATTTTCGATTATATCTTCCAATGTTAAATCACCATTACAGGCACCTATACTAATTTGTTCTGAAGAATATTTGTTAGGAATGAATACTTGATCTTCTTCTCTAAATTTTAATTTTCCACCTGATTGAGTAAATAAATGCACTGCTGGCGTCCATCCACCTGAAACTCCTAAACAATCGCAAGATAAATTTATTTTTGAACCTATAACTTTTTGACCATCTTTAGAAAGTTTCATTAATGAAACTTTATTGATTTTTTTGTAACCATTAGTATTAACAATTGTAAAACCTTTAAAAACCTTAATATTATTTTTTTCTACTTCATAGAGTAATTTAGATTCTATTTCTTCTCTGTTATCGACAATAGCTTCAACTTTTATACCTTTCTGGATTAAGCTAATAGCAGTTTCATAGGCACTATCATTATTGGTTAAAAATATATTTTTTTCTCCGCAAGCAACACCAAATAGATCAGCATATCTTTTTATTGCTGAAGAAAGTAAAATTCCTGGCCTGTCATTGTTATCAAAAATTAAAGGTCTTTCCAAAGATCCTGTAGCTGTGATTACTTTTTTTGCTCTAATTTTGAGTAATTTTTGTCTGGTTTTATTTTTTCTTTTTTCAATCGGCAGATGGTCTGTAAGATTTTCACGTGCTAAAAGAAAATTATAGCCATGAAATGCAGCTACACTTGTTCTTATTCTTATATCTAAATTATCTATTTTTTTTATTTCATTAATTTCCTTTTCTAACCATGACCCTGAATTTTGATTGTTTATCTTAAAATGTTCTGAATTTTGATATACTGTTGATCCACCTAAGTTCGGTTTTTCATCAACTAGAAGTGTCTTTAGTCCATTTTTAGCAGCAGTCTTCGCAGCCATAATTCCTGAAATTCCTGCACCAACAATCAGAACATCACAATGAATATATTCATGTTCGTAAATATCAGGATCAGGTGTAGTAGGAGATTTTCCTAACCCTGCAGATTTTCTAATAAAATATTCATATTTTTCCCAAAAACTAGCAGGCCACATAAAAGTTTTATAATAAAAACCAGCTGGTAGCAGGGGAGAAAGTAAATTATTTATTCCACCAATATCAAAGTTTACACTTGGCCAACAGTTTTGACTTGAAGCTTCTAAGCCCTCATAGATTTCTACTTCTGTAGCTCGTACATTTGGTTCAGTTCTATCTGAATTATTATGAAGCTGAACTATCGCGTTTGGTTCTTCTGAGCCGGAAGTCATAATTCCTCTTGGCCTATGATATTTAAAACTTCTGCCAACTAAATGAATATCATTTGCTAATAGTGCAGATGCAAGAGTGTCTCCCTTATAACCAAAATATTTTGTACCATTAAACTTAAATGAAACTCTGTAAGTTTCATCAATAAATTTACTAGTTTTAACTCTCAAATTTTTCGACATATCTTATTTAACAGGTGGTTTTTCACCCATTTTATAAATTGCTTTTATTTCATCATTTGAAGTATCACGTACCATGTTAAACCATTTTCTACATCCATGTATATGGTTCCATCTTTCAAATTGAATTCCTTTTATATTTTTTCTCATAAACAAATATTCTGCCCACTCATCATCGCTTAATTCTGTTGGTTGTCTAGGCCTCTCTATATGTGCTTCACCACCAGCTTTAAATTCACTTTGTTCACGTTCACCACAAAAAGGACAATTAATTATAAACATTAGTGTGCAACAGCAGCGGCACCATGTTCATCAACTAGATCACCACTTACAAATCTATTAATATTGAAGGCAGCATTAAGTTCATGAGGTTCATCATTTGCTATTGTATGAGCAAATAAATCTCCTGATCCTGGGGTTGCTTTAAATCCTCCAGTACCCCATCCACAATTAAAATATAAACCTTTAATTGATGTTTTACTAATTATAGGACTAGCATCAGGACAGATATCAACAATCCCTCCCCATTGTCGTAGCATTCTCATTCGACTAAATATTGGGTATAATTCTAATATTGCATTTAAAGTTCCTTCAACAATATCATGACTACCTTTTTGTGAATACGAGATATAATCATCAGTTCCAGCACCAATAACTAGTTCTCCTTTGTCAGATTGACTGACATAAGCGTGCACCGCATTTGACATTACGACTGTATCAATAATTGGTTTGACGGGTTCAGATACTAAAGCTTGTAATGGTTTGCTCTCTAATGGTAATTTTAAACCTGCCATATTAGCTATAACACTAGAATGACCAGCTGCTACAACTCCAATTTTATTTGTTTTAATAAAACCTTTTGTTGTTTCTAAACCCTCAACACTATCACCATTTCTTTTTATAGCTTTAACTTCGCAATTTTGAATTATATCAACTCCCATTTCATCCGCACCTCTGGCATATCCCCAGGCAACAGCATCATGTCTAGCTGTTCCAGCTCTTCTTTGTAATGTTCCTCCTAATACTGGATATCGAATATCTGGAGAAGTATTTATAATGGGACAAAATTTTTTAACTTCTTCTGTATTTAAGTATTCTGCATCAATTCCATTCAATCTATTGGCATGAGTTCTTCTTTTTAAGTCCCTTACATCTTGAAGATTATGAGCAAGGTTCATGACACCTCTTTGACTGAACATTACATTATAATTTAATTCCTGTGATAAACCTTCCCAAATTTTTAATGCATGGTTATAAAGACCAGCACTAGCATCCCATAAATAATTCGATCTTATTATAGTTGTATTTCTTCCAGTGTTTCCTCCACCGATCCAACCTTTTTCTACAACAGCAATATTTTTCATATTATGTTTTTTGGCTAAATAATATGCTGTTGCAAGACCGTGTCCTCCACCGCCAACAATTACAGCATCATATTCTTTTTTAGGTGTAGGGTCTTTCCAAGCTTTTTCCCAGTTTTCATGATAAGAGAAAGCGTTCTTTATTAGTGAAAATATTGAGTATCTATTTTTCATTATTAATGAATAATTACTTTATTAATATTGATTATTCAATACAATCGAAAGCGACAAATTTCTTGGAAGAGTGGGTGAGAGGCTTAAACCAGTCGTTTGCTAAATGACCGTGCGAGGAAACTTGTACCGAGGGTTCGAATCCCTCCTCTTCCGCCATATTTTAAAATAGAGGGTTATTTTTGAAAAAATCTTTCATAGGAATTGGTTTTTGTTCCAGTATATATCTATAGACATTATAGTTCTCTAGAACCCTCTGAACATAATTTCTTGTTTCTTTGAATTTGATTAGTTCAATCCAATCAACATAATTGGTTTGATTTTTTTGAGGATCTTTATTTATTTTTTTCCAATATCTTACACGTTTTGGACCAGCATTATAAGCTGCTATTGCAAAAGGGTATGCACCGTCATACTCAAGAATTAAACCTGCAATATAATGTGAACCTAAATTGATATTATATTCCGGATCAGAAGTTAATCTAGATTTTGAATAAGGAAGCTTTGCTTGTTTAGCAACTAACTTAGCAGTATAAGGCATCAATTGCATCAAACCTTTTGCTCCTGCATGACTATTAGCACTTAAATCAAATTCACTTTCTTGTCTTATAATAGATAAAATAAATGCACTTTCAGGAATTTTTCTTCCATTAATATATTTAGGTGTGCTTATAATTGGATAATTATATTTATTGTGAAATCTTTTTTCATATGAAGCAATTTTTGCAACTTGGATTGCAAAATCAAAACGTTCAATATTAGTTGCAAGTTCTGCAGCTAAAATTTCACTTCCACTCTCAACATTGTCTAATGCCAAATGTCTTAGTATATGTTTACTATATTTATCTTCATCAAGTTCATCTAATAGATAGATTAATTTAACGATTTCTTTTTTGAAAAAATAATCTCGATATTCTTTTTTAACCTCTATATCTTTTGTAAGTTCAAATTTTCTATTAGGATCTAACTCTCTAAATGCCAGTTGACCATAATATGTTGTCAGATAATTTGCTGCTTCATTAAACCATTTAATTGATAATTCATCATCGCCTAACTTCTTATAAGTTCTCCCCAACCAGTAAGCACCTCTAGCAACACTAATTGGATACCCAACATTGTTATAAAAATTTTCAAAGTGATCTTTAGCTAATAATGGATCATTTAAGAAGCTTAAAGCAATCCAACCACTCATCCATTCTGCAGCAGCAAATTCTGGTCCTTCGGTCATAGCATGGTTACTAGAAATTTGATAAGCTAATTCGTATTTTTTTTTGTAGATTAAAGATCTTGAGATAATTTCTCTTTCCTTCCACCATTTATCTGGTCTTACTAAATAATCTTTAGTATTTTTAATTTTTAATAAAATTTCAACAGAACTATCAACTCGACCTCTTTTCCTTCTCCATTTTAATCTGTCGTAATTTAATCCAGAGTCGTTTTTAAATTTAGCGGGCACTTTAGATATCGCATTATCTACACCATAAGATTTACTCATTAATAATTGTCTTGCATTATATAAAAGTTCATAATCCTTGGGTAAATATCTTAACATTCTTTTCAAATCCCAATATTTATTATTCCAAGCAAGATAGTCTGCTCTTTTTACATAGTCATTAGCATCAAGATACTTTTTAAATTTTTTCCTATAAAATCTTAATTCAGATTTAGTAAGCTCCGCGGTTATCCAACCTTCTTTAATTAGTGGTATGCCTTTTCCTTTATTTCCTGTTAAAGTATAACTTTCACCAAGTATCATTCTTCCAAATCCACTTAATGGCTCAGATGTTCCATACCAATCAATAATTTTTTTTGGAGAAATTTTATCAGTCGACAGCTTATGTTCAGCTAAATATTTAATACGACCAATTCTTGGATAATCTTCATTTTTATC
>CACEFF010000014.1 GCA_902558815.1 uncultured Pelagibacteraceae bacterium | reverse complement strand
TAATACAATAAGGATTAAACATGAGGCAGGAACATCGGTTGAATTTAAGGATGATGAAGAGAAGAATAAAATTAAAGAATTGTATACTTGGCATTTTATTTGGTCAAAGTATTATTTTTATAAAAAACATTATGGATTATTTATATCGATCATTTATTTTTTACCAATATTATTAAGATCATTAATAAAGATTATTTACTATACGGCTACATTTAGAAAGAAAGAAAAAAAGAAATATGAGATTAGAATTAATGGTCTTCTTAGCTCTATGAAAGGATTAAAATCTTTTAAAAGAATTTAACTTATATTTTTTTTAAAATTCTTAATAAACGAAATTTAATCTTAGTTTTGAAAAAAAAAATATTCTGTCTTAATTTTTCACTAATTATTAAGGAATAAAGATAAATCAAAACTTTACGAATTTTTTTCTTTTTGAAAAGTATTTTTAATTTACTGCGTAGGAGTTTAATAGTGTCCTTTTTATTTTCGTATCCTTTAATACCTACAAAATAAAGATCAAAACTATTCAAATTATAAAAGAAAAAATAATTTGAAAAAATTTTGTTTAGATTGAAATTTTTTCTAAAGTCATTTTCAGTTAAATTTAGATAATAATCATCTTTATTCCCTGGTGATTGCCAATTTCCCGATCTTTCAGTACCATGCTCTATCCTACCTGTTGATGCGACTGATATAACAACAAAAGAATTATCTTTAGAAATCTTACACATTTTTTCAAAAATAGTTTTCCAATTTTTAGCATGTTCAAAACATTCACAAGAAATAACAATATCAAATTTATCTTTTAAAGAATCAATTTGAGCACCATCCATTACTAAGTCAACATTTGGACCTTTAATCAAATCTATTCCCATATAATTTTTAGAAAAATTGAATAAATCTCTCATATTTCCATTAACATCAAGACTCCCAACTTCTAATATATGAATGTCCTTACTAAAATTTTCATCTAAATAGTAATTTCTGAATTCTCTAATAAAATTAATTTGATCAATATGAGACATGATTAATTGATTATTTTATAGTATTATTCAATATTAATACATGAATTTTACTCAAAAAAATATAAATGAGCTAAACAAATTTGCTTATATGAAAAAAGCGGAATATTTAAACGCCTCCCCTTTTCCACATATAGTTATAGATAATTTTTTCAATGAAAAATTACTTGATAATATTTTAAATGAGTTTCCAAAGAATCTTGAAAATATTGGTTATGAATACCAAACTAAAGTAGAACAAAAAAAATTTACTCTCAATGATAGTAAACTTTTGTCAAATGAGACTAATAACTTTATTAATTTCTTAAATTCGCAAATTTTTTTAGATTTTTTACAAATATTAACGGGTATTAATGAAAAATTAATTCCAGATCCATATTTACAAGGAGGTGGTTTACACGAATTAAGAAATGACGGTTTTCTTAATATCCATGCCGATTTTAATCTACATCCAACTATGAAACTAGATCGTAGATTAAATATTCTGATTTATCTCAATAAAAATTGGAATGATAACTTTGGTGGGAATTTACAATTGTGGAATAAAGACATGACAAAATGTGAAAAAAAAATTTTGCCAGAATTCAATAAGATGGTCATTTTTTCAACCACTGATTTTTCTTATCATGGTAATCCTGATAAAATTAATTGTCCTAATGATAATTCTCGTAAGTCTATAGCTATGTATTATTATTCAAATGGACGTCCTGCTAGTGAGAGAAAATTAGGTTTACATTCTACTATTTTTCGTAAAAGGCCTGGTTCTAACGACCCTGATGGTAACATCGAGTTCAAAAAATTGTTTGGTAAAGTTTACTTAAGAAAAAAAACTAAAATTTAATATTTAGAAATATTTTCACTTTTTTTTATTTATTATATCAGAAATATAATCCTTAAGATCTTTGCTAGATTTGTATTTTAAAATCTTAGCTGCATTTTTATTAGGAACTGATGACATAAATCTTTCTCCCTTTCTAAAAGGAATAAACTTGATTTTACTTTTAAACATTTTTGCTACTTGTATTATAGAATATTGTTTATTAGTTCCCAACATATACCCTGTCTGTTTCCCCTTAACCCATGCTAAATAGCAGCCTTTGACAATATCATCTACATGAGTAAAATCCCTCTTTTGAGTTCCAGGTTTGACTATCGTTAATGGTTTTAAATCTTTATATTGTGTTTCAAAAATTCCAATTACAGCAGACATATTGGTTTTAAGAATCTGTCCAGGGCCATAAACGTTATAAAAATAAACTAACTCATATTTTAGTCCATACCATTTACTGAAATTTTTGATTAGTTCTATATTTTTTGCTTTTGACCAAGCATAAGGAGAAAGATTTTCATCTTTACCCATGTTTCCTAAAGCTGCTGATGTTGCTGAGTATATTATCTTTATTTTGTTTTTTGTTGCAAACTTAATTACTTCGAAAGAACCATTAATGTTATATTTGATACATTTTTCATATTGTAAAAAACTTTGATAAATTCTAGAGAATTCGCCAAAATGGTAAATTACTTTTATTTTATTTCTATATTTCTCTAGAATTTTTGAAATATCTAAATTTTCACCTTTTATATACTTCACCCTTTTATCTTTTATGTGATTTTTTTTAGAACCACTAGAGTAATTATCTATACTTATTATTTTTCCTTTATTCTTTTTTAATAAATATTTTATTAAATTTGATCCAATAAATCCAGCACCACCAGTGATTAATATAAATTTTTTCATAAAATTAATATACAACCTTTAAATATAAGTAATTCAATTTGCAAACAAATAATCTAAAATAAAAAATAAAATTTTTTTTTGGTTTCTTTAAAGGACCCTGGTAAACTTCATTCGATCGAAGATAAAACCTTTTGAAAAATTTAATACTAATACCCCACTTTAAAAGAAATATTTTTCCTCCTTTGCTACCAGACTCAGTAGTTATAGTTGGATGATTTTTATATTTTCGTGTCACAATTGATCCAAAGTGGTAAACTTTGCACTTGTTTAAGCCTTTAAAAATTCTTACACCTTCCAACCATAATTTCATATTTAGATCAGGGTCAGAACCTGTACCTGGATAAAATTCTTCACTAAATCCGCCCACTTTCTTCCATAAAGATTTGTGAATTAAGTGAGGAGCCCAAGTTGATCCTTGAAAATCATAATGGTTAACATTTTCAAAGTTTTCTAAAAGTTTTTTTTCATCAAAATTTTCAATACTATTACCACACTCAAACTTGATCGGACCATTATTCATCATTATACCTGATAGATAAAAATTGTTATGATTAATCATGTTCACCTCATCTTGCAAAACAACATCCCAATTTGGACAAAAATAAAAATCATCATGGGCATATAAAATATAATCAAACTTTGCTTTTTTTGCCGCCTTATTCATTCCTTCACAAATACCTGCATTATATTCTGTGAATGTATAATCTAGGTTTAAATCTTTTATATATTCTTCTGAACCATCAGCACCAACATTAATGTGGGGAATTATTTGATGATCAAATTTTGAATTTTTCTTAATACTTGAAATACATAATTTCAAATAATTAATATTATTAAATGTTGGTATTATTATTGAGTACATTTACTTATCTTCCCAATAATATTTCTTTTTGATGTTGAATGTTTTATTAATTATATATTCGGCTATTATAGTTGAATTAAAATATTTAAAATATTTTGCTCTCCCTTTTTTTGCAATTTCATTTCTTTTTTTACTATCATTGCTGTACTTGATTATTTTTTCTGATAAATCATTCAAATTTTTATAAAGTACAATTTCATCTTTATTAAAAAAATTTCCAATTCTGGTTTTTTCATCAACTAGAACTAGTAAACCATTACCAATAAGTTGTGAAAACCTATCACTACTATAGTATTTAGTAGGTTTACCTTGACTCAAATTTAAACCAATTTTTGATTGAGATATAGCTAACAAATAGTCATCAGCCCATATTGGTTGATTATTATTCATTCCATATAAATCAAATCTTATATTTGGAGTTATTTTTAGTAATTTATTAATAAAAGACTCTCTTTCATCATACTTACCTTTTTTTAGGATACCTCTATGAACTCCATGGCTCATAGCAAAAAAAACATCATTATTAAAAAATTTATTATTATAATTTTTTAATGTTTCAAAAGAATTGTCGACAGGATTAGGAAGATAAAAAACTTTGTGCTTTTTATTTAATCTTAATGAACATGGATCAGTAGTACAAAAACTAGTGTCCATTAAATTAATCTTATCTAAAAACCTGAGTTTGTTATTTATCCAATTTCCATCCATTCTGTCTAAAAACCATTGGACCATCTTTATATTAGGATAATTCTTTTTTATGAATTCAAGAGTCTCCTTTTTAATTAAATCAGCATGGCCCAATATAATTACATCAGGGACATAATTTGATATCACCTCTAAAAGTTTTTTGTTTAACCTTTTTGAACCGTTTAAATCATTGATATTTCGATAGTAACTCACAATATCTCTATCGCTAAATTCAAGAACACTATGATTTAGTCTTATAAAACCATTATTTATTCTTTTTCCAGTGTTATAAAAAAGTCTACCATTATGTCTTTCATTAAAATTTGTGATATGTAAAATTTTTAATTTCTTTGTAAAATTATGTTTGTTTATATTTAAATCAAATTTATAAATAATTTCATTTCTATAATGATCAATTTTATTTGTAATATAATCATCTGTGAGAAAAAAATTTTTAATTGATTTATTTTGAAGATCCTTTAGCTTCTTTTTATCTTTTATTAGACTTTCAATTGAATCAAATAACGTATTTGAATTTAGATTTCTTAAAATTATGCCATTCGTAATAGTTTCTGGTAATCCTCCTCTATTAGAAATAATTACAGCACATCCACGACTAGCAGCTTCCAGGCTTGTTCTACCGAACGGTTCTTCCCATCTCGAACAAGCAACAGCAATACTTGTTTTAGAAAAAATATTTAAAACTTTTTTATGATTTTGAAAACCTAAAACTTTTAAATTTTTGTGAATAAATGTGTGCTTTTCTCTCGGCTCATCTCCAATTACCAAAGACTTCCATTTTGGATATTTGTCTAAGATTTTTAGAATTGTATTTCCAAATATATCATAACCTTTAGCAGTGTTAAGTTTTCCTACAAAGGTAATTATATTCTGCTTTTGTTTTAAATCTATATTAACCTTGTTAGTAGATTGGTGAATTACAATTAATTTTTTTGATTTGTGATAAAATGTTTTTAGGTCTTTAAGAAATTGTCTCTTTGACCACTCACTATTAAATATTATTTTTGAACAATTTGATAATAATTCTAACCTTTCAAAAGTTGTTTTAGATCCATTCATTGTGATTGGGTCATTATGAAAATACAAAACTAAGTTTGTGTTCAATTCTAATAATTTTTTTATATAATTTGGACGATTGTGTATTTCAACTATACTAGGTTTTATATTTTCTTGTATTTTAAAGAATTTTTCCACATATTCTTTAGACTGACTTTTAAGAATCTTTTTTGATAAATTAATATTCTTATAATTAACTGATAATTTTTTTTTAAAATTAGTGTATCCAAATACAGTAATATCTTTGTTAAATTTACTAATTTTATTAGTTGCATTAACGAAAATTGAAACTGCCCCCGCATATTCAGGAGAATAGTTCTCTTTATAAGGTAAAAGTATTGATATTTTCATTATTCAAAATAAATTTTTTTTTGATATTGTTTCTTTTAATTCTATTTTTTTTTAATTTATATTCATCTCTCATTGCCATTTTTTTAGTCTTATATTTTTTTTTAAAAATCAATTTCCAAAATTTGCCTTTTGTAAATTTTGCACCTTTTGAATTATTATGCAATGATAGACGTTTTTTAATATTATTTGTATATCCTACATAAGTAATATATCTGTCGTTGATTTTAGTTAAAATCATATAGACATAATAAGACATAAATGGCGGTCCCTAGGGGAATCGAACCCCTCTTTCGAGGATGAAAACCACGTGTCCTAACCGATAGACGAAGGGACCGAATTGCTGTTTTTTATTGCAAAAATAATTATTAATCAAGCTTTATTAGTTTAAGTTGTTCAGTCAATCACTACTTACTCGAGATTTTTTGTTTTAATTTGATTACCTTTTTTAACCCTGAGGCTTTATGTGTTATTAAAGTTTCAGAAATAAATTCATTTTTATCAACAACAATCCCAGAAACCAAATCTCCTGAGGTAACTCCTGTAGCACAAAAAATTGAATCTCCTGAAACAATTTCATTTAATTCATATTTTTTATCTAAATCTTTAATACCCATTTTAAATGCTCTTTTTTTATCATCTTCTGTTTCAAACAAAAATCTTCCTTGGAAATTACAATTAAATGCGTCTAATGCTGAAGCAGCTAAAACCCCCTCTGGACCACCACCAATTCCTAAAAATAAGTCAACATTATATTCTTTGTTTGTAACCAATAAAGCCCCGGATATATCTCCGTCAGATATTAGTTTCAGATTAACCTTGAGATTTTTCAAATTATCAATAATTTTTTGATGTCTTGGTCGATCTAAGACGCAAATAGTTAAATTCTCGGGTCTTTTGTTTTTATAATCAGCTAAATTTTGAATATTCTTTTTAATAGAATAGTCTAAA
Source organism: uncultured Pelagibacteraceae bacterium (assembly GCA_902558815.1). Taxonomy (GTDB): domain Bacteria; phylum Pseudomonadota; class Alphaproteobacteria; order Pelagibacterales; family Pelagibacteraceae; genus Pelagibacter. The sequence continues at coordinate 7,937 of CACEFF010000014.1, read as the reverse complement.
TCCAAAACTCCATCTTCTGTAATGTTAGATGAAATTTTATCCATATATGTTTCAGGGGCGTTGAATAAATTGTTTTTTTCTGCTACCGCTATTACGGATAAAGCACCAGGTTGATTATTTGCTGCAAAGTTAGTTCCCTCTAAAGGGTCGACAGCTATATCAAAATGAGGTCCATTTAATTTACCAAGTTTTTCGCCAATATAAAGCATAGGTGCTTCATCCAGCTCACCTTCACCTATAACAATTTCTCCACACATATTGATTTTATTCAGCTCAATTCTCATAGAATCTACAGCAGCTTTATCTGCAGCAATTTTATCTTTTTTTCCAACCAAATAACTAGATGCCAAAGCTGCTTTAGATGCAACATTCAAAAAAAGATCTATAAACTTTTTATCAATAGTCATTATATCTGAACTTTTATATCTGAATTGTTCAGTTTATATTCAAATTCTCTTAATCTTTTCCAAACAGAAATCAATTCGACAATTGTAGACCAACTTTTTACAAGATACTGTAACGATCCTTCTACTCTGCCAAAAGCTCTTGTTATTTGTTGGACAAAACCAAGGGTAATTGCGCCAGTAACAATTGTGGGTGCAAGTGCCAAATAAGGAACAATAACCATTCCCTGAAAATAACTCCATTTTACAGTATTAAAATATAGATAATGAAAATAGGATTTGTAATGGATACCTCTTACACGATTGTAAAGTTGACCAATTGTAGGAGGAGCAGCTCTTATTGGATCATCTTCACCATGTACAAGTTCTTTTCTATAACCAGCTTCTTCTTTTTGGATATCATATTCAATACCAGGAAGTTTAATGCCTACAGCAGCTAATAGCATAGTACCTCCTAGAGCAGATATAATGGCTACCCAAACCAGTGCGTGATCAACTTCTCCTATCCATGGTAAAACATCAACTTGTTTTGAAAGCCCCCATAAAATTGGGGTAAACGCTATCAGTGTCATTATGCTATCTAAAAGTCCTGTTCCTAAACCTTCCATTATACGTGCAAATTTTAAAGTATCTTCTTGGACTCTTTGAGATGCTCCTTCAGTTAAACGTGCTTTTAACCATTGTTCATGGTAATAATTTGCCATTGATGTCCGCCATCTAAAAACCCAGTGACTAGTAAAAAAACCTGTAAAAACAGCAATCAAAATCCAGAGTGCAGCAATTTTTGCAAATGTAAATAAATATCCTATAAATTCTTTTTCAGAAACAGAATTTGGTGTAGTTAATGCTTTTTGCAAAGTATCGTAAAATTCTCCAAACCACTCATTAATTTTTACATCAAGTTGAACTTGATACCAGGTAGATACTAAAATAAAAATTGATCCTAGAATACTCCATAAAAACCATTCTTTTTGTGTAAAAAATTTAAACATTTTATTTTAAGAAATTATCAGCATATGATTTTTTAGTAATTTTTCTTTTTTTGGGCTCAATCAATTCAAAATTAATCTTTTTCTTTTTTGCATAATTAATAGCTAGTTCTTTTGTTGTAAATTCTAATTTTACCTCTGAGAGGGTATCTGTTGAGCTTTCCCATCCCATTAATGGATTAGTAGTTGGATTAGATGTTTCAAATTCTAAAATCCACTTATCAGTTTTACCAAAACCAGATTGCATTGGACTTTTGTTTGGAATATAAATTTTTGCTTTTTTCATAAATGATGGTCGGAGTGGCAGGATTTGAACCTGCGACCCTCTGGTCCCAAACCAGATGCGCTACCAGGCTGCGCTACACTCCGATGAGGTACTAATACAGTAGATATTGATTTTTTCAAAGGATAAAGAGATCAAAAATTAAAGAATTTTAATATAAATCTGATATATAATTAATCATGATTATTACATGTCCATGTGGTGAGAAAAGATTCGAAATAGATGCAGCTTTAATTCCTGAAAAAGGGAGGACTTTAAAATGCGGCTCTTGCGACAAAGTATGGTTTTTTAAAATGAAACTTGAAACTAAGTCAAATTTCACAGAAGAAAAAATTAATAAACTAGTAAATGATGAAGTTTTGGAAAAAACAGATAATTTAATAAAAAAATCGAGACCACTAAAAAAAACTAATGACAAAGCTCTCGTAAAATACAAAAAAAAAACAAGTTATTCACTGGGACATTTTTTAAGGCATATTCTAGTATTTATAATATCATTTATAGCTTTGATAGTTGTTTTAGATACATTAAAAGGACCATTAAGCAACTTTATACCTAATCTAGAATTAATACTATTCAACTTAAATGAAACTATCAAAGATATATTTTTATTTCTAAAAGACTTAATCAAATAAAATATGATAAATTATATTTCCAAACCTTTTAAATGGTTTTTTAAACTAGAAGCAGCAAGTGGCTTAATATTATTAATTGCTGCAATTTTAGCTTTAATCATTAGTAATAGTAATTTTAGTGATATTTATTTTGATACATTAGAAAAATATTTATTCATAGGAATTAATGAGTTTGGTCTGAAATTATCAGTTCATCATTGGATTAATGATGCATTGATGGCAATCTTTTTTTTCTTTGTAACATTAGAAATTAAAAGAGAATTTATTCAAGGTGAATTATCAAATATTAAACAGGCTTTACTTCCAATTATAGCTGCAGTCGGTGGTATGGTTGTCCCTGCTCTATTTTATGTATTTATAAATTGGGGCAATACAGAAACTTTAAATGGTTGGGCAATACCATCAGCTACAGACATAGCTTTTTCTTTAGGTATTTTATCCTTACTAGGTTCAAGGGTACCTATATCTCTGAAAGTATTCTTAACAGCATTGGCAATTATTGATGACCTTGGAGCAATTTTGATCATAGCTTTTTTCTATTCAGGAGATTTAAGTGTTCCATATTTAAGTCTTATTTTACTGAGTTATATTTTATTATTAATATTAAATAGATTTTCGATTAGGTTATTCATACCATATTTAGTTGTTGGAATGTTTATGTGGTTTTTTACATACAAATCAGGAATTCATGCAACGATAGCTGGTGTACTTTTAGCTTCAACTATTCCACACAGACTTAAGGAACGTGATTTTTCTTTACTTATAAAAATTGAACATGCAATTTCACCTTATGTTGCATTTATGATTATGCCCTTATTTGCTTTTGCTAATGCTGGAGTTACTCTTGAAGGGTTAACTTTGTCTAGTTTAATGTCACCCGTTCCTTTAGGCATTGTATGTGGGTTATTTTTTGGTAAACAAATTGGTGTACTTTTGTTCTCTTATTTATCAGTAAAGTTAAAATTTGCAGATATGCCAAACAATTCAAATTGGATGAGTGTGTACGGAGTTTCCATATTAACAGGTATAGGTTTCACCATGAGTTTATTTGTTGGTAATTTGGCATTTGTAGATAACATTCAATACATAGATGGAGTTAAAATAGGTGTTTTAGTTGGTTCTCTTTTATCTACAGTTTTTGGTTATTTAATTTTATTTTTAAGCGCAAAAAAATAGATGCTAAATCCTAGAAAATTAATCTATATAGTAATTATTATGTTTTCTTTTTTTAATATTGGTCATGCAAAATATGATCAAATTTTTTTTGATTTTAAGATTAAAAACATAAGTGATGAAACATTAGATTTATCTACATTTAAAAATAAAACAATTTTGCTAGTAAATGTTGCAAGTAATTGTGGTTTTACAAAACAGTACTCAGCTCTTCAAGAACTATATGATATATATAATATTAAAGGTTTGGTGGTATTAGGAGTCCCATCTAACCAATTTGGTGGTCAAGAGCCAGGTAGTAATCAAGAAATTAAAGATTTTTGTGAAACTAACTTTGATATTACCTTTCCAATGACTAAAAAATATGATGTTAAAGGTAAAAATGCACATCCAATATACTTATGGGCAAAAGAAAATCATGGTAATTCCGCTGTACCCAAATGGAATTTTCACAAAATATTGATTAATAAAAACGGCAAAATAGAGGAAACATTTTCATCATTTACAGAACCTATGTCAAAAAAATTAATAAATAAAATTGAAAAAATTTTATAGATTAATAGTTAAGCCGTCAAATGCAGGCACAATTCTTTTAGGTAATATCTTTTTTAAATAATCATAATCTAATATTGGTGAAAGATTTGTTAAAATAGCTTTCTTTGGATTTAATTTATTAATTATCTCCATACTTTGTTCAAGATTAAAATGAGATGGATGTTTGTTTATCCATAAACAATCTAAAATTAAATATTGAAGATGTTTTAAGTATTTAAAATCTCTTTCAAATATTTGATTTACATCGCTTATATAAGCAAGTTTTTTATCAATTATATAACAAATACTATTTACATTACCATGTTTAACCTTAATTTGTTTAATAGGTATTTTTTTTCTACCATCTTTTATACTTAATTTATTATCGATTGACATTAACTTTAAAGTAGCTGGATATTCTTTAACGTTGTTTACAAAACAATATCTAAAATTATTTAACAAATATTTTTTAGTTGGTTTGTCAGCATATATAGGAATTGGTTTTCTTTTTTTGATATAAAAAACCCTTAAATCATTAATACCGTGAGTTTGATCAGCATGCATATGAGAATAAAATACCTTATCAATTCTTTTTATCTTATTATTGATTAATTGTTGTCTCAAATCAGGAGACGTGTCGATTAATATATTTTCATCTTTTGTTTTAATTAATGCAGAACACCTTGATCTAAAATTTTTTTTGTTCTTTGGATTACAATTTCCAAAAAATCCATCAGGTCTTGGTACACCCATTGAACTTCCACATCCTAAAATAATAAACTTCATTACTTAACTAAATAGTTTATTAAAATTAGAAGTAGTTTTTTGAATTAATTCTGATGTTGAAATTTCTTTAATATTAGCAAGTTTTTCTGCAGTGTATTTAACAAAAGATGGTTCATTTTTTTTTCCTCTATTAGGAACAGGTGCTAAATATGGACTATCAGTTTCAATAAGAGTTTTTTCTAATGGAATTGACTTAAATGTTTCTTGTAAATCAGTAGAATTTTTAAATGTAATGATTCCACTTGCTGAGAAATATGCGTTTAACTTTAATAAACTATCAGCGAATTTTTTTGAACCTGTAAAACAATGCATTAAAATCTTTAAATTATTTTTTTTATATTTATTAAAAATTTCTAACATCTGATCTTCTGCATTCCTTGAATGAATAATTAATGGAATATCTAATTCAATAGATGCTTTTATATGCTCCTCAAAACTCTTAATTTGATCTTCTTTATCACTAAAATTATAGTAAAAATCTAATCCAGTTTCACCAATGCCAATAATTTTGTTATTTTCACTTATTTCTTTAATTATCAATTTAGATGTAACTTTATCCTTTTTAGCCTCATGAGGGTGAATACCAAATGTGCCATATATAATTTCGTCTTTTTTCACTAATAGTTTAATTTTTGTAAAACTATCCAGAGTTGTGCAAATAGTTAACAATTTTTCAATACCAACTTCTTTAGATCTTTTTAAAATATCATCTATATTATTAAAAAGTGGTTCATGATCTAAATGACAATGTGAATCAATCATTATTTTTTTCTATCTTTTTAAAAAGTATATCTATTTTGTTAATTTTATTATTTCCTTTAAGATAATTATGATTATCAATAGAAGAAAAATCTATATCTTTTTCTTTTATAGAAAAAATTTTAAGTGCATTTAATGTAGAGTTAGGAATAATTGGATAAAGCATAACAGTAATTTTTCGAATAATTTCTAATGCAGTGTATATAATTGTATTAAGGCGAACAATATCATCTTTTTTTTTCCATGGCTCTTGATCATTAAAGTATTTATTTGTGTCAAATAAGATATTTACTATAAAATCAATATAAAAATTTATATCTTGATTATCAATTTTATTTCTAATTATATCTAAATTTAAACTAAATTTATTGAGAATTTTTAAATCATCGTCTTCAAACTTAATCTTATTTGGAATTTTACCAGCACAATTTTTAATTGTAAACGCAGTTACTCTTTGACACAAGTTCCCATAATTATTAGCTAAATCACTATTAATACAATCTTCCAATCTTTCTTTAGAAATATTTCCATCGTTGCCAAAAGATACCTCTTTTATAAGATAATATCTTAAAGGATCTAAACCATATTGATTTATAATTTCAATGGGATCTAATATATTTCCTTTTGATTTAGACATCTTTTCATCGCCTGCTAGTATCCACCCATGGCCATAAACTCTTTTTGGCAAAGGTAATTTAGCAGCAAGTAAAAAAGCTGGCCAATAAACTGCATGAAACCTAAGTATATCTTTACCGATCAAATGAATTGATGCAGGCCAGAAGTTTTTATACATGCTATCATTTATTTCAGGATAATTTAATGCGCTTATATAATTCGTTAGAGCATCCAACCAAACATAAATTACATGCTCATTATTATTAGGTACTGGTATACCCCATGTAAAACTTTTTCTACTTACTGATAAATCATTAAGACCACTTTTAACAAAACTTATAACTTCATTTTTTCTTGATAAGGGAGAAATAAAATTTGGATTATTCTTATAATGATCAAGTAATGGCTTTTCCCATTTTGATAATCTAAAAAAATAAGACTCTTCATCTACCCATTCAACTAAAGATTTTGAAGAAATTGATCTTTTTTTTCCATCAATCTCCTCTAATTCATCGTCTGAGTAAAAGGCTTCATCAGAAACTGAGTACCAACCAGAATATTTTGATAGATAAATATCATCATTTTTTTCAAGCTCTTTCCAGAGAGATTGTACAGATAAAGAATGTCTTTTTTCAGTTGTTCTTATAAAATCGTTATTACTTAGATTTAATATTTTAGATAGATCTCTAAAAGTTTTGCTTATCTCATCACAAAATTTAAGTGGATCAACCCCCTTTTTTTCTGCTGCTCTTTGAATTTTTAAGCCATGTTCATCAGTACCAGTTAAAAAATGAACATTAAAACCATCAATTTTCTTAAATCTAGCAAAAAAATCTGCAATTATGCTCGAGTAAGCATGACCCATATGAGGTTTAGCGGATGGATAATATATCGGTGTAGTAATGTAAAAATTTTTATCCATTCAATATTTTTTCCTTAAATTCAATAAATAATGATTCCTCGTCTAGATTAAATCTTCTTGTATCAGAAATCCTTTTTAAAAAATAATTGTACTCGTTAATGAATCTAAATGATAAAGATGATGATATTTGATTAAAATAAAATTCAATAAATTCAAAAATTAAATTTTTCAATAAATTATCGTTCTTATAATGATTGTTATTTATCATTAATCTCAATAATTCTTCTAAATTAAGATTTTCTAAATCATAGTCATTTTCTTTACTAAAATTTACTAAATTATATAAATTTCCTGGTGTAAAATAATAATTAATTAAGTCTTTATTAATAATATCATTTAGATCTTCATTTAATAATTTACTAGCAATATACAAATTATTTTCATTAGTTAAGGCAATTTTAAAATTTATACATCGAGATAATAATGTGGGCGTAATATTTTTATTATTATTTATTAAGATGAAATAAACATTTTCAGATGGTTCTTCTAAAACCTTCAAGAGAGCATTTACTGAGTTTAAATTTAAAAACTCTATATTATCTATTAAAACGAACCTGGGCTTATCATTGAATGAAGATTTGTTTAATATTGAGATTAATTCTCTAATTTGATTTATATCTATAGTCTTGCTATCTAAATTTAAATTAATTGAGATTAAATTTGGATTTGATTTATTCAATATTGTTTTATACGAATGATTTTTTTCGTTTATTTCAAATTTATTTACATCATAATTAAAATCTTCATTTTTAGACAAAACAAAATTTATAAAATGATAAGCTAATGTTGATTTACCTAAACCTTTTTGACCACTAAATAAGATTTTATTTGGTAATT
>CACEFF010000013.1 GCA_902558815.1 uncultured Pelagibacteraceae bacterium | reverse complement strand
ACAGGCAAATATACCTATAGCAGCCATCATAGACCACTGATTTAAGCTAGGCTTAACCCACACAAATGGTATTACAACAGATATTATTATGGCCCCTACTACACCGGTTAATAATAAAGTTAATAATGGATTGTCTGAGGTGCTTAATTTACGAGTAATTATTAAATAAAACCCATACATAACTCCTGTACCAAGCGCAGCCAGACTTGCTAAATTAATTTCAACAAATCCAGGTCTAATAACTATCAAAGAACCTACAAACCCAATAATTACAGCTGACCATCTTCTGAAACCAACTTTTTCCTTTAAAAATATCGGTGAGAAAGCGGTAACAATTAACGGAGCAATAAATGCTAAAGTTAATGCCTTGGCCAAAGATATAACTGAGATTGCATAAAAAAAACAAATATTTGCACAGAGTAAGATTAAACCTCTAATAAACTGTAATTTAGGTTTATCAGTCCAAACTAAATTTTGCCTAAAAAAGAAAAACATGATCGGGAGAGTAAAAGCAACAGTAAAAAAATATCTTGCCCAAGTAATTTGTAAAACCGGTAGATCTGCACTTAAATATTTTGCAAATCCATCCATTATTGGAAGCATTATCCAAGCTAATAAATTAAAAGTTATAGCCTTCATCTATAGAAGAAGGATATAGATTAATTAAAGTATTTTAAAGCAAAGAATACAACTATCGGAACAGTTATAAATGACATAAGTGTTGAAACAACTATAGTGCTAGCAACACTATCAACAATCTTTTTTGGAGAATATATAGATGCTACAAGATAATTAAGAACAGCACTTGGCATTGAACATTGAATTAATAAAACACCAGCAGCAAATCCCTCTAGATTAAAATATAGGATTAATAAGTACCCTATTATAGGACCAATGATAACCCGTCCTATAGAGGAAAATATTGCTTTATTGAGTGAAAAGACTTTTAGTCTTGTTAAAGCAATACCTAAAGACATCAAAATCAGAAATATTGTTGCATACATTAATAGGAAAGTAGTATTTTCAACAAATCCTGGAAGTTCTAAATCATAGTAAAGTAAGAATATAGAAATCATTATTGCATAAAAAGGGGGACTTTTAAGTATAACATTTATGCTAAATTTTCTATCAGCTAAAAATACACCTAAAGTAAAGTGGCATAAAATAATTAGAGCAGATATTGCTGCTGAAACACCAAGACCCTGGGAACCATAAGCAAATAAGCATATTGGTAGACCCATATTTCCAGTATTGGGCATCGTTAATGGAGGTAATTCTCTAATTATATCTTTGGTTTTAAGAAGATATAATATTATTATTCCTGTAATGATAAATCCACAAATGGCTAATGCGTAATACCAAAAATAATTAAGAAAAATATTAAACGAAATATTTACCGGATTTAAAGCATAAATAATCATTGCTGGAGTACCGACGTTAGCAGCAAAATTAGTTATAAAAGTTGTATCTATTTTTGGATTTTTTTTACCTAAGTAATAACCAATACCAACAACAAAAAAAACAGGAAATAAAACCTCAAAAAGTTTAATATAAATATCCATTAATTATATAGTCTAATTAATGTTGGGAATTTAAGAATATTTTTATTTTTTTTAAATATTGATAAGCAATTTCTTGCGTTAATTTCTGTTGTTTTATGAGTAATAATAACAATAGTAGCTTTTTTATTTTTTTTATCTGGTGTTTGTATAATTCTTTTTATAGATATCTTAAATTTAGCAAAACGATTAGTAATATTAGATAAGACTCCTGACTTATCATTTACCTCAAATCTTAAATATAAGGAATTTGTGTAAAGATTATTATTAAGAACTTGTGCCTTTTTTCTTTTATTAGAAGAAATACCAAAAGGATTTTTGATGCCTCCTCGTAAAATTGATACTAAATCAGATAATAATGATGATGAAGTTGGTCCTGGTCCAGCCCCCTCACCTTGTAAAATAGTTTCTCCAACTGGTTTGCCGTGAGTGATAACTGCATTCATTACTCCATTCACATTACCGATATATGTATTTTTTCCTACTAGACAAGGATGAACGGTTTCAAATAATTTACCATTGATAATTTCGGATATACCTAGCAATTTTATTCTTAAATTTAGTTGATTTGCTATTTTAATGTCTTTGACGTCAATATTTTCAATTCCTTCCATAATACATTTTTTTTTTGAAATTAAACTATTATAAGATAATGCAGAAAGTATTCTTACTTTTGCAAAAGCATCAAATCCATTTAAATCAAGTTTAGGGTTTCCAGGTTCAGCATAACCTAATTGTTGAGCTTTTTTAAGAACATTATCAAAAGTTTCACCTGTCTTTTCCATTTCTGTTAAAATGTAATTTGTTGTTCCATTTAAAATTCCGTAGACTTTATTAATCTTATTAGTAAATAAACCATCTTTTATAGTTTTTATAATTGGAATACCTCCAGCAACTGATGCTTCAAATTCTAAATTAACATTATGCTTTTCTGCTAATTTTGCTAAATAATCACCGTGTTTAGCAATTAGAGTTTTATTTGGTGTAATAACATTAATTTTTTTTTTCAACGCATTTTCAGTAACTTTTTTTGATATACCATCAGACAAGCCAACACATTCAAATAAGATATCAACATGTTTTTCCTTAAAAATATTTAAGGGATTTGAATAAAAGATTTTTTTGTCGATATTAAATTTTCTTTTTTTATTTTTATTTCTAGCCGAAATTGCAACTATTTGAATTTTTTTACCTGTTTTAATTTCAATGTCTTTTTTCTTAATCTTTAATTCATTGTAAAGATAAATTCCGACTTGCCCTAATCCAACAATTGCGATATTTACAAATTTATTCATCTAATCATCTATATTTGGATAAGGGTTTTGTTTAGCGTATTCTTTAAGCTTAATTTTAAATTCATCAAAACTCATTTGATCTGAAAAAACGAAATCATTCTTAGGAATATTAGGAGTACATGAAAATAAAAGAAATATTACTATCAGTAGAAATTTATTCATTTTAAGCCCTCATTATTCTTAAAGCCAAATTTAATATTCATATTTTGAACTGCTTGGCCTGCTCCACCCTTAATTAAATTATCTATAGCAGAAAGTATTATAACTTTATTATCATATTTTGTCTTACAGACAGATATAAAACAATTATTGCTATTAATAACATCATTTGTACTTATTAAAGAATCAATCTTTAAAACTCTAACAAAATTATTTTTTTTATGAAATTGTTTCAAAATTGATTGAATTTTCTTTATTGAAATACCTGGTCTTAAATCAAGATAAATAGTGCTCAAAATACCTCTAAACATTGGAGATAAATGAGGAGTAAATGTGAAACCTAAATTTGATTTAGTAAAATTTTGTAACTCTTGATCAATTTCAGAATTATGTCTATGAAATCCAATACCATATGCACTTAATGATTGATATAAATTTTGCTCGCTATATTTTTTATGAACTCCTCTTCCAGCACCAGAAAAACCTGATTTTGAATCTATAATTATATTTTTTGTATTTATAGATTTACTTTTTACTAAGGGTATTAAAGGTAAGAGAACAGATGTTGGGTAACAACCAGGACAGCTTATAATATTATATTTTTTTACTTTCTTTTTAGTAATCTCTGGTAATGCATAAATAGCTTTTTTGATATTTAATATAGCTTTATGTTTTTTTTTATACCACTTCAAATATTCTGAGCTTTTTTTTAATCTAAAATCTGCAGCTAAATCAATTAGAGTGTTTTTCTTTAAAAGATTTTTTGAAATATTTTGAGCTTCACCATTAGGTAATGCAGTAAAAATTATATCAACTTCATTTAAATATTTTTTATCATATCTTACTATCTTGGGTAAAGATTTTGACTTTAAAGATTTATCATAGTGTGAAATTTTTTTACCAACAGAGGAATTACCACATAAATATTTGATTTTAATATTTTTGTGATTAACTAATAATTTAATAAGTTGAACACCAATGTACCCTGTAGAACCAGCAATTAAAGCGTTAAGCTTGTGCATTTTATATTATAACAGTTAAAAATTAAAAAAAAATTATCTTTTAGAGAATTGGAAGCTTCTTCTTGCTTTTTTTCTTCCAGGTTTTTTTCTCTCAACAGCCCTGGAGTCTCTGGTAGTTAATTTCTCAGTTTTAAGGGTAGATTTAAAATTCTCATCAAACATAACCAAAGCTTTAGAAATTCCATGTACCATAGCCCCTGCTTGACCAGTTGGACCACCACCTTTTACACTACATCTCACATCATAATCTGTCGGTTGATTGATTATTTCAAATGGACGTATTATTTGCATTTTATGATTTTCACTAGCAAAATAATCACTAAATAGCTTACCATTTACATAAATTTTTCCGCTCCCTTTTTTTAACCAAACTTTAGCAATTGAAGTTTTTCTTCTACCTGTAGCATATTTACTATCTTTGAAATCTAATTTTAATTTAGGTGTCTTAGAAGTTGTTTGAGTATTTTCCATATTAATTTCTTATTGTATTTTTAGTATTTAATTTATCTAAATTTATGATTTTAGGATTTTGCGAAGCATGCGGATGTTCGCTTCCTGAATAAACTTTTAACTTAGTAAGTTGTTTTCTGCCAAGTACACCACCTGGCAACATTCTTTTAACAGCCAGCTTAAGAGTTTCCCCCGGTTTTTTTTTTTGAAGTTTTTCTGGCGTTGTTTCTTTTATTCCACCTGGGTAACCAGTGTGTCTAAAATATTTTTTATCATGAAATTTTTTTCCTGTAAATTTTGCATGTTCAATATTTTTGACTACAACAAAATCACCATGATCCATATGAGGTGTGTAAGTTGTTTTATTTTTTCCTCTAATAATCTTTGAAACAATAGTTGCAAGTCTTCCAACAACTGCATTTGTTGCATCTATTTCATACCATGATGACGTAATTTGGTCTTTTTTTAAGAATTTTGTCATTGTGCGAGGATTAATACTATTATTAAGTACAAAGTCAATTTGATATTTACCTTGTAAAATAGGTTTAATATGATAAATTATTAATTGCCGATTTGATCCTATTGCGGGCATATAACTGCTAAAATGGAATTATCACATCACAATCGGTAGGCATTTGAACTATATTGTGCGCCTTGCATTAAGTTAAAGCACTAAAAAAGGAGTAAAATGACAAAAAAACGAAACAACCCTGAGACTATAGCTATCCATGGGGGTGACTATAGAAGTGATCCAACGACTAATGCTGTTGCTGTTCCTATTTATAGAACTACATCATATCAATTCAAGAGCGTTGAACACGCTGCCAACCTATTTGCATTAAAAGAATTTGGTAACATTTATACAAGAATAATGAACCCGACTAATGATGTATTAGAAAAAAGAATTGCCTCACTTGAAGGTGGTTTAGCATGTTTAACTGTTGCTTCTGGACAAACTGCTTCATTATTTTCTGTATTAAATGTTGCGCAAGCTGGAGATAACATTGTAAGTTCCACTGATCTATATGGTGGTACAGTATCATTATTTACTCATACCTTAAGTAAACTTGGTATTGAAATAAGATATGCTGATCCAAAAGATCCAAAAAATTTTGCAAAAGTGGTAGACGATAAGACTAGAGCATTCTATGGAGAAACTTTACCCAATCCCTACTTACGAGTGTTTCCTATAAAAGAAGTTTCAGACATAGGACGAAAATATAATATTCCTTTAATAATGGATAATACTGCTGCACCTATATTATGTAAACCAATTGAACATGGTGCCGCTGTAGTAATTCATTCTCTCACAAAATATATTGGAGGACATGGTACTGCTATAGCTGGAAGTATTGTTGATAGTGGAAATTTTGATTGGACAGCAGATCCGAAAAGACAGCCGCTATTCAATGAACCAGACGCAAGCTATAATGGAGCAGTTTGGGGGAAAGTTGTGCCTGAACTTACAGGAGCAAATATTCCTTTTATTGTAAGAGCTAGAGTTTGTTTGTTAAGAGACTTAGGTTCAGCATGTTCACCTGATAATGCTTTTGCTATTATTCAAGGACTTGAGACAGTTGCTCTAAGAATGAAGCAACACTGTGAAAATGCTCATAAAGTTGTTGAATATTTAAAAAAACATAAAGAAGTAACAAAAGTAATCTATTCAACTGAACATGAGAAAACTATATCGGATAGAGCTAAGAAATATCTTAAAAATGGAAATGGGCCTATGGTTGGTATTGAATTAAAAGGTGGCTTTGATGCTGGTAAAAGATTTATAGAATCTTTAAAGATGTTTTATCATGTTGCAAATATTGGAGATGCAAGAAGTTTAGCTATACATCCAGCTAGCACAACACATAGTCAATTAAATGATAAAGAATTAGCAGCTTCTGGTGTTACTCAGAGTTATGTTAGATTATGTATTGGGTTAGAACACATTGATGATATTATTGACGATTTAGACCAAGCATTAAATAAATCATCAAAAGGAAGTTTAAAAGCAGTTAGTTAAAATTTGTATTTAAATAGAAAAAATAAATACATGAACTAACTAAGAAGATTGAACTTAATTGATGCATAGCAGCTAAATAGATTTGTGCGCCATATAATAATGTAAATATACCTAATACAATTTGTAAAAATATAAAAAAACCAATGATATTTATTGATTTATATAACTCATAAATTTTATTTTTATATATTTTCCAAAGAACAAATAAATAAAAGATTGTAATTATGTATGCTAAATTTCTATGCATAAATTGAACTAAGGAAGCATCGCTAAAAGCAGATAATTTAAATAAATTCATAATGTTATTATCATCTGGGAAGTAAGAATTCCCCATTAATGGCCAAGAATTGTAAATCTTGCCAGCATCCATTCCAGATACAAAAGCGCCAATAATTATTTGTGTGAATATTAAAACTAATAAAACAAATGGGATAAAATAATTTATCTTATCTGGAATATTCTTTTTAACTTTTAATTTTAAATAATTCCAAAATATTAAAGATAAAATCAAAAACGCAGTCATCAAATGAACAGATAGTCTAAAATGACTTACATCAATTCTATCAATTAAGCCACTTCTTACCATATACCAACCTATAAATCCTTGGACACAAATAAGAAAAAAAATTAGATATAAGCTTAGTAATTTCAAAATTTTGATCTTAAATGAAAAATAAATTAGTGGGATCAAAAAACTAATACCAATTAATCTTCCTAAAAATCTATGCGCCCACTCCCACCAAAAAATAATTTTAAATTCTTCAAGAGTCATATTATAATTCTGTAGCTGAAATTCTGGAATTTGTTTATAAAGATTGAAATACATGTACCAATCATCCTTATTTAAAGGTGGAAAAAAACCAGAGAATAATTGCCATTCCGTGATAGAAAGTCCTGAGTCTGTTAAACGAGTTAAACCACCAACAATAATCATAATGGATATAATCCAAAACATAGAAATTAACCAAAGTGAGATTTGATTATTAATTTTTGCATTAACTGTATACATAAAGGGATAAATATAATAATTTTTTGATAATCCAAATATATAAATGTCGCCATTAAAAAGAAAAAAACTAAGTAAAATTAGATTTGAATTAGATAAATTAGATAATATTCTTATTAAAATAATTAAAAAAAGAACAAATCTTGTAAATAAAGTTTTAGCACTGAAAGATAAAAAAAATCAAATAATAGATCAAAAAAGAATTAAAAAAATTCTTAGAAATATAAAAAAAAAATCAATTAAAAATAAAATTGATCCCAAAATAACTAACAGGATTTGGAAAAATATGATCTGGGCCTATATACAATACGAGAAAAAAAATTTTAATAATAAATAATTATTTACTATGTGGTGGAAGTTTCTTCTCTACAAAAACTTCATGTTTACGTGTAATAGGATTATATTTTTTAGCTTTTAATTTAACTTTAGCCTTTTCACCACCAGCAGGTTTTTTTACATAATAAAAAAAAGCACTATCAGGTTTAGATTCTGGTACCAATCTAACTTTAACATGTGTTTTTTTTGCCATATTATTTTAAACTCTTTAAATTTTTTATTATTTTCGAAATCTTAATTAACTTATTTTTTAAATTTCTTGCTTTTATAGAATGATTTGTAGTTTCGTCAAGTTCTAAAGATTTATTGCTATTTAAAAGTTTTTTAACACCATTTATAGTCATACCTTGTTCTTTTAATAAGAAATGGATTTTTTTTAATATTTCAATGTTCTTTTGGTCATAATACCTTCTGTTTCCACTCAAAATTTTTGGTTTGATTTGTTTAAACTCTTTTTCCCAAAAACGAATAGTGTGAGTTGGTAGACTTTGATTTTTTCTAGATTTTAAACCAAGGATTTTTGTCACCTCACCTATAGTTTTATAAGCTTCATCAAATTTATTCATTTTATTCAGAATTAATGTAATATTTAAATTCTTTTGAAGGTTTAAATAAGATTACATCTCTACTAGAAATTACTTTTTCCTCTTTTGTTTTTGGATTTCTTCCTATTCTTGAATTTTTTGATTTAATTAAAAAAGTTCCAAAGTTTGAAATTTTGATTTTTTTTTCAGTTAATAAATTTGATGTAATAAGTGAGAAAAATTCATCTATTAAATTTGATGATATTTGTTTTGAAAAACCAAGACGCATATAAACTAAGTTTATTAGATCCTTTTTTGTTAAATTGACTCTCATTTATGAAATATTATCTCTAATTTTTTTTATTAAACTATTTTTAACTATTCGATTGCAAACATCTATTGAATTAGAAAAACCTATGAAATCTGTTCCTCCATGGCTTTTTACCACTGGTGAGTCTAGGCCAATAAATATTGCACCATTGTATAATCTTGGATCTAATCTTTTTTTGAATTTTTTTAAATTTGAAAAATTTAATAATGAAGATATTTTTCCCAAAATATTTCCACTTAAAGCTTTTTTTAGTTCATCTGTGATAAAGTTTGCTGTCCCCTCAGCTGTTTTTAAAGCAACATTACCTGTAAAACCATCTGATACAATAACATTTACCTCACCATTCATTAGCTCATTTCCTTCAATGTAACCTAAAAATTCAAATTCACTGTTTTTTTTTTCATTTAAAATTTTAAATGTTTCTTTAATAACTTCATTACCTTTTAATTCTTCAGTTCCTATGTTTAGAAGTGCAACTTTTGGTTTTTGTGTTGGATATAAAGATTTGTAAAGAGATGCACCCATAATTGAAAAATCAACTAAATTTTTAGAATTGCATTCAATATTAGCACCGAGGTCCAATACAACGCTCATACCTTTTTTGTTTGGCCATATAGCTGACAAAGCTGGTTTATCAATATTCTCAATCATTTTAAGATTTAATTTTGCTATAACCAATAAGGCTCCTGTATTACCAGCAGATATAACAATATCACTCTCTTTTTTTTTTACACTTTCAATTGATAGCCACATACTTGTGTCTTTTCCTCTTTTAGCGGCTTCCAAAGGTGAGTCTGTACTTTTTACTATATTTTCAGTATTAACAATTTGATAAAAATCTTTATCAATTTTTTTATCTAAATATTTTCGAATTTCATTTTCTTGACCAAAAATTTTAAAAAAATTTTCTCGATTAGACGTATGATTATGTATAATTCCATCTATAATCTTTTTTGGTGAACCATCACCACCCATTGCATCAACAGCAATATTGATTAAATCTGACATTAATAGATTTTAGATTATTTATTCTTTAGGGTCCAGAACTTGACGGCCTTTATACATACCTGTTTTTAAATCTAAATGGTGAGATAATCTATATTCACCTGATTTTTTATCTTCAACAACATTCTTTGAAGAGAATCTCATATTTTGAGCTCTCCTCATTCCTGTACGTGAGGGTGTTTGTTTGCGTTTTGGAACAGCCATAATTAAGAATTACTTACACTTTTTAAATAAGAATTCAAAGTTTTTTTTGATAAATTAAGACTAAAATCATCAAAATATTGAACTATATCATTAATTTTATCAAAATTTGTTAGAATATTCTTAATTTTTTTTTTCTTATCTTCTATCATAATCTCGTCCCAAAAGTGAATTTCAGAAAGTATAAAATGAAATAGGTTTATATAATCTTTCATTTTTTTATTAATACTTTGATCGCCATAACCAATTTCTCTAATACTCAATTCTAATTGTCTAAAATTAAAATCATATAATTCTTGTAAAATTTTACCAGTATCTTTGTTTTTATATGTTTTTAGAATAAAGGCAAAATGAATCAAAAAAAGTACCAGTCTATCTTCAAAAACATCTTGTTTATCTAATCCTTTATATAAAGATTTATTTGTAGTTAATTTTATTAAATTATTATAAAAATCTAAGTATCTTATGGTCATAAAATTAAATATTATTATAATTATTTTATTATTTTTAGCAAATTGCTCTTTAAATAAAGTTGTTAAACACCACGGTGTACATAACCTAGAAAAGAAACAATTAAAACTTAGAATAAATCATAGTAATAAAAATGATATAGGTCAATTAATTGGTCCACCCTCAACAAAAAGCACATTTGATAATGATGTTTATATATACATTGAGAGGAAAACAAGTAGTGCTAAATTAACTAAATTAGGTAAAAAAAAACTTATTACCAATAATGTGTTAGTTCTTGAAATTGATGAAAAAGGAATTTTGATTAGTAAAAAGTTTTATAATAAGGAAGATATGAAAAAAATTGAGTTTAATACCGATATAACTCAAGCAAATTTTTCAAAAAAATCTTTTATCAATAGTTTCCTTCAATCTTTAAGACAAAAAATTGATGATCCACTTGGTAAAAAAAGAGCCAAAAATTAGCCGGCAATAACTGCCAATAAAAGTAGAGCTACAATATTGGTAATTTTAATCATTGGATTTACAGCTGGTCCTGCTGTGTCTTTGTAGGGATCTCCAACTGTGTCACCTGTTACTGCGGCTTTGTGTGCCTCTGATCCTTTACCTCCATGATTTCCATCTTCAATATATTTTTTTGCATTATCCCAAGCACCACCACCAGCGGTCATTGAAACTGCCACAAATAATCCAGTTATAATTACACCTAATAACATTGCTCCAACTGAAGCTAATGCAGCTACTTGGCCACCGATAGCAAAAATAATAAAGTATAGTACAATTGGTGACAATACTGGTAATAATGATGGTATGATCATTTCTTTAATCGCAGCTACTGTTAATAAATCAACAAGCTTAGCATAATCAGGTTTCTGTTTTCTCTTCATAATACCTGGATATTTTTTAAATTGTCTTCTTACTTCAACAACTACAGCACCACCTGCTCTACCAACAGCTTGCATGCCCATTGAACCAAATAAATATGGAAGCATTCCACCAATCAATAAGCCCACAACAACATATGGATTCGATAAATCAAAAGTAACAACAATTCCCTCAAGTGCAGATCCTGCTTCTTTAGAGAAGTGCTTTATATCTTCAGTATATGCTGCAAAAAGAACTAAAGCTCCTAAACCTGCAGAACCTATAGCATATCCTTTTGTAACTGCTTTTGTTGTGTTTCCAACTGCATCAAGTGCATCTGTAGTTTTTCTCACATTATTCGGCAATTTTGACATTTCAGCTATACCACCTGCATTATCAGTAACAGGACCATAAGCATCTAGTGCAACAACCATTCCAGCTAAAGCCAACATAGTTGTTACTGCAATTGCAATTCCATAAAGACCAGCAATATGATTGGTTGCTAGTATTCCAGTAACAATAATTAATGCTGGAATTGCTGTAGCTTCTAGTGAAACAGCTAATCCTTGAATAACATTGGTTCCATGACCTGTAGTGGATGAACTAGCTACACTTCTTACGGGTCTGTAATTAGTTCCTGTGTAATACTCAGTAACCCAAATTAATAAGCCCGTTATTACTAAGCCTATAATTCCACAATAGTATAAGCTCATACCTGAAAAAATTTTATTTTCTAAATTATATGTATTGTCTAAACCTAATACATAGTCAGTAACTGGATAAAGTATTATTAGTGACGAAACAGCTGAAACTACAAAACCTTTGTATAAAGCATTCATTACATTTTTACTTTTACCTAATTTTACAAAGAATGTACCTAATATAGATGTTAAAATACAAGCTCCACCGATGGTTAAAGGGTAAATCATCATAGACATATCACCCTGGAAAAAAATAGATGATAAA
This sequence comes from uncultured Pelagibacteraceae bacterium, assembly GCA_902558815.1. Lineage (GTDB taxonomy): Bacteria > Pseudomonadota > Alphaproteobacteria > Pelagibacterales > Pelagibacteraceae > Pelagibacter. The sequence goes on along the minus strand of CACEFF010000013.1, from coordinate 12,679 downwards.
ACCATTGTTGCAACAATAGTAACCGCATATGTTTCAAATAAATCAGCTGCCATACCTGCACAGTCACCTACGTTATCACCAACATTGTCGGCAATTACAGCTGGATTTCTAGGATCATCTTCTGGTATACCAGCCTCTACTTTTCCAACTAAGTCAGCTCCTACATCAGCTCCTTTTGTGAATATCCCTCCACCCAATCTCGCAAAAATTGATATTAAGGATGCACCAAATCCTAAAGCAACTAAAGCATTTACAATTTCTCTTTCGTCAACATTAAATTTTAATAGTAAATAATAATAAACGGCAATTGATAATAATGCCAAACCAGCAACCAACATTCCTGTCACTGCACCAGATTTAAAAGCAACTGATAGACCGTTTGCTAAACCTTTTCTAGATGCTTCCGCAGTTCTCACGTTAGCTTCGACTGAAACTAACATTCCAACATATCCAGCTATACCAGATAAAGCTGCACCAATTAAGTACCCTAAACCAACAAGAGGACTAAAAGCAATGCTCACTATTACCAATACAACTACACCAACAATTGCAATAGTTTTATATTGTCTTGCTAAATATGCTTTAGCTCCAATTTGAATAGCTGAAGCTATTTCTTGCATTTTAGAATTTCCTGCACTTGAACTTAAAATATTTTTTCCAGTAAAATATCCATAAACAATAGATAAAAAACCTGCTGCAATAGTACATAAAAGAATAGTTTCAACGTTTGAGTTCATAAAGACCTTAAATAAGTTGTTGGTTGTTAGTTATTAAAATCCGCACAATACAAAAAAGCATATAAAAGGCAATAATTAACTTTTAAAATTGATGATAATAACCTTTATCTTTAAGCCTAATTTTCTTCCCTTTTTGATCAATAATTTGTGATTTATGAGATATCGAACAAATTTTTCCTATTTTAGAAATCTTAATATTCGATGTTTTGCTAAATTTACTGATGATTCTGGATTTAGATGAATTAGCTGTAAAAAGAATTTGATAATCATCACCTTTTGAAAAGAAATTTTTTTTATTAAATTTTTTTAGTTTAATCAATTTTTCTAAATTTTTTGATATCGGTATCTTATCAAAAAATAATTTATAAGATAATTTTTGTTTATTAATAAGTTTTTCTAAATCTGTAATTAATCCATCAGAAATATCTATAGAAGTGTTGGCAAATGATAATAACTTATTTATTAATTTAGGATGGAGATTCGGTAAATAATATTTATTTATAAAATATTTTTTTAGATTTTTATTTATATTGATACTTTTCTTTAAAATCTTTAGTCCAGCATAGCTATCTCCTAAATTACCTGTAACATAAATATTATCACCTAATTTAGCATTGTTTCTAGGTATTATTTTTTTTGAAAATCCAACAGAGGTAATTGAAAAACTTAATTTATTAGATAATACAGTATCACCTCCACATAGAAAAATTTTATACTTTTTTTGTTCTTGGTTTAATGATTTAGAAATTTTTTTTAAATTTATGTTTGAAAAAGTTTTTTTATTACCTGAGCCAGAAATAAAATAGTATAATGGTTTAACACCTTTACAAATTAGATCTGAAATAGAAGATCTGATGATTTTTTTAACTACTAAATCAGGTTTTTTAAAATCAATAAAATGTGTGCCTTGTATATATGTATCTATTGAAATTACTAAATTTTTTGATTTATCAAAAAAAACATCATCATTTAATCTAAGTGAACCTTTATTATTTTTAGATAGTTTGGAAAAATATTTATTTATTAGCTCAAACTCATGCATTAGAGGATCTTAGTTTTTTAGCAATATTATCTAATAAAGCATTTAAGTATTTTGTTTGAGATTCATCTATGAAAAAGTTTGAAGCATCAAGATATTCTTTAATTATTATTTTCATTGATAAATTAGGTTTGTATAAAAACTCATAAGTAGCTGACTTTAAAATAACTTGAAATAATTTATCTAAATTATTTAAAGAAAATTTTTCTCCTAAATTTTTTTCTAATTCTTCAAGGATTATATCATTGCGCTCTATAGTACCTGAAACAATATCTTTAATAAATTTTTTAAACCTATGTTTTGGATAGGTAAGTTCTTCATCATCATTATAAAACTTACCATATAATTTTTGAATAATTATAACTCTAGGATTATTTTTAGGACTAAATGGAGTTTTCATTTTTGTGATAAAACTGACAAAACAGCATTAGCAGCTTCAGCACCCTTTTTTTTTCTAGCTTTTGCTTGCTTCATATTTAAGCAAGTTATTATACCATTGCCAATTGGTTTTTTTGAATTGATAGACATTTTCATAATTGCATCTGTGGATGCTTGTGAAATAAAATCGAAATGTGGAGTTTGTCCTTTTATTACACATCCAAGTGCAATGAACCCATCAAATTTTTTTATATTTCTTGAGATCGTAACCGGAATTTCAAACACTCCAGGAACATTTATAATTTTTATTTTTGCATTTTTAGGCAATGAATTTATGGCACTTTTTAATAAACCACTTGATATATCCATATAATAATTAGCATTTACTATTAAAAAATTTTTATTCATCAAATTAACTCTTGTTTAGTTATCTTTATATCATAACCTTCTAAACCAATAACCTTTTTTGGTGATTTTGTTATTAATATCATTTTTTTTATTTTTAAGTCTTTAATTATTTGGGCTCCAATCCCATAATTTCTTATTAATTTATCATTACCTTTTTTATAAAAATCTTTATTCTTATAATCTTTAAGAGTTTGAGTGACTGACTTAAGATTTGTATCTTTGATAAAAACCAAAATACAATTATTAAATTTTTTAAAGTAGTTTAAAGTCTTATTAAAAGAATTGGGCAATTCTTGATTAATTAAATAATTATGTACTACATTAGAGGAAATAACTCTTACTCTTGGAATGGTACCTTTTTTGATATTTCCTTTTACCAAGGCAAAATGTTCAGAGCCATCAAGCAAATTTTCATATATCTTAATCTTATAACTTTGATTTTTAACTTTAATATCAGAGGATTTTTTAAGCTTTATTAATTTTTCTTTTTTCAAACGATAAGAAATCAAATCTTCAATTTTTCCAATCTTTAATTTGTGTTTATTGGCAAAGTTAAATAGATCTTGACCTTTTGCCATTGTGCCATCTTCATTCATTATTTCACATATGACTGCAGAATTATTTTTTTTTGCTAATTTAGAAATGTCAACAGAAGCCTCTGTGTGCCCTGCTCTAACAAGTACTCCTCCATCTTTTGCAATAATTGGAAAAACATGACCTGGTGACACAATATCTTTCTTATTTACATTTTTTTTTGATGCAATCCTTATAGTTCTAGCTCGATCTTTTGCTGAAATACCTGTTGTAATTCCTTTTTTTGCTTCAATAGATATTGTAAAGGCAGTTTTGTTTCTAGATTGATTAACCGGAGACATGAGTGATAAATTTAATCTCTTTGCTTGCAAACTATCCAATGCTAGACAAATTAATCCTCTTCCAAATTTAGCCATAAAATTGATGTTCTTTGAATTTGTATCACTAGTTGAAATTACTAGATCTCCTTCATTTTCTCTTTTTTCATCATCAACTAAAATGAACATCCCACCCTTTTTGGCAATTTTAATAATTGTTTCTATTGATGAATAATTACTTTTTAGCATTGAAAAAATTTTTAACGTATTTTGAAAGAATATCTATTTCTATATTTACAAGACTACCTTTTTTAACCTTTGATAAATTGGTCAATTTGAAAGTATGAGGTATTACCCAAATTTGAAAACCTTTTTTTGTTTTTTTAGAAATAGTTAATGAAATACCATTTATACATATTGAAGCTTTGTCAATAATATTTTTTCTCTCTTTTGAATTAATTTCAAAGTCAAAAATATAAGATTTATCAACTTTTTTTACACTTAAAGTTTTACCAGTTGTATCAATATGTCCCTGACATATATGACCTGAAATCTTTTGACCATACTTAAGAGGTAGTTCTAAATTTATTACATCATTGACCTCTAGATACTTAAATTTTGATCTTTTAACAGTTTCATTAGAGAGATAAAATTCCATGATTTTATTTTGGATTTTTATTAACGTTAAACAAACCCCATCACATGCAATAGAAACTCCAATATCTTTAGAATTCAATTTTAGGTCTGATTTCACAAAAATATTAATACCTTTTGATCTTTTGGATATTTTCTTAATGAAACCTTTATTAAATATTATTCCGTTAAACATTTTATCTTTTATAGATTGTAATATTATCTTTGGCTAGTTTAGATGTAATTTTAGATACTTTTTTATATTTACCATTTAAAATTCCAAATGAAGTAAAACCCTGATTTATTTTATTTACTCTTAAAATCTTAGGACTTTGAAATAAATAAAATGTATCAATAAGTCTATTTTTTATTAAGTTTTTTGATATTTTGTCACCACCTTCAACAAGTAAACTTCTTGTGCCTAGAGTGAATAACTTTTTTAAAACTATCTTCAAGTCCAGTAATCCTTGCCTATTTAATTTTGTTTTAATCAAAGTTAATCCCTTTTTTTTTAAAACTTTAATCTTTTTAGTTTTAGTTAAATTATAAAAAAGAATTGTATTACCCTTTTTTGCTGATTTAAAAATATAGCTTTTTAATTTGATATCTAAATTTTTATCTAGAATTATTCTTTTTGGTGAAAATTTATCGTAACCCTTTAATCTACAATTTAACTTTGGATTATCTATATTGAGGGTTTTACTTGAAATCATTATTGAGTCATTCTTATAACGTAAGTAATGAGTAATCTTGTCTGAATTCTTATCAGTTATTCTTTTAGTTCCTTTACTATAAATCAATTTATTTTTTGAAACTGCAATTTTAGCTGTAACATAAGGTAATTTACTAATTCGATTTTTGATATAAGAATCATAAAGATCTTTTGCATCTTCTTTTAGGAGACCTCTCTTAACTTTAATCTTTTTACTTGATAAAATTTTAAAACTCTTTCCTTTTACTCTATTATCGATATCCTCCATTGAATAAATTAATTCACTAATACCACTTTTAATTATATTTTTTGTACAAGGTGGGGTTTTTCCATAGTGATTACAAGGTTCAAGTGTTACATACATTTTTGAACCTTTTAATTTTTCAAATGAGTTTTTTATTGCGCTATGTTCAGCGTGTGGTCTACCATTGTACCCTGTTAGACCAATAGAAATAATTTTATCGTTTTTTACAATTAGGCAGCCAACAGATGGATTGTCTCCCGTTAAACCTTTACGAGATCTCGCTAATTTAATAGCAAGTTTCATGTAATTCTTATCTTGCGATGAAAATCTATCTTTTTTTGAAGACATCTATTTTGTCCACAAATTGTACAAAATCCTTTTCTTCTCTAAAGTTTCGATAAACTGAAGCAAATCTAACATAAGCAACTGGATCTAATTCTTTTAAACCTTCCATAACCATTGTTCCAATTGTAGTTGTTGATATTTCATTTTGTCCAAGTTCCTCAAGCGCTCTAGATACTTTACTGATAAATTTTTCAATTGTTTCTGTGTCTAAAGGCCTTTTTTTTAAAGCTATATAGATTGATTTGGATAATTTATCTCTATCAAAAGCAGATTTTCTTCCATTTTTTTTTACAACCATTAATTCTCTATATTGAATTCTTTCAAAAGTAGTAAATCGTTCACCACAAGCACATAACCTTCTTCTACGTATTGCTGTTCCATCCTCTGTTGGACGTGAGTCAACAACTGAGGTCTCGCCTTTCTTTTCACAAGGACAAATCATTTATTTAAGTTTTTATATATTGGAAAATTAGAACATAACTTAATGACTTCATTTCTTACTTCATTTTCTACTTTACTATTATCATCAGGATTTTCAGAAAGTCCTTTTATAACCATAGTTATTAATTCACCTACTTTTTCAAATTCTTTTAAACCAAAACCTCTTGTTGTGGCAGCCTGAGAGCCTAATCTAATACCAGAGGTGATCATTGGTTTTTCTGTATCAAATGGTATTCCATTTTTATTACATGTAATGTTAGATCTACATAAACTTTCAGAAGCTAAATTGCCTTTGACATTAAAAGGTCTCAAATCCACTAACATTAAATGAGTATCTGTTCCACCCGAATAAATTTTAAAGCCATTATTTTTTAAAGTTTCAGCCATCATTTTAGCATTTGCTAAAACATTTTTAATATATGTCTGAAACTCTGGCTTTAATGCCTCATAAAAACCAGCTGCCTTAGCTGCAATGATGTGCATTAAAGGACCGCCTTGATAACCAGGAAAAACAGCTGTATCAAATTTTTTTCCTAAGTCTTCATCATTAGATAAAATTATACCCCCTCTGGCACTTCTAAAAACTTTATGTGTAGTTGATGTCACAACATGTGCATAATCACAGGGGTTTGGATATCCTTTACCTGCAACTAATCCAGAGAAATGTGCCATATCAACCATTAAGTACGCTCCAACTTTATCTGCAATTTCTCTAAATCTTTTAAAATCAATAACTCTTGAGTAAGCACTTCCACCAGCAATGATAAGTTTTGGTTTGTGTTCTAAAGCTAATTTTTCAACATTATCGTAATCAATTAATTCAGATTTTTTATCAACATCATAGCTTATTGCATTAAACCATTTACCAGACATAGATATTTTAAGACCATGTGTTATATGACCACCAGAATTTAAGCTCATACCCATAAACGTATCATTCGGCTTAAGTAGCGCTAGAAATACTGCTCCATTTGCTTGCGCACCTGAGTGAGGTTGAACATTGGCATATTTACAATTAAAAAGTTTTTTGATTCTCTCCAATGCTAATTTTTCAGCCACATCAACATGTTCACAACCATTATAATATCTTTTTCCTGGATAACCTTCAGCATATTTGTTTGTAAGAACTGAACCTTGAGCTTCTAAAACTGCTTGAGAAACAATATTTTCTGAAGCAATAAGCTCAATATGATTTTGTTGTCTTATTAACTCATCGTTAATAGCTTTAAATAAGTCAGGATCAGATTGTGAAAGACTTTTTTCAAAAAAATCTTTGTAATCAGAATTTAAATATTTTGTTTCACTAGACATATATTCTATATTTTATTTACTCTTTTTTTGTGTCTTCCACCTTCAAATTTAGTATTAACAAATACTTCTATACATTTGAAGGCAGTATTTTTATTTGTTAATCTCGATCCTAATGTAATAATATTTGCATTGTTATGCAATCTAGATAATTTTGCATTTTTAACTGAATAACATACAGCTGCTCTAATTTTTTTATGTTTATTTGCTGCCATTGACATTCCCATGCCTGAACCACAGACTAAAATACCTATATTTTTGCTATTATTGGATACTTTTTTGGAAAGTTTATGTGCGTAGTCTGGATAGTTAACCGATGTTTTTGAATTATTTGTTCCCATATCTTGAAATAAAAATTTTTTTGAAAATTTTTTCTTAATTTGCTCTTTTAGATTAAAGCCTGCATGATCTGACGAAATAAATATTTTTTTCAAATTAATTAAACTTATGGTCCAAAACACATGCTACCAAATGGATTCTATTTTCCTCACCTCCATTAAAAGCATTATGATATTTGGTATTATTTGTTATCCATACAGATCCATCAGCAGGCAAATGTTTTGCTACATTATCAATAACCATAATTGATCCTGGATTTGTTATTATTGGAATATGAAGTCTTGGCTCTGGGTCTCTATGCCAGCTTAAAGTTGATCTTGGCTCTTTTAATAAAACTCTTACTCTTCCCAATTTATATTTTGAGGATAATGTATCAAAAACTTCTTTAAAATAAGTATTATTAAAATCTTCTATAAATTCAGAATAAGCTGACTCATTTATCATTTCATCTCTCACAACTTCTTTGCCTGATGAGTTTGGTTTAGTCCAAAATACCCCTCGAGCTTTATTTCCTTTAATAGACTCTGGATCGCCTGGTATTTGAGTTAATGATATAGCTCCAAAGTTTGAAATACCATCAATCCCAGTAAATCCTTTTATAGACAATATTTCTTCGTAAGCTTTTTTAAGCTTATCGATGTCAAATTTGACATCTTGCTTTTGAAAATCGTTGAAATTTAAACTCATATGTTTTTTTAATATCGTTTTTTGGTTATATTTGTATATAACATTTGTCGCATATTATAAATTAATTTAGTGATGATTACAGGAAAATTTCCAAGCTTGAGACTTAGACGCAGTCGCAAAAACGATTGGTCTCGAAGACTAGTTGAAGAAAACAACCTAACTTCTAACGACTTTATATTACCAATTTTTCTAATTGATGGAAAAAATAAAAGATTACCTATTAATTCAATGCCAGGTGTATACCGTTACACTTTAGATAAATTAGGGCCTATTATTGATAAAGCAATACGTATTGGATTGCCTATGATTGCTTTGTTTCCTTATACTGATAAAAAGAAGAAGGATGCTTTTGGAACAGAAGCTTTGAATGAAAATAATTTAGTTTGTAAAGCAATACAACTAATAAAAAAAAAATATAAAAATGAAATTGGTATTATGTGTGATGTAGCCCTTGATCCTTATACTTCCCATGGACATGATGGACTAGTAAATTCAGAATATGTTTTGAATGATGAAACAATTGAAGTTTTAATCAATCAATCCTTATTACAAGCTCAAATGGGTTGTGATGTGATAGCGCCGTCAGACATGATGGATGGCAGAATAGGTGAAATTAGAAAATCACTTGATAAAAATGGATACCAAATGACACAAATCTTATCTTATGCTGTTAAATATGCTTCAAGTTTTTATGGACCTTTTCGTGATGCTGTTGGATCAAAAAGGCTTTTAAAAAGTAATAAAAAAAATTATCAAATGGACTTTAGAAATGCAGATGAAGCTCTAAGAGAAGTTGCTTTAGATGTTAAAGAAGGTGCGGATATGGTAATGGTTAAACCTGGTTTACCATATTTAGATGTAATAAAATTGGTAAAGGAAAACTTCAAAATTCCAGTAATGGCTTACCAAGTATCAGGAGAATACAGTCTTTTGTCAAATGGAATTAAAAAAGGAATAATAGACAAAAATGTTATTTTAGAGACGCTAATCTCATTCAAAAGATCTGGAGCAAATGCTATTATCAGTTATTACGCTGATAAATTGGATAAAATCCTCAAGTAATTATTTCAAACTGTTCATAAATTCCAATCTTCTTATGGGTTGATTTAAATTATTTGGTTTTAAAATAGTTTTATCTAAATAATCACCTAATAGCTTTAAAGCATCTAATAAAGTTTTCAAATCTTCAGATGATTTACTTTTTTCAACTAAAAAATTTGGAACAATCCTTTTTTCTGTAGAAGATTTAGATATATAATGAAATTCATCGCCAACAATTTTTTTATCAACTAAATTGATAAATTCTAAATCATATCCAAGTACTTTAAATAGTTCCAATTCCCAAAAAATATAATCTCTAATCCAATTTTGATTTTCTAATAATATGTAAAAGCTTTCTAATAGGTTGTAAATAATCTGATTTTTCTGAGAATCAGCAGTTAATATTTTAACCAACTGTATTGCTGAAGAAATACATGATAATTTTTGATGATTATCAAAATAAAGAGGTGATAAAGCTTTTTGAATTTCTACTTTGAAATATCCAATTCGATTTTCAGATTTTGAATAATAATTAACATAAATTTTGTTTCCTATTTGTAGATAATTCTTAATTTTTTTTGATGTGCCGCCAAATATAATTCCTGAAATTTTTCCGTGATCTTTTGTATAAATTTCAGCAATAAGTGAATTTTCATTATATTTGTTTTTAGAAAGCAAAAAACCTGAATCGTCCCAATTCATATCTTTTTAGTATTTCTCAAACATAATACAGCAGCATTTTGCTCTGCATCTTTCTTTGATTTACCTTCAGCAATAAAAGATTTAGTATTTATTAATTTTACAGCAACCTTAAAAAGAGGTTTGTGTCTAGGACCTGTATTTGAAATTATTTTATATATTGGTAACTTTTTAAATTTTTTCAAGGAAAATTCTTGTAATTTAGTTTTAGCATCAATTTGGGTAACAATACTATCTTTAATATGTTCTGACCATAAATCTAAAATTACTTTTTCAATAATTTCAAATCCTTTATCCAAATAAATAGCTCCAATTAAAGCTTCACAACTATCTGACAAAACTTTATCCTCTATAATATTTTTACTGTTTTTAATTTTAAGAGTTAAAATATATTTCTGTAAATCAATTTTTTTTGCTATTTGTAAACATGTTTTCTTATTTACCAGTGAAGCAAATTTTTTATCTAAAATACCCTCTTTTTCATCTGGATAAATTTCTAAAAGTTTTTTTGCAATAATTAAACCTAAAACCCGATCACCTAAAAATTCAATTTTTTCATTATTTTGTTCTTTATTGAAACTTTTATGCGTTAAAGATTTGATTAATAAATTTTTATTTTTAAAATTTACCTTAATCTTTTTTTCTAAAGTACTGTAATCAATTTTCATTAATTTATTCTTTTAAAAAATCTTTCAAATCTCAATGATTTGTTCCATTTCCAAAATGTAAAAATACTTCCAACTGATCTATCAGATGAGAAAAAAATAAATCGTGCTTTGCCAACAAGATTATCTTTGTGAACATACCCTACACTTGTAAGAAATCTACTATCTTTTGAACAATCCCTATTATCTCCTAAAAAAAAATAATGATCATCTGGAATAATGAATTCATCAGTTTTTTTAAATGGAAAATCTTTGTGATAAACTGTCTTATATTTTTTTCCACTTGGTAAAATCTCTTCAAAAGTGAAGGTATCAATAATGATATTTCCACAAAAAATTTTATCATTATTTGATATTTTAGATTTAAGAATCTCACTATTATTTAAATATAAATTAGCATCAATAAATTTTATTCTGTCGCCCGGTATGCCTATTAATCGTTTGATATAATCAGTTCTATTATCTGCTGGTGTTTTAAATACAACAACATCTCCTCTTTTTGGTTCATTGTAAAATATTCTACTTTTTAGAATAGGAGGACTAAAAGGAAATGAGTGTCTACTATATCCGTACGAATATTTAGTTACAAATAATCTATCACCTACTAATAAATTTGGTTCCATAGAGGATGAGGGTATGTAAAAGGGCTGAATAAAAAAAGATCTAATTACAAGAGCTATAACGAGCGCATAAAATAAAGTTTTAATATTTTCAATAAAAAATTTTTTATCTAACATTATTTACTTTGTAAAATTGTAAAAGCTACTGAATATTCTTTTTCATCTGAAATTGAAAGAAACAAATCATACTTTTTTGTTTTAAATCTCTTGATTACAATATTATCAATTTTAATTGATTTTGAAAAATAAGGCTTTCCTACTTTGTTATTTAAAATTTCAATATCTTTAAAATTTAATTTATTTCTAAAGCCAGTTCCAAGTGATTTAGCTAATGATTCTTTTGCAGCAAATCTTTTGGCGAAGTAATTTGTTTTATTTGAAATTTTTTTAGAATTTTTCAATTCAGATTTACTAAAAGTTCTATTGATAAATGATTTATTGTTAAGTAATGATTTAATTCTACTGTTTCGAATTACATCGACCCCTATACCTAAAATTTTCATTTATTATTTTCCTATTATTCTTTTAAAATTTTTTATTACTTGAGCTAGTCCAATGAAAATAGACTCACCAATTATAAAATGACCTATGTTAAATTCTTTAATTTCTCTAATTTTAGATAAAAGTTTGGTTGTTTTGTAATCAAGTCCATGTCCAGCATGAACTTCTAAACCCAATTTATTAGCCAATAATGAACATCTTTCTATTTTTTTGATTTCATTTTTAAAACTTTTATTTAATTTAACCAAATTAGATAACGTACCAGTATGAATTTCGATACAATCAACATCTAATTCCTTTGAAATTTTTATATCTTTGATAGATGGATTTATAAATAAACTTGTTCTAATTTTTTTTTCTTTAAACATAGAAATTATTTTTTTTATTCTAAATCTATTTTTTTTTAGATCTAAACCTCCTTCAGTCGTAATTTCTTTTCTATTTTCAGGAACAATACATATAAAATTAGGTTTCATTTTAAGAGCTGTTTTTATCATTCTTAGATTTGTTGAAATTTCAAGATTTACTAAAATGTTTCTTTTTGAGCATATTAGTTTTGCATCTTTATCTCTAATATGTCTTCTATCTTCTCTTAAATGAATTGTTATTGAGTCAGCACCAATCTTTTTTGCAAAATTAGCAGCAAAAACTGGATCTGGATGCAATTCGCCTCGTGCATTTCTTAAAGTTGCAATATGATCAATATTTACGCCTAATCGTTTCACTTGAAAAATCTGCTTCCGGGTCTTGTTATTGGAATTGATTTCAAATCTTTAGGCAGCTGATTTGCTTTATATGTTGGGACATTTATTTTTAAATGCGAAACTATTTTTCTTTTTATTTTTAAAGATTTTTTTGTAGATCTATCAATTATTGTCGCGAAACCTACTAGAGAAGCTTTTGCTTTTTTTATAAGTCTAACACATTCCATACTAGATTTGCCTGTTGTAATTACATCTTCAATAATTAAAACTTTAGAACCTCTTTTTATCTTAAAACCTCTTCTTAAAATAAATTTTCCCTTTACTCTC
>CACEFF010000012.1 GCA_902558815.1 uncultured Pelagibacteraceae bacterium | reverse complement strand
CAGTAATTGGCGGTTATATCCAAAAAATTGATGGTGTAAGTTATGGCTCATATATTGTTCCAGGTTTATTAATGTTAACATTGCTTACCCAGTCAATAAGTAACACCTCATTTGGAATATTTTTTCCAAAATTTAATGGAACTATTAATGAGATTTTAGCAGCACCTATTTCAACACTTGAAACAGTTTTAGCTTTTGTTGGAGCAGGAGCTACTAAAACTTTAATTGTTGGTGCAGTGATCTTTATTACTGCTTCATTTTTTGCTGAAGTGACTGTTAAGTATCCAGTGTTAATGGTATTTTTGTTAGTTTTAGTTTCATTTACTTTTGCATTATTTGGTTTTTTAATTGGTGTCGTTAGTAAAAACTTTGAGCAAATGTCTATCGTTCCATCACTGGTAATTACTCCAATGGTATTCTTAGGGGGAAGCTTATATAGTTTGGATATGTTACCACCGTTTTGGCAAACTGTTTCTTATTTTAATCCAGTAGTTTATTTAATTGATGGCTTAAGATTCTCATTTTATGGAATATCAGATTTTAATATTTGGATAAGTGTAGGTTCCATGGTGTCATTTTTAGTAATTTGTGTGATCTTTGTCTCAATATTATTGAAAAAAGGTTATAATATTAAATCTTAAGAAGAAGCAATTTTTTTTTTTGGATCGTAAAAAGGTTTTTCAATTACTTTAGAATTAATCTCGTTGTCGTTTATAATAACTTTTAAAATATTTCCAATCTCTGAATTATTAATCTCTACGATTGCCAACGCTATGTTCTTTTTTAATCTAGGAGAATATACAGCAGAAGTAATTTTGCCAATTTTTTTCTCATCCTTTAAAATCGGCCAGAAAGAAGTATTTGGTCCCTTTAAAGGCTCACAATCTAATTCTAAACCAACTTGTTTTCTTTTAATACCTTTCTGTTTTATTTTTTTTAAAGCTTCCTTACCTATAAAGTTAACCTCATTCTTTAAATTAACCAATCTATCTAAACCTAGTTCAAAAGGATTCGTATTGATGTCTGCGTCCGCATGATAAGAAAGCATTCCACCTTCAATTCTTCTTATAGACGATGTATGACCTGGCTGAAGACCATGTTCTTTTCCTGCTTCCATTATTTTTTCATAAAGTTGATTACCTTTTGAACCATCTCTTAGAAATAATTCATACCCAAACTCACTAGACCAACCAGTTCTTGAAACAATTAATGGTATTCCATCTAATTCATATTCTTTAAACCAATAATATTTTAGATTTTTAATACCTTCACCAAATAATTTAATCATTATTTTAGAAGAAAGGGGTCCCTGTAATTGAAGTGGAGACACATCGGGCTCTGTAATATTGACATTTAATCCAGAATTCACAGCCACTCCTTGAGCCCATAATAAAACATCGCTATCAGCAAGAGATAGCCAAAAATGATTTTCAGCTAGTCTTAAAAGCACTGGATCATTTATTATTCCACCTTTATCGTTTGTAATTAACACATATTTACATTGACCAATTGATAATTTTGAGAGATCTCTTGGAGTAAGTAATTGGACAAATTTGTAAGCATCTGGACCAGTAATTTCAACTTGTCTTTCAACAGCAACATCACAAAGAATTGCTTTTTCTATTAAATTCCAAAAATTTTTTTCAGGACTACCAAAATCTCTTGGAATATACATATGGTTATATACAGAAAAACCGGTAGCTCCCCATTTTACAGTAGACTCAAAATAGGGGGACTTTCTTATTTGAGTACCAAAACCAAAGTTTTTATCAACCATAATGGCTCATAACACACACGATATAGATTACAAACAAATAAAAATAACCGACCCATTTCTGGGCCAGTTATATACTAATACACAAGAGGAATTGTTTTATTAGAATTGTTCAGATTCTGTTGAGCCATCCATTGCTGTAGTTGAACTTTTTCCACTACTTATGGTATTTGAAACAGCATCAAAATAAGAAGTACCGACTTCTCTTTGATGTTTAACACTAGTGTAACCATCTTTTTCTCGAGCAAATTCTTGTTCCTGAATTTTTGAATAAGCAGACATACCCTCTTTTTTATATTTTTCAGCTAATTCAAAAATCGCAATATTTTGAGTATGAAATCCTGCGAGAGTTATAAACTGGAATTTATAACCCATTGCACTAATTTTTTTTTGAAAAGAGGCTATTTCAACATCTGACAAATGTTTTTTCCAATTAAATGATGGAGAACAATTATATGCTAAAAGTTTACCCGGAAACTTTTCGTGAATAGCATCTGCAAATTTTTTAGCTTCTTCAAGATTAGGGGTTGCAGTTTCACACCAAATTAAATCTGAATAAGGTGCGTAAGCTAAGCCTCTCGAAATTGCTTGATTTATTCCAGCTTTTACATAGTAAAATCCTTCAGGGGATCTTTCACCCGTTAAAAATTGCTTATCATTTTCATCATGATCATTTGTAATTAGCTTTGCAGCATTAGCATCAGTTCTTGCCAAAATAATTAATGGTACATCAGCAATATCAGCAGCTAGTCTTGCAGCTTTTAAGTTTTTTATCATTGTACCAGTTGGGACTAATACTTTACCACCCATATGACCACATTTTTTTTCACTTGCTAACTGGTCTTCAAAGTGAACTCCAGCAGCACCAGCTTTAATAAATTTCTTTGCGAGTTCAAATACATTTAATGGGCCGCCGAAGCCTGCCTCCCCGTCAGCAATAATAGGCAGCATGTAATCAACTCTTTTTTCTTTTTTCATATCACCATCTTTTATTTCCATGTGTTGAATTTGATCAGCTCTGATTAAAGCGTTATTCATTGACTCAACTAATTTTGGTGCACTATCATATGGATATAATGATTGGTCAGGATACATTTCACCAGCACTATTTGCATCAGCTGCAACCTGCCATCCACTCAAGTAAATTGCCTTCAACCCCGCTTTGGCATGTTGTACTGCATGGTTTCCTGAAAGAGAACCTAGTGTGTTTACATAAGGTTCAGAATTTAATAAATTCCATAACTTAATTGATTGATGTTTACACATTGAATACTCAATTTTTATTGAGCCTCTTAATCTTTCAACTTCTTCTGGAGTATAATCTCTTTTTATTCCTGCAAACCTTTTTAAGTCGTACGAGACGTTTTCTGCACTCATTATTGATATCCTGTGATTTTAAATGTTTTAGTAAGAAATGATTAAGTTGAACTGATAAGAACTAGTTTGAGTCGTTTAGGGTCTCAACTAGATCTTGCATTCCACTTGAACCCCAATCACAATGATCATCTCTCATGTAGATCCCTCTGCTATTATGTCTAGCTAGATCTTCATGTTTTATGATTTGAGCCTCATTTTCACTGTTTTTTAATTTATCGTTCATGTAAATTTTATAATTTACAAAATTTACAAAATCTACTAAAAAGTAAAAAAGTCTTGTAAATTAAGGAAAAAAATTGTAAATATAAATTTACAAAATTTACAAATAGAAAATATGAGTCAATTAGATTTAAAAATAGGTCCAAAAATTAAGGCTTTTAGGAGACAATTGGGGCTCCAGGCTAATAAATTAGCTGAAGATTTAAATATATCTCCTAGCTATTTGAATTTGATAGAGGGTGGAAAAAGAAAAATTGATGGGGATCTTTTATTAAAAATTTGTGAAAAGTTAAATATAGAATTATCTCAATTAACTTCCAAAACAGACATCAACTTAGAAAATACTTTATCAGAGATTTTAGATGATAAATTGTTCGAAGATCTAGACATTCTAGGTCCCGAAGTAAAAGATCTTGTTGGAACAAATCCAAAAATAGGAAAAGCCATTGTAAGATTGGGCGATATCCTTAAAAAAAAAGATCATGAAATGATTAATAAAATTGAAACTATCTCAGGTAAAATAGTAGATAATAGAAAAAACTCTTTTCCAGGCGAGGTTATCTCAGATTTTCTTCAAGAAAATAAAAATTACTTTCCAAAATTAGAGGATTTTGCAAACAAAGTTTTTGAAAAAGTTCAAAAAAATAATAGAACAAGATACGTAGCCCTTTGTGATTATTTAAGCTCTGAATATAAAATTAATGTTAAAGATGTAATTCCTGAAGAAGATAAACCTTTTTCAAAAATCTATAATAAAAATAGAAAAGAACTTTTATTGAGCGATTATAGTTCTTTAGAAACAAAAAAACTTCATGCAGCTGCACAAATTGCACAAGAAGGTGCAAGTAAAGAAATAGAAGAATATTTATCCAAATTTACTTTTCCCTCAGAAGAATCAAAAAAATTATCAAAAGTTGCTTTATTAAATTATTGTGGTGCAGCAATACTAATGCCCTATAAGCCTTTTCATGCAGAATGTAAAAAACTTAAATATGATTTAGAACTTTTACAAAATACTTTTGCAACTTCATTTGAGCAAGTTGCGCATAGAGTAACTTGTTTACAAGATCCAAAACTTCCAGGAATTCCTTTTCATTTTTTAAGAGTTGATATGGCAGGAAACATATCAAAAAGATTTTCATTGTCTGGTATTGAAATACCTAGGTATGGAGGTGCATGTCCACGATGGAATGTTTATTCGGCATTAACACGACCAGGAGTTATACAAGCGGCTGTCAGTAAAATGACTAATGGGGAAAAGTATGTTTGTATAGCAAGAACTGTTGAAAAGGGTATAGGAAGATTTGGCCAATCAAAAAGTATTTTATCAATAGGTCTTGGGTGTGAAGCTAAATATGCAAAGGATTTTGTGTATACAGAAAATTTAAATATAAATGATAAATCAACTGAAATACCTATAGGTGTATCCTGTAGAACCTGCGATAGATTAGACTGTTCACAAAGAGCTTTTCCTCCTTTACATAAAAAATTTGATGTTGATATTAACACTAGAGGAGTTTCGGTTTATGTTGGCGATAAAAATTAAAAGTTATGCTTAAATTTATTTTACCAGCAATTATTCTCTTTTTAACTGTTCTTTTTTGGGAAAAAATTAATGAATTAATCTATAAAAAATTTAATATAAAAATAAATTATATTGCTATTGCAATTTTAATTATAATTTTTGGAGCTGTTTTTACCTTATTATACTTTTGACTTGTTAATCGTGGAAAATTAAAAAAATGAAAGAAATATTTAAAAATGTAAGAGATAAGTTAACTGAGAAATATTTAGATAACACTAGTTTAAAAGGTAAAAAAAAATTTAAACCTAGGATTAAAGCTAGAATTAGAAAAAACAAACAATTAATTGGCAAAAATATCGATAATTTTTTTGATTGGATTAAAGGAGCAGAGTTAGTTGAGTTAAAAGAGTGTAATACTAAAGAAGATCCAGTAAGACCAGAATTAGATAATATTTTTAGAAGAAGTTATGGAAGAAAAATTTATGGCGTAAAATATGGTGGAGAAATTCATGCTGTTATGTGTTTCGCATATACTAATCACATCCCAAAAAGTGTTGAGGAATTAGATAAATTTAGTCATGATGCTTTTTTGCAAAGTGCTCAAAGAGATCAAAATGTTGGTCAAATCGCTATTGCTTATACAGTTTGGTCTAAAAAGAAAGGGGGTGGTAAATTAATTGTAAAAGAAGTTTATAAAAAAATAAAAAAATCAAATCATCTCAACAGATTAATTACCCTGTCACCTTTAACAAAAATGGCAACTAAATTTCATAGCAAAAATGGGGCAAAACTTATTCAAATAAATCAAACAACACAGAATTTTGAATATCAAGTTATAAAAAAATAGATATTATCTTTTAGATGTTTAAATCCAATTGGAATTATCCTACTACAATGTGGGTTGGTGAAAATCGTATTAAGGATTTAGGATTAGCTTGTGAAAACCTAAAAATCAAAAAACCTTTGTTAGTTACTGATAGTGGTTTGGTAAATACAAAAATGATCTCTGAAACAATATTATTATTAAAAGATAAAGATATTTCTGTTCAGGTTTTTTCAAATATTACTGGCAATCCTACAGGCACAAATGTAAATGATGGTGTTAGTTTTTTTAAGGAAAATGATTGCGATGGTGTAATTGCCTTTGGTGGTGGAAGTGGACTTGATGTTGGTAAAGCAGTTGCTTTTATGTCAGGTCAAAATTTACCAATTTGGGACTTTGAAGATATTGGGGATAATTGGAAGAAAGCAAACTCAAATAAAATTGCTCCAATAATTGCCGTACCAACTACAGCAGGAACTGGTTCGGAAACAGGAAGAGCATCAGTTATTTTAAATGAAAAAACAGGGGTAAAAAATATTATTTTTCATCCAAAATTTTTACCTTCAATTGTTATTCTTGATCCTTTATTAACGATTGCTTTACCCCCAAAAATTACAGCAGCAACTGGAATGGATGCTTTAGCACATAATTTAGAAGCTTACTGTGCGCCAGGATATCATCCAATGGCTGATGGAATTGCTCTAGAGGGAATGAAATTAATTAACCAATGGTTATTAAAAGCTTTTAAAGATGGTTCAGATATTGAGGCAAGAACGAATATGTTAACTGCAGCTAGCATGGGTTCCACAGCATTCCAAAAAGGATTAGGTGCTATACACTCATTAAGCCATCCTGTGAATGCATTAAATAATATTCATCATGGCTTATCTAATGCAATATTTATGCCTTATGTTTTAACTTTTAATAAAAGTATGATTGAGAAGAAAATTATAAAAATTTGTGATCATTTAGAATTGAAAGAAAGAACTTTTGATGGATTTATTAATTGGGTATTAGATTTGAGAAAAAAATTGGCCATGCCACATAAATTATCTGAAGTTATAAAAAAAGAAAATTTTGATATAGATCGATTGTCTGAAATGGCTTTAGCTGACCCCTCAACATTAGGTAATCCTAAAAAATTAACATTAGCAGATATGAAAACTATGTATAAACATAGTTTTTCAGGAAATTTGTTTAATGGGTAATCTAAATATTTTAATCGTCGAGGGAAATTTAAGAACAGAAAATAAAAACTTTAAAGATGTAGGGATACCGACTCATACAGAAAGTCTCAAAGAAAGTCTTAATTATTTCAATGAAAACTTAAATTTTGATGTTGTAAATCCATCTTCTGATGAAAACTTGGAATCTATAAAATCAAAACTTTCAAGTTATGATGGTTTAATTTGGGGAGGTAGTAGTCTTAATATTTATAATGATACCCCTGAAATACGAAATCAAATTGAATTTATGAAAGAATGTCAAAGAAATGTCAAAAGAATATTAGCAATTTGTTGGGGTATGCAGGTAGCAGTAACTGCAGCGGGAGGTGAGGTTAAAAAAGGATATGGCTCACATATTGGAATTGCAAACAAAATTACAATAAATGAACAAGGGCTCAACCACCCTCTTTACAAAGGTAAAGATAAGGTATTTAATTCTCCAGCATTCAATTTTGATGAAGTTGTGACATTGCCTAAAAATGCTATTTGTTTGGCCTCAAATGAAATTAATAAAGTGCAAAGTTTATACTTCGAGGTAAATAATTCGAAAATTTGGGGGCTTCAATATCACCCAGAAATTACTTATGAAAAAATGATAAGTTTGATTGAGTTTAGAAAAGATAAATTGATTTCAAATAGAAAAGTTTTTAGAGATGAAGAAGAAATTCATAACCATATTTCATTTATTAAAAATGAAATAAATATATCTAATAAAGAATTAAGGATGCTTGAATTAAAAAACTGGCTTAATTCAATAATTTAAATTTAGAATTTTATATTTTTTTTTTAAATCTTTTAAATGAAAAATTCCTAGGTCTTTTTCTATTCTTAAATTTTTTTTTTCCTTTAAATCTAAATTCTTTTTTATTTGGTTCTTTTGGTAAATCACTTGAAGGTTTTTTATCAAAATATTTTGGATTATTTGTAAAACCAAATTTTTTCTTTTTATCTTTAAAACTTAATTTTTTAGATTTACCCTTTTTAAAAAAATTTCTTTTATCTTTAAAACTTGATTTACTAAAATTAAACTTCTTTTTATCTTTGAACTTTCTGTCTTTATCAAAACTTGCGTTAGATCTTTTTTTTCCTCTAAATTTTCTTTTTTGTCTATCTTGTGTGTGTTTAAAGCTTGGATTAATTAATTTACTAATAGAATTCCACATGGATCTATCATTTGGTGTAAGAAAAGTTAAAGCAGAACCTTCTTTACCAGCTCTTCCAGTTCTTCCAATTCTATGAATATAATCTTCAGGAACTTGAGGTAGATCATAATTTATCACATGTTCTATTAAAGGGATATCCAAACCTCGTGCAGCAACATCTGTTGCAATTAAAATTCTGCTTTTACCAATTCTAAATCCAGCTATTACTCTGTCTCTCTTACTTTGTCTTAAATTTCCATGAATAGCATCTGCTGAATGACCATCATATTTTAAACGTTTAACTATCTTGTCTGCTCCATGCTTAGTTTTAACAAAAACTAATATAGACCCATTTCTTTCAACTAACTGATTTATCAATTCATGATATTTTTTATCTTGAGTTATTTGAAATGTTTCTTGTTTGATTTTTTCAATTGGTGTTGATAATGAACCTACAGCTATTCGTTCTGGATTATTCAAATATTTTTCTGAAATTTTCAAAATATTATTTGGTAATGTTGCTGAAAATAATAAAGTTTGATGATCTCTTGGAATAAACTTTAAAATTAATTCTATTTGTGGAGTAAAACCCATATCTAGCATTCTATCTGTTTCATCTAAAACCAGATAAGATACTTTTGATAAATTTAAACTTTGTCTTTTTAAATGATCATTAATTCTTCCAGGTGTACCAACTATAATCCTTGCTCTTTTTTTTAATTTCTTTAGTTGTTTTTGCATACTCTCACCACCAATTAATAATGCGTTCCCAATACCTATTTCTCTTACATTTAATTTCAAAACTGTTTGCATTACTTGGCTTGCAAGTTCTCTAGTAGGACAGATAATTAAAGCCATAGCATTTTTGTCCAAAATTAATTTATTAATCATTGGAATTGTGAATGCCAAAGTTTTTCCTGTACCAGTTTGAGCGGTTCCCAATATATCTTTACCAGTTAAACTAACAGGAATTGATTTACTTTGTATTGGAGTAGGAGACTTAAAATCTGCATACTTAATTGAGTTTTTAAGCTTATTTTCTATTGGTAAATCATTGAAGTTCATTATTATTTAGATAATTAGTTAGATTGAATGGATGCTTATATCTTTTTAAAACAAATACAATCAATGTTTTTTAATCATTTATTAGGTCAAAATAGGGTGTTGAGTATAATTTAAAATTCTAATAAAACTGTTTTATTGTGCTTAGTTACATTTTACCATTTATAATACTAATCTTAATTGTTGTTTTTATTCATGAATACGGACACTATTATTTTGCAAAAAGATATGGAGTAGGAATTACAGATTTTTCAATTGGATTTGGTCAAGAATTATTTGGTTGGAATGATAAATCTGGAACTAGATGGAAAATTTGTTGGATACCACTTGGTGGTTATGTTAAATTTTTTGGTGATAGAAATGTATTTTCCCAAGCAGATCAAGAAAAGATAATTAAAAAATATAATGAGGAAGACCGTAAAAAATTATTTGTTTTAAAGCCTTTATATCAACGAGTGTTAATTGTTTTTGGGGGTCCCTTAGCAAATTTTCTATTGGCTTTGGTTATTTTTTTTTCAATTTATACATTCATTGGCAAAGATTTTACTCCAGCTGTAATTAATGAAGTACAAGAAGATAGTCCAGCAATGATAGGTGGACTAAAGCAAAATGATATAATACTAGAAATAGATGGTAATAAAGTTAAAAGTATTTTGGATGTTTCCAAATACATCACAATGTCAACAGATGACATTATAGACTTCAAAGTTAAACGATCCTATGATGAATTAATCTTAAAAATAACTCCTGATATAGTTTTAAGTGAAGATAACCTAGGCAATCAAATAAATAAACGTATGGTCGGGATTAAATTGGGTGCTTATAATAATGAAATTAACCATATAAAACTGGGACCTGCCCAAGCAATTTACCATGCAGGACATGAAGTATATTATGTAAGTATTTCATCTCTCAAATACATTGGTGCAATGATTTTTGGTAAAGCAGATGCCTCACAATTAGGTGGTCCTATTAGAATAGCGAAAATATCTGGTCAGGTTGCTGAGTTTGGTGTTTTAGCTTTTATAAGCATGATGGCTTACATTTCTATAAGTCTTGGTTTAGTTAATTTATTTCCAATCCCAATGCTAGATGGAGGTCATTTAATGTTTTATGCTTTTGAAAAAATTTTAGGTCGTCCTTTATCTCAAAAAACTCAGGAAGGTTTTTTTCGAATCGGATTGTTTTTATTGCTATCTTTAATGTTTTTTACAACCTTTAATGACCTTAAAGATCTTGGTTTATTCAAATAATACAATTAAAAAGTTTTTAAAAAAGCTAGTAAAATCAGTACTTATTCAATAATTTACAATATATTGTGTATAACTTTTAGAGACATACTAAAAAAAGTCTTGATTTATCAATACTTTTGACAAAAATAGTAATTAACCTAATAAAACCGGAGCTAAAATGAATAAAAAACAATTATTAGTCAAGCTTTCAGGCGCTTTAAATCTAAGTAAAGCTGATGCCGAAAGAACTTTTGACACAATAACCAATACTATTTTAGATGCTTTAAAAGCAGATGATTCAGTAAAAATTGCTGGATTTGGTACATATAAAGTAGCTAAAAGAAAAGCTAGAGTTGGAAGAAACCCTAGAACTGGAGAGCAAATTCAAATTGCTGCATCACAAAAGGTTAAATTCTTGCCAGCAAAAGCTTTAAAAGAAGTATTTAATAAATAATATTTTAACAGCCTTAATGTAAAAAAAAGCGTTAAGGCTGTTTCTATATGCAAATTCTGCATACCCAATTTTCCTAATCAGCGTTAGTTTTTAATTAATATAAAAATATAAGTGTTTTCTTAACAGGGAGGTCTTATGACTCAATTATTAAAAAAAATAAGTGTGCCACTTATTAGTTTAATTTTTTTATTAAACATGAGTAGTGCAGGTATGGCGGAAACAACAGTTTCTGCAGAGATAGGTTTTATATTTAATACCTTGCTTTTCTTAATTTGTGGATTCCTAGTCTTTTTTATGGCTTGTGGATTTGCAATGTTGGAATCAGGAATGGTTACATCTAAAAGTGTATCCGTTATTTGTGCAAAAAATATAGGTTTAATATCAATTGCTGGAATAATGTTCTGGATGTTTGGTTATAATCTTGCTTATGGAATACCAGAAGGTGGGTATATCGGAAGCTTTATTCCATGGTCAGACTCTAGTGCAGTTGATACTGGTTATGCAGACGGATCAGACTGGTATTTTCAGATGGTATTCTGTGCAACGACAGTATCCATTGTATCAGGAACATTGGCTGAAAGAATTAAGTTATGGCCATTCTTTTTATTTGCAGCGATTTTATCAGGAATTATTTATCCAATCGTAATGGGTTGGCAGTGGGGTGGAGGCTGGTTAGCTTCTGCTGGATTCTCAGACTTTGCAGGATCAACACTTGTTCACTCAACAGGTGGAGCGGCTGCTCTAGCTGGTGCTTTAATGTTAGGTCCTAGGCTTGGAAGATTTACTAAGTCAGGATCTCCTGCACCGCTTAAACCGTTTGCAGCATCTTCAATACCATTAGTGACTGTAGGAGTATTTATCCTATGGTTAGGTTGGTTTGGATTTAATGGTGGTTCTCAATTAGCTATTGGAACAGCTGATGATGCAATTGCTGTATCAACAATATTTCTAAATACGTTCTTAGCTGGCGCTGGTGGTGTAATGGCTGCAGCGACTGTAACAAGATTGAATTTTGGAAAAACAGATGTTGTTCAAATGTTAAATGGATGTATCGGTGGATTAGTTGCAATTACTGCAGAGCCATTGATGCCTTCACCATTAGCTGCTATTTTAATTGGTGCAGTTGGTGGTGTAATCGTAGTTTATGGTACTAAACTTCTATTCTCATTAAAGATTGATGATGTAGTAGGAGCTATACCAGCTCACTTGTTTGCTGGTATTTGGGGTACATTAGCTGTGCCGATTACAAATCCAGATACTTCATTTGGAACACAATTATTAGGCGTGATTTCTATTAACGTTTTTGTTTTCGTGGTTGCCTTGATCGTATGGTCAATTATGAAAGCTACTATTGGTATCAGACTAAGTAAAGAGGCTGAAACAAAAGGGACAGACGTTACAGAAACTGGCGTTATTGCATATGCAATACGTGACTAATTGTTAACAATCAGGGGATTCTGTGCTCTCTGTGTATCCGCAAAGTTACTCATCACAGGGTCCCTTAAAAGTTTCTCTCTAAGTTAGTTAGTTGAAAGCCCCCTCCCTCAGGGGGCTTTCTTATTTATTTTCTTCCCAAAGTTTTTTATAATCAATTAATGGAGATAGACCGTAACTTGAGTTTATATTTGTTAAATGTAAAGACAAAGTCTTAAGTGGAGAAATAC
Source organism: uncultured Pelagibacteraceae bacterium (assembly GCA_902558815.1). Taxonomy (GTDB): domain Bacteria; phylum Pseudomonadota; class Alphaproteobacteria; order Pelagibacterales; family Pelagibacteraceae; genus Pelagibacter. The sequence continues at coordinate 16,383 of CACEFF010000012.1, read as the reverse complement.
ATATTTCATTTTTATAAATTTCATTTATATATTTCTCAAACGGATTATGACGGTCAGCACAGGTTTTATATAAATTATCCCAATATTTATTAAGTAAATTTTTGCTTGTCATAAATGAGCATAAAGTTTCACTTACAGTTCTCCAATGTCTTTTGTTACCAATTAAAACGTTGGTTTTCTCATTACTCATATATAAATAAGGATAATCAGATGGGCACATAAAAATATCCTTTCCAATTTGTGAGGCTATTCTCTCATATGATGTCACCATCTCCTCAAGCATTGACTCAAAATGTAAATAGTCATCTTCTACAAAAAAAATCAAATCTTCACCTTTATCTTTTCCAATTTCAAAACTTTGTAATAAACTTGCTAAATTAGAAAAAGTATCAACTGATTTTTGTTTTTTTATCAAAGGTTTGTACTTTTCATGGTCTAGAGAGATAATATCTATATTTTGATTTTTCGTTAATTCTTTCACTTTTTCCAAATTTTCTTTTTTTGAATGATCTTCAACTATAATTGTCTTAATTTTCAAATTAGGATATTTTTTTTTACAAAAGTTTATTGACTTCATTAAAGATTTTATTGATCTAGTAGAATATTCTATTTTAGGTTCCTCAAATAATCTTTTTTTATTTTGATCCCATATTTCTACTTCAGTATTCATTCTTAAAATAATTAAAATTGAATTAACCTTTTTAGTTATCTTAACATTTCCAAGAGGTAGAATTATTGATTTATTATTCAGGACAGAAAGATCTTCATTTAATTCTTTATTAAGAGTCGGGGATGTAAAGCTATTTTGGTCAATAATCTCATAACCAAATAATCTAGCTAATTTAATGAAAATTTTTTTCATATAATTTTTAAATTATGATATAGATATTTACAATATTATGACAATTAAATCATCCCAAACTCTAGTATCCGAAGCTCTCAAAGAAGTGAAAACAATATCACCTGATGAAGCACATAAAATGGTTAATGATAAAGAATGTAATTTAATTGATATAAGAGATATTAGAGAACTTCAAAAAGAAGGTAAAGTTGAAGGAGCAAATCATATTCCAAGAGGGATGTTAGAGTTTTGGCTGGACCCTGAAAGTGTTTATTTTAAAGATGGAAAGTTGGACTTAAATAAAGAAATGGTTTTATTTTGTGCTGGTGGCCTTAGATCTGCGCTAGCAGCTAAGTCTCTTAAAGATATGGGATATGAAAAAGTATCACATATCGATGGTGGCTTTGGATTAATTAAACAAAGTAAGTTTAAAATCTCTCAAGAATAATATTCGTCTAACGCATAATCCAATCTATCTTGTCCCCAAAAAATTTTATTATTAACCACAAAAGTTGGAGCACCAAAAATATCTTTTTCAAATGCTAAGTTAGTGAGTTCTCTTAGTTCATCTTTGATCTTTTGACTTTGAATATTTTCAAAAAAAGTGTTGTTATCTAGATCACAAATTTTCAAAATATTTTTAACATTTTCTTCATCTGAGATATCCACATTATTTTTCCAATATGCATTAAAACACACCTCAAAAAATTTATCTTTAAGATCATTTTCCATTGTTAAGTAACCTCTCATTAAATAAAGAGAATTTATAGGAAATTTATCATTCCATTTAAAATTTATATTATTTTTTTTTGCAATTAATTCACAATCATTTTTCATATTTTTCATTTTACGTTTATTAAATGCAGGTGCTGTAATTCCACCAAGTTTATGAAGAGCCCCTAGTAATAGTGGTTTGTAAATGACTTTTATTTTATCTTTATTCTTTAAAGATATTAATTTCTTGTAGGCTAAAAATGAGTATGGGCTGATAAAATCAAAGTAAAATTCTAAAGACTTAATCATACAAATTTATATTTTTGGCATAAAAAATTCTTAAAAACCAATAAATAAATAAACCGATAGGACCAATGAGATAAGTAATCATCAGGGGTATTGCTACAAAAAATTTATTTATTGATAACTTTTGAGAGTCTTTAACTATCCAGCCTCCTACAAATAAGTTTATTGAAATAAAATGTATCCAAAACATCATTAGATAGGATTTTTCTGTAAACAATTCAGAAAGGTTATTTAAACTAAGATAGAGGCTAAAATTGTTAGCAAAATCATACGAGTTTAAATAAGATTTATATAAAATAAAAATATAAGCACCACTTAGCATTAAGATTGGAAATATAGAAGTTACAAAATACCTAGATAAATTAGAATATGGAAAAAAAATTAATATAAGCCAAAAAGGTAGAATTCCTAAATTCACCCAATAATAGAGCATATCAGCATTAAAATAGTTATAAATTTCTTCGATCATTTTAAAATATATTATATTAAATCTAATCATGATTCCTATAAGAAATAGAAAAAAAACATTAGAGTTAACTGTTGAGGAAATGAGAAATTTTGCTTTTGTTTATGTTGAAAAATATGCACCCTCAAAACAACAACTTAAAACCTACTTATTAAAGAAATACCTTAAAGCTTCAGTCCCAAATGTAAAAAAACAAGATATTACAAATTTGATTGATATTGTTTTATCTGATTTAGAAAAAAATAAATTTATAAATGATAAGTTTTATTCAGATAGTAAAGCAAAAACAATGATTCAAAGAGGGAATTCAATTAATAAAATAAGAAATTACTTAATTGGAAAAGGTATAAATAACGAATTCATTAAAGAAACAGTAAATAAAATTCAAGATCAAAATTCAGACCAAGATTTTTTTTCTGCAATAAAAGTTTGTAAGAAGAAGAGAATAGGACCTGCCAGAACTGAGGACAATCGACCTTTATTTTATAAAAAAGATATATCTTTATTGGCTAGAAATGGTTTTGATTTTGAAACTTCAAAAAAAGTTATGGATATTGAAAAAGATGACTATCTTAAAATTGTAAAATTACTTTAATTTTTTATCTTTTTCTTGTTTAATGAGGTTATCAATTTTGTTTTTAACATAATTTTTTACGAAAACGTAAACTATTAATCCAAAAATGGAAACTGAAACAATAATAATTAATATAATTCTTATTTGATCATCCATTACAGTAAATTTTTATTCTTTAAAATTAAACTAGGATTTTTAAAATTTTTTTTTCCATATAAGATTTCTTTTCCATCAAAATCAGTCACATTACCACCTGCATGTTTTAAAATAGCATGACCAGCAGCTATATCCCATTCGCAAGCTCTTGGTTCGGCTACATATCCATGATATTCTCCAGCAGCTATTACACAAAATTTTAATGAACTTTTCATTCTTACATATTTTTTAACATTTAGTTTTTTATGAATTTTCTCTATTTCAGGTTTAATTTTATTTGAGTAAGAAACAAATTTAATTTCATTTTTATTAAAATTGTTACTTTCTAGTTTAACTTCTTCTTCATTTATTAATTCAAATGCTAATTCTTTTCCATAAGAATAAAACATTCTTTTTTTTGCAGGCGCACAAATTAAACCAGCAACTGGTTGATTATTGATTATCAAACCAGCATTAATTGTAAATTCATCAAGATTATTTATGTAATCATAAGTTCCGTCAATCGGATCGATTAACCAAAAATCTTTAAGATTATCTTGCGATTTGTTTTCAGAGGACTCTTCAGAGACAATGGGAATAGATGGTGTTAATTCTTTAATCTTATTGGTAATTAATTTATTTACTTCAATATCACCATTACTGACAGGAGTATTGTCAGATTTAATTTTTTTTGTAAGACCTTTTTCTCTTAATTCTAATGAAATTTTTCCAGCATTTAAAAATGTATCAATTAAATCTTCAACAATTTTTTTCAGATTAATCTTTGTCATTTATTTTTTTTAATTCAATATTTTCTCCATTAATCACTTTTTTTCCAACATTTTGAAAATTAATGGTAATTTTTTCTTTAATTATTGATTGTACTTGTCCAATTCCCCATTCTTTTTTTAAAGGGTTATAAACTTTGTCACCTGGCTCAAAATCAAAAATCATTTAATTTAACTTATATTAGAAATCAGTATAAATACCATCAAATGAATTATGAATTAAATTCAATAGGATTAGATAAAAAGCCTTCAAACACAACTGTTGTTGTTGCAATGTCTGGCGGTGTAGATTCTTCAACAGTTGCTGGGATGATGAAAAAAGATGGTTATAACGTAATAGGAATTACGTTAAAACTCTATGATGATGGAAAAGAAGTTGCTGCTTCTAAACAGTGTTGTTCAGGTCAAGACATAATGGATGCAAAACGTGTGGCTAATAAATTAAATATTGATCACAAAATCTTATATTATCAAAGCAAATTTAAACAAAGTGTTATCGATAACTTTGTTGAAAGTTATTTAAAGGGTGAGACACCAATTCCATGTGTTCAATGTAATCAAACAGTGAAATTTAGAGATTTATTTGAAGTTTCTAAAGATTTAAAAGCTGACGCGATGATAACAGGACATTATGTGAAAAGTATTACCAATAATAATCAAACAAGCATGTATAGAGCTATTGATGAAAATAGAGATCAAAGTTATTTTTTATTCAATACAACTAAAGATCAATTAAATTATTTAAGATTTCCACTTGGTGGAATGCTTAAGAATGAAACAAGAGAAATTGCTAAAAAACTTAATTTAAATGTTTCAGATAAGCCAGATAGTCAAGATATTTGTTTTGTTCCGAATGGAGATTATGCTTCAGTGATACAAAAATTTAATCCTGAGGCACTTCAAAAAGGAAATATTAAGAATCTTGATGGGAAAGTAATAGGAGTTCACGATGGTATTGTTAATTTTACAATTGGACAAAGAAAAGGAATAAAAATTTCAGATAAAGAGCCACTTTATGTTCTTAAAATAGACTCTAAAAAAAATGAAATTTTAGTTGGTCCAAAAGATAAACTTGGAAAAAAGAAAATTATTTTAAATAATTTAAATTTATTAACTGATATTAAAGAATTTGAAAATGATATTTTTGTTAAAGTGAGATCTACTGGAAAACTTCTTGATGCAAAAATTGATTTATGTGAAAACAATAGCGCTGAGGTAAACTTAAAGACTCTAGAGGATGGTATTTCACCAGGTCAAGCTTGTGTTTTTTATAAAAAAGATAATCTTGGTTACAAAGTTCTTGGGGGTGGGTGGATTAAGAGTTAATTTTTTTTCCACATTAGATAAGTTAGCATATAAAAAGATATTACTCCTAAAAAATAATCCCATTCTAGGGCATGTTTAAAAAATTTTAAATTAAAACCCATAAAATTATTTCCAGGTAAACTTATGATTGGGATGCTAATTATTGCTACTAAAATTAATGTCCACACTAAAATTATTTTCATCTTTAATATGTTAAGATTGATATAATTAGATAATTTATCTTTAAAAGAATAAAGTGTTGCAACAAGGTAAGCTTGAGCAACAATTTCAAAGATTATGAATGACAACATTATTACTCTTCTAAATAGTTTATAAAGATCGTTATCAAATTTAATGCCTAAAAAAATTGAATGAATAGTTAAAGCAACTGCAGAAGCAATACCAAAAAAAATAATTTTCTTTTTATACTTGTGAGTTTTATTAAAAAACTCAATTATTTCTTTGTTATAAAGCCAGTATTTAATTAATAAAAATGAGGTGAAAAACATAGCAGGTTTAAAAATAATCCATGATGGATAAGGTCTTGCTGTTCGACTTATAGAAGCACCACCATCAAAGTAAGGAAAAGTGTTATGAATTATATCTTCTTGATTAGGAAATAATCCGTGAAATTGAGTTACTAATAATAAACATGTATTTACTGCAATAAAAGGGACTAAAAAAATCCATATGCTTATGGATTTAACCTTATTTATTTGATCCATAAAGGCTTACTTCTTCTTATTTTTTTTTCTAGCTCTTCTCTTTTTAGAGCCCATTTTCCTTCGGCCTCTATGTTTTTTTGGATAACCCATTATTTCCTTTAGTTATAATTTAATTGAAATTATGTCTGGGATATAGCATTGTCTTTTAAGGTTATCAATTTTTTTTTATGAGTAAATCCTTCAGAACTTTTTTAAAACATACTGCAAAAGACTTTCATAATCAGTCAGTAAATCCACCAGTTGTAAGAGCATCAACAATTATATTTAAATCAATGCAACATATAAGAAAGACACAGCATAAAGCTAAAAAAAACCCTACTGGAGGTTTTTATGATTATGGACGACAAGGAACCTCTACAACACATATATTACAAAAAATACTTACTAAACTGGAGGAAAGCTATCATGTTTTTACCACACCAACAGGATTTGGGTCTGTCTTTTTAGCAATATTCAGTGTTGTTAGACCTGGAGATGAAATGTTGGTAGCCGATCCTGTTTATAGTCCTACAAGAATTTTGACACAGGACTATTTAAAAGAGTTTAATATAAAAACAGTTTTTTACAATCCACATGATCTTAGAACTTTAGAAAAAAATATAACAAAAAAAACAAAATTAATATTTGTTGAAAACCCAGGAAGTAATTCATTTGAGTTTCAAGATTTAGGAAAAATTATTTCTATTGCTAAAAAATATAAAATTTTAACAGCAATTGATAATACTTGGGCTACACCATATTATTTTAAGCCAATTAAATTTGGTTTTGATATGTCGATTGTGTCAGCGACCAAATATTATTCAGGACACTCTGATGTAATGGGTGGCAGTTTGGCTGTTAATAAAAAAATTTTTAATAAAGTTAAAAGAACAGAAAAAATTACTGGTTTAAGGCTGGGACCGGATGATGCATATTTGATTACAAGAGGGTTAAGAACACTTGATGTTAGATTAGATAGACATAGGGAAAATGCAAAAAAAGTTGCAAGTTTTCTATCCAAGAACAAAAAAATTAAATTATTGTATCCTTATAAAAAAGACTCATACAATTTTAGAATGTGGAAAAAATATTACTCTGGAGCTTCTGGATTAATGGGGTTAAAAATTAAAGCAAAGAATATTAATTCAGTGAGAAAATTTGTTAATTCACTTAAACTTTTTGGATATGGTTATAGCTGGGGAGGTTTTGAAAGTTTAGTTTTACATCAAGAGTTTAGAGAGACCGGCAATAGAAAATATATGAATTTAGCAAAAGATGAACATCTTGTCAGGTTTCATATTGGGTTGGAAGATCCAAAAGATTTAATTGCAGATATTAAACAATCATTAAGACATTTAAAATGACATCAGAAAAGTTTTTTAGATCTAAAACTTCAGTAGTTACTTTATTTGCTGCATGTTTTGTTGTCTTAATATCGCTTGGAGTAAGACAAACATTTGGTTTGTTCTTTATGGATTTTAATGAAAGTTTAAATATCAGTAACACCGCTTTTGGTTTAGCTATTGGTTTACAAATGTTGATGTGGGGTTTAACAGGACCTATTTTTGGTGCTGTAGCAGACAGATTTGGTGGTCATATAGCTATAATTTCAGCATTTATTTTTTATACTTTAGGCACATACTTTTTGTATACCGGACCTAACACAGGTATTTTTTTTCAAATCCACATGGGTTTATTGATTGGAATTGGACTTGGTGGCACTGCAATAAGTATTCCCATGTCAATTGTTGGTAAACATTTTCCATTATCTACTAGAACAATTGCAATGAGCTTTGTAACTGCTATTGGATCTTTTGGCTATTTTCTATCTCCAATTTTTACAAATTTTTCTTTAATGGAATTTGGTTGGAATTATACTTTATTTATCTTTTCTTTATTTTTATTAACCGGTTTAGTTGCTGCTTATTTTGTAAGATCTCCATCTGATTCCGAAAGAGTAGAAAAACCATCTGATCAATCATTTAAGGAATCTCTAACAGAAGCTTTTAAAACTAAAAGTTACATTTTGCTTGTTTCGGGCTTTTTCGTTTGTGGATTTCATATTACGTTAGTAGGAACTCATGTGCCTAAGTATGTTATTGATAGAGGACTAGAAGGTTGGACGGCGGCTGCAATCTTATCACTAATTGGACTATTTAATATTTTTGGCTCCTTATTGAGTGGTTATCTATCAGCAAAAATGAGTAAAAAAATTATTCTTAGTGCAATTTACTTTCTAAGAGGCATTTCTATTATTCTTTTTATATTCACTCCTGCAAGCAATATAAGTGCATTTTTATTTGGAGCCAGCTTTGGTTTTTTATGGTTATCAACAGTTCCAGCAACAAGCGGAATCGTGGCGCATATGTTTGGTACTAAATACCTTGGGATGTTGTATGGGATTGTTTTTTTAAGTCATCAAATTGGTTCTTTTTTTGGTGCTTATCTTGGAGGATTATTCCATGATCTTTATGGGTCATATGATTACGCGTGGTATTTAGCAATTGCTTTATCTGTATTCGCAGCAATAATACACCTACCAATAAAAGAAGAACCAGTCTTGAGATTAAAAACAGAATAAATTGAATAAACAAAATCAATTAACTGAGATAAATGATTCAGGAAAATCTTATATAATTTATAAATCTAAAAAAGGTTTTGATTTATATACAAATTTTTCAAAAAAAATTATCTTAAATAGTAAAAACGTAAGTAGTTTCTTAAGCAGAAGATATAAAAATAAATTAAAAAATACAGATTTATTTATAGGTTTCTTTGGTTATGAGTTATTAAATAATCTAATTAATATTAAAATACCAAAACAAAAAAATATAAATTTTCCTAAGGGCATATTCTATAAACCAGAAACAAAAATAAGTTTAGGTAATAATCTAAATTATAAAAATAATAATAATATAAAATCAAAGAATAATTTTAAGATTAATATTAATAGAAAACTTTATACAAAGATTTTTGATAAGTTTAAAAAAAAAATTAAAGTTGGTCAAACATATCAAATTAAAATTTGTACAAAATACAAAAAAAAATCAAAAATAGATCCTTTAGATTTTTTTTGCAGATTATCAAAATCAAATTTAGCTCCAGAAGCTTTTATGATTAAAGATAATGATTATTCGATAATAAGTTGTTCACCTGAAAATTTGATAACTAAACATGGATCCCTGATATCAACCAAACCTATTGCAGGTACAGTTAAGAAAAATCAAAGTATGAACAAAACTAAAGCATTAAATTATTTTAAAAAGAACATTAAAGAAACTAAAGAACACAATATGATTGTTGATATGGAAAGAAATGATTTATCACGTATATGTAAAGTAGGTTCTGTTAAACTGTCTAGAACAAAAGTTGTTGAAGAGTATAAAGATCTTTTTCACTATGTTACTTTAATCAAGGGAAGACTAAAAAAGAATGTTAAAAATATTGATATTATTAAAGCTATGATGCCAGGAGGTTCAGTAATTGGCTGTCCTAAGATAAGCACTTTAAATCTTTTAAACAAACAGGAGAAAGAAAATAGAAATATTTATACAGGTAGTTTTGGTTATATAAAATTTAATGGAGATATGAGGTTTAATATTATCATTAGATCTATTTTAAATTTTAAAAATGCTTCAGAGATTTCTGTAGCTTCAGGAGTAGTGGTAGATAGCAATGCTCAACATGAATTTAGTGAAAACTACATTAAAGCAAAAGCACTAATCGATTTATTTAAATGATTTATATAATAGACCATAATGACTCATTCACTCACAATGTAGTTCATCAGTTTTCATTATTTGATGAAGTTGAATGTGACAATTACAATAATTTAAACAAAAAAAAACTTGATAAAGCTTCAGTGATTGTTTTATCACCAGGCCCAGGCAGTCCAATAGATTATCCATCAACCTCAAATATTTATAAAAAGTTTAAAAGTAAAAAAAAAATCATTGGTGTTTGTTTGGGATTTCAACAAATATTATTCTGCGAAGGTGCAGAGATAGTTGAACAAAAAAAAATCTTTCATGGTTTTCAGTCTAAAATTGAAGTTATTAGCAACAAATCATTATTTAAAAAAGGTAAAAAATTCAAAGTTGGTAGATATCATTCTTTGAAACTAAAAGAGCCTTTTAAAAATAAAGATTTTGAGATAACTATGAGATGTTTAACTTCAAAAGTTGCAATGTCAATTGAGAATAAAAAAGATAAAATTTATGGATTTCAATTTCACCCTGAATCATTTTTAACTAATAATGGTAACTTACTCATTAAAAAAATCTTATCAGCTTAAAAATTTACAAGAAATAGATTTTAAAGATTTATGGGGTGATCATGGAATTTTCACGACTATGTGGATTTTTGGAAAACCCCCAAAAATTTTATTTTTTGATAATCATATTAAAAATTTAATACAATCTCTTAATAAGTTTGGAATAAATAAAATTTATCTTAAAAAAGATATATTAAATATTATAAATAAAAATTTATCTAAAACTAATAATTACAATCATTTACTTAGAATTGCTTTAAATAAGAAAATTATTTCAATATCTTTAAGAAAAAGAATACCACCAAAATTAGATTTTGACTTAAGGTTAGTAAATTTAAAACGTGAAAAACCACAATATAAAAATTTAAAATATAAAAAAATTTTATCTTATTTATCAAAAATGGATAATTCTAAGTCAGATATTGCTCTCATAAAAAATAAAAAAGTTTTAGAAACTGGAACATCAAATCTTTTATTCATAAAAGATAAAAAAATTTTTACACCAAAAAGAGACTATTATGAGGGAAACACTTATAAATTTTTTAAAAAAAAAATTAAAAAAATATTTAAAAAAGATATTTTAACCAAAGATTTGAATAATTTTGATGAGATTCTATTAATTGGTTCTGGCAAAGGTGTTGCTTCAGTTAAAACAATTAAACAAATAAAATGGAAAAGGAAAAGTCTCAAACAATACAAATTATTTTCAAAATATTATATGTCAGAAATAAAAACATGTAGTCAATATAAATTTTAGATTGATGAGAGATCCAAATAACCCTTGTTTATTTTGCAATATTAGCGAAAGTGGGAGAGCACACGAAAATGAATTTGCATATGCTAGTTATGACTCGTATCCAGTTTCAGAACATCACTGTTTAATTATTCCTAAAAGACATATTAAAGATTTTTTTGAGTTAACTAATGAAGAACTTATTGCATGCAACAATCTTATAAAAAAAATAAAAGATGAAATTTTAAAAAAAGATCAATCAGTAAAGGGTTTTAATATAGGGAGTAATGCTGGAAAGATCTCAGGACAATCAATTTTTCATTGTCATTTTCATTTAATTCCTCGTAGAGAAGGGGATGTGGAGAATCCTCAGGGTGGAGTAAGATCAGTTATTCCAAATAAGCAATACTACAAGCGTAAAAAGTAGTAGTATTAAAGACAAATTGACCAGAGTTTGAGGTTGATCTATAAAATGAACTATATATAAAAACTAAAAAACATCGAATTTTAACTATAGGCGGAAATGTTAAACACTAATCCTTTTTCTATTTTAGCAGAGTCAATTTCACCAATAACCATGCAATATTTTGTTATTGCAATGATTATTTTAATTGCTGCGGGAACTATCATTCAAATGATACATCATAAAAATCTCACTTATTTTTTTAATAATGCAAAAAAAGCAAAGTTGGCTGCCACAAAAGAATTAGGCTTAGGTGAAAAGACAACGATCATTGCTAAAACTACCGTTGTAGATATTGGGACAACATCAGAATTAGGTTTTGGAAAAAGAAGACTTGCACATGTTCTTGGAATGTACGGAACAATTTTATTTTGGATATCATCTGCAGTTTTAGTATTTTGTTATACTGGATTAGATAAATCAAATTCAGAAACTTGGTCAATGCTTTGGCATATTGGAGCAATATTAACTTGTTTAGGAGGATACTGGTTTTGGTTTTTTTTAAGAGTGGATGTATCGGCTGAAGCTCATCCTTGGTATAGGATTATTAAAGCAGATCTTTTTGTATTAGCTTTACTTGCATGCTCAACATTTGGATTAGCTTGGTCTTACACTCAATTTAATGGTCAAATTGGTTTATCTTATTTATTTTTAACTTTGTTCGTGGCATCTAATTTAATTCTATTTGGAGGTGTGTATTGGTCTAAATTTGCCCATATGTTTTATAAACCTGGGGCCGCAATACAAAAAAATTTAGCAGAGGCAGATGGGTCAAGGGACAATCTTCCTCCTCCAGCTGATGCACCTGAGCAATTTGGCCTAGGTATAAAAAGAGAAGAGCCAAAACATTATTAATATGTTATTAGAAAAAGGAGAAAATTAAAATTATGTCAACTTTTGTATATATGACTAGATGTGATGGTTGTGGTCACTGTGTTGATATTTGTCCATCAGATATTATGCACATTGATGAAAACATAAGACGTGCAAAAAATATAGAACCAAATTTTTGTTGGGAATGTTATTCTTGTGTAAAAGCTTGTCCAAATCACGCTATTGATGTCAGAGGTTATGCCGACTTTGCTCCAATGGGTCACAGTGTAAGAGTAAGAAGAGAAGAAGAAAAAGGAACTATTTCTTGGAAAATAAAATTTAGAAATGGAACAGAAAAGAATTTTGTTTCTCCAATTACAACAAAACCATGGGGAAAATTTATACCTAAACTTGCAGAGGGTGATAAACCAAACCAAGGAGAAATTAATTCTCAAAGACTTTATACAGAGCCAGAAGGCTTAAACACCAATGGTGAGCTACCATCAGTTCCTAAAGAGTCATTTAAAAAAGGTGTTTATTACTAATGGCAAAACATAAAACTCATTTTGAAGAATGTGATGTGCTGGTAGTCGGTGGGGGTATGGCTGGAACAGGTGCAACTTTTGAAGCCAGACACTGGGGAAGAGATTTAAAAATAATTTGTGTTGAAAAAGCAAATATAGATAGAAGTGGAGCAGTAGCCCAGGGACTATATGCAATCAACTGTTATATGGGAATGCAGTGGGATGAAAATCAACCTGAGGATCACGTAAGATATGCAAGAAATGATTTAATGGGAATGGTTAGAGAAGACTTAGGCTATGATATGGCTCGTCATGTAGACTCAACTGTGCATATGTTTGATGAGTGGGGTTTACCAATGATGAAAAATGAAAAAACTGGAAGATATCTAAGAGAAGGTAAATGGCAAATAATGATTCATGGAGAAAGCTATAAACCAATCGTTGCTGAAGCAGCTAAAAAATCTGCAGATAAAATTTATAATAGAATAATGGTTACTCATTTATTAATGGACGAAGCTCAAGAGAATAGAATTGGTGGAGCTGTTGGTTTTAACATGAGAACTGGAGATTTTCATGTTTTCCGTGCTAAGACTGTAATTGTTGCAGCAGGTGGGGCTTCACATATTTTTAAACCTAGAGCAGTTGGTGAGGGAATGGGTAGAACATGGTATGCTCCTTGGAGTAATGGTTCTGCTTATGCACTACCTATTGCTGCAGGTGCAAAAATGACTCAAATGGAAAATAGAATTGTTTTGTGTAGATTTAAAGATGGTTATGGTCCAGTTGGGGCTTATTTTTTACATTTAAAAACTTATACACAAAATGCAAATGGTGAAAATTATGAGAAGAAATGGTATGATCAAACTAAAGAATTAGTTGGAGAGTATATTGATCATCATCCTACTCCTACATGTTTAAGGAATCATGCATTTATTCAAGAAACGATGGCAGGCGGTGGTCCTATTCAAATGGTTACTACTGAAGCATTTCAAGATCCACATTTAGAAACAGTTGGTTGGGAAAATTTTTTAGGTATGACTGTTGGTCAAGCGGTAGTTTGGGCATCTCAAAATATTGATCCAAAATATACAAATCCAGAATTAACTACATCAGAGCCATATGTTATGGGTTCTCATGCAACATGTTCAGGAGCATGGGTTAGTGGACCAGAAGATTTATCACCACCAGAATACTTTTGGGGTTACAATAGAATGTTGACTATTGATGGATTATTTGGTGCAGGAGACACAGTAGGTGGAAGTGCACATAAATTTTCATCAGGATCATTTACTTAAGGTAGATTAGCAGCCAAAGCAGCTGTTAAATATATAGAGGATAAAAAAGCTGACGGAATCTCAGTATCTGACAAACAATGTGAGGATTTTAAATCTAAAGTTTATAAACCTTTAGAGACTTACACTGTTGCTCAAAATGAAATTACAGGTGGAACTGTATCCCCTAGTTATATATCGCCAATTCAAGGTCTACAAAGACTTCAAAGAATAATGGATGAATATGTAGGAGGAATAGCAACAAATTATATGACCAACGAAAACATGTTAAAAAGAGGATTAGAATTATTAACTTGGTTAGAGGAGGATTTAGAAAAAGTAGGTGCAGAGGATTATCATCAATTAATGAGGGCTTGGGAACTAAAACACAGAGCTTTGACTTCACAATGTGTCACTGAACACACTTTATTTAGAGAAGAAACTAGATGGCCTGGATATTATTACAGAGGCGATCATATGAAACTGGACGATGATAATTGGCATTGTTTAACAGTTTCAAGAAGAGACCCTAAAACGGGTAAATTTACAATGGAAAAAGTTCCTGTATATCACATTGTAGATGAAAACGAGAAAAAGAAAGCTTCTTAAAATTTTAATTATAAAATACTAAAATTATGGATCTTTTAGCAAAATCTGATGAGGAGATTTTTCAAATAGGGAAACCATATTGGGAGAACTTAGTTAGATCTTCAAACATGAAAGATTATGGGGGTTTTACTAAAGATTTTTCAACACAGATGCTGTTTGGAGCAAATGAGGTAGAGTTGGGAAAGCAATGGGCAAATAATGAATTAATAACTAATTTAAGCGAAACTTACGAGCCTTTTGGTACTTTAAGAAGAGGAGATCATATTACAGTCCTTATAAAGCAAACTAACAAGAAGATTCCTGGAGAGTTCTTAGGCAGGTTAGTTCTGGGAGTAGAGGATGGTGAGGTCAAGGTTTTTGGCGCAACAATCTATTAGTAAAAATTTTTATAAAAATTCAATTATAGTTTGACAATTTTTCCACTAGGTGTATTGAGGAAGATAGATGCAGTTTCCAAATATAAAAATCCCTCAAAAAATTACTAACAAAAAAACAACTTTTATTAAAACGGGGATTTTTTCTGCCATAGCAGCTTGTTGGGGTGTTATCTTAGTTGGAACTTTTATAACTTTTAAATAAGCTATATTTAAAGTTTTTTTTATTTAAGATGGAAGTTTTTTTACCAATTGCTCAAGTATTTATAAACCCAGTCGAAATACTTTTGTTAAGTGCTATAGTTGGAGTTCTTTCAGGTTTATTTGGAGTTGGTGGTGGATTTTTAATGACACCATTTTTAATTTTTATGGGAGTTCCTCCGGCTTATGCTGTTGCTAATGAAGCTAATAATATTTTAGCTACTTCTGTATCAGGTTCTACAACTCATTATTTAAAAAATACTCTAGATTATAAAATGGGTTTGATGATCGTAATAGGAGGCTCAATTGGAACTGCTTTGGGTATTTATACTTTCACGTATTTTAAAGGTATTGGAAAAATAGATACAGTTATATCTTTAGCTTACATGTATATATTAGCAATTATTGGTACATTAATGCTCGTAGAAAGTCTTGGCGAAATCGATAAAGCAAAAAAAAATATTGTAGAGAGAAAAAAGTTACACGTTCACTATTGGATACATGGTCTTCCTTTAAGAATGAGATTTCCTAAGTCAAAATTATATGAAAGTGTATTTACTCCTATAATAATAGGACTGGCAGTTGGATTTATCGCTGCAATAATGGGAATAGGTGGTGCTTTTATATTGGTGCCAGCAATGATCTATATCATCAAAATGCCAACTAGATTAGTTCCAGGCACATCTTTGTTTGTAACAATTTTTGTAAGTGTGATTGTTACTTTCTTACACTCAATTAATTACGGTTCGATTGATTTAATGTTAGTTGTTATGTTGGTTGTGGGATCAATAGTTGGAGTTCAAGTTGGTCAAAAACTTGGAGAACAAATTGATAGCTCAGGATTAAAAGCTTTACTAGCAATTTTACTATTAGTTGTTGGAATAGTGATTGCTTATGATACTTTTTTTGCTGAAGAAATTCAAAAAGAAGCGATCAAAGTAATAGATCAGGATCTAAATTTTTTTTCTAAATTTATTAAAGAATTTTCCAAAGATATGCCATTCTTTTATGGATTATTTTCAATTTTATTTGCGGTGACGCTTGGAATAGCCGCAGCTTTTATAAGAAGATCTATTTCAAAATTTAGAAAAAAATATTTTAATAAATCAGCAAAACAAACTAAATAAAAAGTCTTAAATAAATTTCTATTGTAAGAATGCACATAATACCAACTGTTAACATTGCAATAAATCCAACAACAAATGGTTTATAACCCATAATTTTAATATCTTTAAGATTTGTAGACAATCCAATAGCACCCATTGCCATTGTTAAAAAAACTTTTGAAA
>CACEFF010000011.1 GCA_902558815.1 uncultured Pelagibacteraceae bacterium | reverse complement strand
CACTCTTAAAACCCCATAGCTGAATTTAGTTTTATCTGGGCTAGCTCCAACCATCGCAATCGTTTTTACAGACTGTAAAATATCTTTTAAGTATTTGTCGCTATAAGGTTCTTTGTGATTCATTTTTTTTTAAATTCTTTTTTTGAAGCTATATCAGCTTTTAACTCATGAGGTGCAAGGGGGTCAAGAAAAGGATTACGATATAATTTATCATGACTCTCAACTCCGATCTCAATCTTACAATCTGTTTTTGCTCTTGCAACACATAATACAATATAGCCGTTATTTATCTGACGATTATTTAGAGCAACTTGAGAACGTTGATCGACCTCACCTTCTATAAGTTTTGCTGCACAGGTAATACATCCTCCATATTCACATCCGTAAGGAAGATCAACACCTAGTGCACGTAATTCTTGAAGAAGTGGTTTACGATCAGAAACTTCAAAAGTTTTATTTTCACGGTTTGTGATAGTAATTAATTTTACAGCCATATATCACTTGTACAATCTCCACCAGGATATCTACTTTCATGACATCTGCTTGGACCATTAGGTTCTTTCCCAAAATCAACAATAAAATCTTTATTAATCTTCATACCACCATTTTCAACATCACAGTCAATCATTATCATTGCTCCTCCTTGAGTTCTTATATCTGGATAGAATTGATTATCCCATGTCGAAAACAAAGAAGTTGTAACGTACATTCTTTTTCCATCTAGAGATAATTGATACATCTGAGGACCGCCAGCAATTTTCACTCCATTTACTAAAGGTGCTTTTCCTAAAAGACCACCCATCCATACTTGTCCTGTCAGTTTTGGTTTGTGGGGATCAGTTATATCGTATTGTCTCATATCACCATGAAGCCAATTATTAAGATAAAGATACTTATCATCCATAGAAACAAGAATAGCAGACATCACTCCAGGTATAGGAATAGGCCAATCTGGATGAGGTTCATTATCAATATCGATAACTTTTTCCCAATTCCATTTTCCTTCTATTGATTTCCAAAAATGAATAACATTTGAACTAAGAGCTGCACCACAGAATCCATGACTACTATCAGGATCATGTTTAAATTTTACCTCTAATGGTATTAATCCATCCTCACCAAGATACATTGTTTCAATAGGTTCTTTTTTTTTAAAATCCCAAATATGTAGTCTACGTCCATATTTTAAATGCCCCACTTCTTCTAAATCAAAACCTGGCATAAACGTATTAGGTGCAGCCCATTCTGAACTCACCATAACATTGTGACGAGGCTGATACCAAAAATCATAACTAAATGGAATATCACCCATAGAATTTTCCCAACGACCAACAATTTCAAAGTCCTTATTAAGATGTAAATATCCTCCTGGAGCTTCTCCTTTTGCATTACCAAGAAAAGAAATTATAATTTCAGATCCTAAGCAATGAACTGTATGAGGACCTGATAAGTTGGTTTTGGATTTTATTTCAGAGCCCTTTATTACTTTATGAATTTGTGGAGCAAAAGGGTCTGTTGCAGTGTCAATGATATGAATATTATTCGATCTAACACCTGGAACAAGAAGGTATTTTCTACTCATTCCAGAATCTCCATGACATGAAGAACAGGCATTCCAGCCCATGTGATGTAGCTCATCCCCAATACCTGGCATTTCAAGACGGTGAATAACTTTTGAATAAGTTGGACTATTTGGATCAACATCAACTGTTGCAAGATAGTCAGGTTTTTGAATTCCAGTTCCTGTATAAATAGCTATCGTATATAATAGTTTTTCGTTAGGTGCTTTAATCGCTTCAGTTGGGCTTGCATAACCAGGACCACAACATGATTTATCAATGATTTTATTTTCTGTCATTATTTTTCATTTTTTATTTGTTCCTCACAAAACTTTTTTGCTTCATCCAAATCTATAATTTTAGACGTAGATAATTTTTGACTTCCAGCTAAACACGCATCTACTGCTCTTTTAAAATTATAATCCCGAAAATCTAAAACTACATAAAGTCCAATAATAATTAGAATGACAATTAAAATATTTTTAATTTTCATTTATTTTTCCATTTGGGTTTTCTTTTCTCTAAAAATGCTGAAATACCCTCTTTTGCGTCCATTGCCATCATATTTAATGTCATCATCTTACTTGTGTAGGAATAAGCTTTTCTCAATGGCATTTCTAATTGTTTATAAAAAGCTTTTTTACCAATCTTAATTGTTAGATTTGATTTAGATGCAATTTTTTTGGCAATTTTTAAGACTTCACTATTTAATTTTGATTTTGAAAAACAGTCATTTATCAAACCAATTTCTTTTGCATAATTTGCTTTAATCGGTTCACCTGTTAACAGCATTTTCATCATTGGTTTTCTATTAATTTTTCTACTTACAGCCACCATTGGTGTGCTACAAAATAAACCTATGTTAACTCCTGGAGTAGCAAACAATGCATCTTTAGTACTGTATGCTAAATCACAACTTGCAGCTAACTGGCACCCTGCAGCATAAGCAGCACCATGTACTTTAGCAATCACTGGTTTTCTACCCTCAACTATTTGCATCATTAATTTTGAGCAAAGGTTAAATAATTTTTGGTATTTTTCTTTTTTTTTTAAACCTCTTACTTCTTTTAAATTGTGTCCTGCGCTAAATCCTCTCCCAGCTCCCTCAAGAATAATTACCTTTATATTTTTATCATTATCTAATTTTTTAAAAACTTTAATTAGATCATTTAAATTTTTGAAAGATAATGAATTATAGGTTTTTGGTTCATTTATTATAACTCTTGATATATCTCTTTGAATAATAACTTTAATGTTCATTAGAAATTATTTTAGTTTACCTTCTTCTCTCATCTTGGCTCTAATTTTAGTGGCTGAGATTTCTTGGATTTCTTTTGAAAGTTCAATTTCTTCAATTTTATAACCTACTCCTCTACCATAACAAATATTTGTAATGTTAGGCACCATCATAATCTTAAATCTTCCTTTAAACTCTGGATTAAGTCTATCTTCAATATTCTTTTTAACAGTCTCAAAATCAAATGGATTATCATCTACCCCTTGAACATCTCTAATCTGAATACAAACTTGGCCAGTTTTTTTTATTATTTCTTTGAATAAAGAATAGTGACCATCATGAAATGGCTGCCACCTTCCTAACATTTGTGCTGTAGGTTTTTTATTATCCCATTCATAAGACATTATTTTATCTCCATATATATTTTTGGTGCCCAATTTTTAGCATCTTGTGTAGTAACATGAAAGTCAAACTTATCAGGTTTAACAAACATCTTATTAGTGTCATCGAACCTTCCTTCTTTAATTGTATCTACCCAAATAATGAAATCTGCTGGAAATAAACTTCTTGCTTCTGGAGTTGGGCAAATAAAGTCTGCAACAACAAAATTTCCCTCATCTTTTAATTTGATTGCAAAGTCTGCCATTCTTTTTGCTTGTCTTTTTCTTCCCTCTTCTGAAAAATCCCAATCATTTGCTTCTCTTCTAACCTCATCTGCATTTAATCTTTTTGCGTTTAACATTGGACCTAATTCATTAGCTAAAGTTGTTTTTCCTGAACCAGGTAAGCCCATTATTAAAATTATTTTCATTTTAAATTAAATTTCCTGCAACCCATTTATGAAATTGATGAGTAGGTTGATCCATTACAGGGGAAAAATTTCCTCCATTATACATAGGTGAGTTTCTTCCATCCTGCATTCCCTCAATTGCATTTATATCTTCCAACATAACATCTTTCCAAAATCTTGAGTTTTCTTTTCTTAATTCTTTTAATTCTTCCCCATTTGCACTTTCGTTACCAACATAATACATTTGCATATGTTCTCTTGTTTTATTTGATGCTAAAGGTTCTAACCAAAAAACATAAAAATGATCAATGTGTAAACCAATCATTACATTAGGAAATAAAGCTATGTATTCTGATGTTTTTGACTTATTTTTTTCCCAATTAGGAAAAATATCAAATCTTTTATTTCCTCTAATTAATTGCTCATATTTTTTACTTCCTTGTCCTGCAAAAATGTTTGGCAATCCTTGAATGTGATAATGGTCGTTAATATTTGAAACTTTATTTAATTTTGGATGAATAGTTGGTAAATGATAGCTCTCACAGTAATTTTCAATAGCAAACTTCCAATTACATTTTACATCTAAATTAAAATAACCAAAATCATTTGAGTGGACTATTAATTTTTGATCTTCTTTACTGATAAATTTTGACCACCTATTTTCAAGAGGTTTAATGTACTCCTCAAAACTAATTTCATTAGAATTCATATTTACAAAAATAATATCCATCCAAACTTTAGATTTAACCTCTTTAAGACTACTTTTATTTTTATCAAATTTTTCTGATTGATGATTATTTAAACCACCAATATGAGGTGTAGCAACTAAATTTCCATTAAAGTCATAAGACCATGAATGATATGGACACCTGATAACATTTTTTAAAGTACATTGTTTGTCCAAAAGTTTAAAACCTCTATGACTACACACATTATGAAAAATTCGAATCTTCATTTCTTTATCTCTAATTAAAATTAAAGGAATCCCGAGTAGATTGTATGGTTTAGCATCACCTGGATTTGGGATTGAGCTTCCAACCCCAATTACAGTCCATTTGTTACAAAACACTTTTTCCTTTTCAAAGGCTAAATAGTCTTCACTTATATAACACTCGTTAGGAAGACCATTTGCTGTCTCAATTGGCTTATTAACTGAGTCTAATTTTTTCAGATCTAAGATTTCAGCTAGAGTTTTATTTTTGTAATTTTGGGCCACAAAAAAAATTATCATGAGCATCATTTTTGGCAACAAATTTCGATTTAAGTATTGTTGAATTTCTTTGACAGCTTTTACAAAAAGGATAATGATCTGAAAAAATGAACTTTTCTTTAGAAATTAGTCCTAGCACTGACCTTGAGACTATCCCCCCAGTTAGTGATGTATACATTACTATGTTGCCAGGTGGGGATTATAAAGAAACAGCTCAAAAAGCAGTTGAGCTTGTTAAAAAAGGATTTAATCCAGTACCACATTTTCCTGCTAGATCTATGCAAAATGAAAAAGAGCTTAAAGATTATGTATCTAGATGTAAGGATGGAGGAGTAAAACAAGCTTTAATAATTGGTGGAGGTAGAGAGCCAACTGGAAAATTTGATAGTTCTTTTCAACTTTTAGAAACAGGCTATTTTGAAAAAATGAAGATAGGAATTGCTGGACACCCAGAGGGGAGTCCTGATATATCCGACTCAGATTTAGAAAAAGCTATGATAGATAAAAAGCCTTATGCTGATTATATTGTAACTCAATGGTTACTAGATCATCAGCCAATCATAGATTTTATTTCTAAACAAAGCGTACCAGTGCATGTGGGAATTACTGGACCTCTAAAAATATCTAGCTTGATTAAATTTGCTAATATTGTAGGAGCAAAAAATTCCTTAAACTTTCTTAAATCTAATCTTAGTAAGGCGTTAGATTTACTGAAACCTAAAGACCCTAATGATTTAATTGGGAAAGTTAAATCGCATACTGATTTCTTCCACATTTATACATTCGGCGGCTTGAAGGAAACTAACAAGTGGTTGAAGGAGAATAATTATGTCTAAAGAATTTGACTATACTAAACTAAAACATGTTACTTCAGTCGATCAGTCTGATCGAGAAGTACCATATAATTTAAGACAAAGCGGACCAACTAAAGTTGAAATGTTAATTTCGACAAGAGTGAGGAAATCACCTTATTGGCATTTGTCGATGCAAGCAGGTTGTTGGAGAGCGACAGTATACAACCGTATTTATCATCCAAGAGGATATGTAAAACCTGAAGATGGTGGAGCTATGGTTGAATATGATGCGATCGTTAATCATGTAACAATGTGGAATGTAGCAGTTGAAAGACAAATAAGAGTAAAAGGCCCTGATGCAGAAAAATTTACAGATTATGTAATTACAAGAGATGCTACTAAAATTTCACCAATGCGAGCAAGATATGTAATTTTATGTAATGCATATGGTGGAGTTCTAAATGATCCAATTCTTTTAAGAATTTCTAAAGATGAATTTTGGTTCTCTTTATCTGACTCAGATATTGGAATGTATTTACAAGGAGTAAATGCTGATCAAAGATTTAATTGTACAGTTGAAGAGATAGATGCTTGTCCTGTCCAAATTCAAGGTCCAAAGTCTAAAGCTTTGATGAAAGATCTTTGTGGAGATCAAGTAGATTTTGACAATATGCCATTTTATGGTCTAGCTGAAGTTAAGGTTGGTGGTAAAAGTTGTGTTATTTCGCAATCAGGTTTCTCAGGTGAAGCGGGATATGAAATATATTTAAGAAATGCAACTTTGTACGCTGAAGATATGTGGAATGCAGTTTTAGATGCTGGAAAAAAACATAATCTAATGGTTATAGCGCCAGCTCATCATAGAAGAATTCAAGCAGGAATTCTTTCTTGGGGACAAGATATGGATCAACAACATAATCCTTTCCAATGTAATTTAGGGTACCAAGTTTCATTATCTGGTAAAGGAGAATGGAATAAGAAAGCTGATTATGTTGGTAAAGCTGCTCTAGAAAAAATGAAAGACGAACTTAAAGCTGGAAAAAAACCCTATAAACTACAATTGGTAGGTCTTGAATTAGGAGGAAAACCAATTGAAGATTATGCACCAGATTTTTGGTTAATTTCAAATGAAGATGGAGGAGATCCAGTAGGATTCCTAACTTCTCCTTGGTATCATCCAGAGAAAAAAACTAATATTGCAATGGGATATGTCCCTTTTGATGGAACATTAAATCCAAACGGATTTCCTAAGGGTAAAGTTGGTACTAAATATAAAGTTCACCTACCTGAAAAATATTCTGGCAAAGCAGGTACACCAGTAGATGCAGTAATAGTTGATATTCCATTTAAGGAATCATTCAATGCTAACACAAGAGAAGTAGTAAAAGGTTAATTTAATAAAGGGGAGTAAAACTCCCCTTTTTCAAACTCTTAATGACTAAAGGTTTCCTAATTGCAATTTGCATTATAATAAGTATTGCTTTAATACTCTTTCCATTAATTGTTTCATACAAAGAACAAAAAAATAAAAAAAAATAAATGTTTGGTGAGTTTCTTGGTATAATTCTAAAATCTATAAAATTAGATAAATCTCTTTATAGTGATAATAAAAATTTTGGTGAAGCCTCAATATATTTTGCAGGTTTGATTATGATCTTAGATGGGGTAGCAGGAGCTGTTGCAGCCAATACTGTCATTAAAACAGCTGTAGCAATGTCTGGTCTAACAGCAATTTTAACATGGTTTATTTGGGCGATTTTTATATTTGTTATTGGTGTAAAATTATTTCCAGATAAACAAAGTAAAGTTCCTTTTAAAAAAGTTTTGACTGCGGTTGGTTTTGCTCATGCACCTGGTTTACTCAGATTTTTTGCTGTCACTCCCGACTTAATGATACCAATAATTTTCTTAACTCAATTTTGGATTTTCGCTGGACTAATAATTTCTACAAAACAAGTTTTGAATCTTAAATCAAACTTCAAATCATTTGGAATAGTGTTTTTATCTTTCTTAATTATAGCATTTTTATCAATTTCTTTTGTCATGAGTAGAATGAATGTGCTGCCAGTTAATCACATTTAAAGTGGAAAAATAGTTTTAGAGGTCCTACAGGATTTACAAATTTTAAATCCCATAAGAATTAAATTTTGGGAAACACTTTCATCCTCTTTTTTGCATTCGTCACATATATTATCTAAATCTTTTAAATTTTTCTGAATTTCTTCATCTTCAATCATTGTCAATCAAACCAGCGCCTGCAGCACCCTCCTTTAAACTATCTGTTTCCTCTACAAAAGTATCCTCAGCAAGTTTGTAAAGATTGTTCCAATCTTGATTAGAAAAATTATCTTCATTATTTAAGAAACTTATTTCTACTTGATTTGCTAAAATTGGTATCTCTTTGTTCCAAAAATTTGAGGAAATACTTACATTAAAATTTAACAAAAATTTACTATCATCAAATGAAAATAATAATTTTTTTCCAATAATTTCTGAACCTCTACTTAAAAAAGGTAAAAGCAACAATGGATAAGCTAATTTTTCAACTGAACACTTTTTTAGATTTTCTATGTTCTTAACTTGATCAATAAAATTTACTCCTAAAGTGATTGGACAAAAAGATAACCCTTTTGATTTGTTAATCTTATCGATTAATTTTATATCATCAAAATTTTCTTTTTTTTTATTTTGATAATATTGATTTAGATGTTTAATTCCTGGAAAACCAAATAATTCGGATAACCTTATAGATTTTCCAACCTCTTCAGCTATACCCCAAGAATAACCAGCAGCTCGACTTGCTCTTTTTACTGTTGTCTCAATTTCACTTAAAGATTTCATAATTTAAGAGAAGGTTTTATAAACCCATTGCTCATCATAATCTTTTAATTCATTTGGAAGTGGCGCACCTTGAAACATGCATATTCTCAGCCATTTGTCAGATCTTGGGTCAAATTTTAGAGCTCCAAAAAAAGATAATTTCAATCGCAGCATATCAATTGGTACTATATTTTCTCCTATAGTATTGTCTTGTATTTCTGAATATGGAAAGTTTTCAATAATAAAAGCCCTTCTTACAACATGTCTTAAATCAGAATTATCAATTAAAAACTGATTAATTTTCAAATTATTTTTCAAAGACAATAGTCTTTCATATAGTTTTTTTATATCTCTCGCTATTGCTAGAGGTTGTTCTAAATCTGCACCACTCTCTTCAAAACGATTAGCTAACCTTGGTTCCTCTTTGTTTTTTGAAATAAACCAAAATTTTTGATTACTATCTTGTTTATTAAAATCGATTTTTAGAATATCTGAATACTTATTTTCTAAAATTTTCTTCAAGTCTTCTACATTTCGCTCAGTAGGAATATTAAAGTATTTTTCTTCTTCAGAGCTCATTTGACTAATTAAAGGCTGAACTATTTCACCAAATGGTTCCATCATTATTGAAACAATATACTCAATACACTCCTCACAAGTTTCTTTCTCTAGCCAAAGGTAAATTTCATTAAATGGATAATCTTTTTTAAAATCAAATTCATTTTCTAGAAAATGAATAAATTTTCTTACATCTTTAAGTAAAAGCTTTATCTTTTTTAGTTGATAATCACTCTCTGTGTTCCAACTAGTAACATTTTTAAGAGAATTTTTGACACATTCTTTAAACAAATTTATATCTTTAGTTTCAGCAATTTTAATTTCTCTAATTTTTTTGAGCGCAACTTCTCTACTAAGTATCCAATTATTAAGTAATGTTGGATGATTAACAATAAATGGAGCCATTCCTAATCCAGTTGAATTTCCAATTCCCAAATTTCTACAAATTTTTGGATCAAGGTTAACAGCTGATTTAGGATTTCTATTTTTTGCTACGTGATTGACTTGATCAAATGTAAATTGTCTAACTAAATAAACTAGCATCATCTCTAATCTAAATGGGCCGTTAATTTCCTCTCTATTTTTAATTCTAAATCGATCTGCTAAACCAAACTTACCTGATCCATAAACTGCTGTTGTTCTGTACAAATATCCCACTTTTTCAAGCAAGTCTAAATTTGGTTGCGATCCATTGCTTAAACTTTCAACAACATGATCAAAGACTCTTACAGATTTATTAGCTCTAGATAATGTTAATTCTTTGTAAGAAAGTCTACCAACTTCTTGTTTTGGAACTTCATTTCTTAATCTTTCAATATCTTCTTTTAAAGGCACACCATCGTGCAATGTAAAAGCTGCATCCCATTTAGTTGCTATTACTCTATCCGATCTTTCATCATCATTGATTTTGTTTGCATAACAAATTAAAGAATAAACTCTGCTTTTTTTTTTAAAAGAATATACTGCTGTCCCAAATCCATCTTTGTCTAAATCAAATGAATCTTTTTTATAATCCCAATCTTTAAATTCATTTAAAAAACTTCTTAAAAAAGACAATCTAGATTGGTGAAATGAGCCCAGCCTTGAAAGCTTCATAATGATATTGGGATCTCTTAATTCTATATTCATTTCTAAATAGTTTTATAAAAATTATACCAATTGTTACCGAGTATTCCATTAGTCTCTGTTTCTGAAAATCCAACTTTTTTTAAACCTGTTTCTAAATTTTTAAAACCTCTTGCATCTTCAAACCATTTTGGTTGAGTTGGAAAACCTGGTTTATTTTTTGATCCTTCTCCATAATTTTTACTTTTAGACCAAGTTCCATTTCTCATCCACTCAACAACTTCATCTGGTTGATTTAAACAAAGATCAGAACCAATACCAATATTTTTAACACTCATAACTTCAGCTGTTTTGGCTATCATTTCACAAAAACTTTCCAAAGTACAATTTGTATTATCTTTTAAATGGTGTGGATAAAGAGATAAACCTAGAATACCACCACTCTCGCTTAAGGTTTTTAATAATTCTGAAGATTTATTTCTTTTAGCGGCGTGCCAAAATGATGGGTTAGCATGAGTTATAGCAATTGGTTTTTCGCTTATTTCAATTGCATCAAAAGTACTTTTCTCTGCTGAATGAGACATGTCTACAACAACACCTACTCTATTCATTTCTTTAATTACTTCACGGCCAAAGTTTGTTACACCACTGTCAATCTTTTCATAACATCCAGTAGCAAGTAAGGATTGATTATTATAAGTTAGTTGCATAAATCTACATCCGAGTTCATGAACTTTTTCAACTAAATTAATATCATCCTCAATAGGTGAGCAATTTTGAAATCCAAAAAAAATTGCTGTTTTCTTTTCTTTATTAGCTTTCTCAATATCCTTGAAATTATTTCCGAGAAAAATTAAGTCTGAATTTTCTTCAAATAATTTTTTCCATTTTTGGATTTCATTCAAATGTTCATCAAAATCCTCATGATATACTATTGTCACATGCACTGCATCAAGCCCAGCTTCTCTATTAATTTCAAAAATTTTTCTAGACCAATTGCAGTATTGTAAATTATCTATTTTAAATTTCATTTTGATGAATAATAATTAAGCATACCAATATGTTTTTTAAATACTATTTATTTTATTGAATTTATTATTTAATTTTGAAATAAAGATTAAGCTTACAATATCATGAAAAATATTAAAAAACTCAAAGTCTCTATTGTTATGGGTAGTCAATCTGACTATAAAACTATGAAATTAGCTGCTAAAATCCTTAAAAACTTAGGTGTTAAATTTGAAACAAAAATAATATCAGCTCACAGAACCCCAAACAGAATGTTTGAATATGCAAGTTCTGCAGAAAAAAATAATATTGGTGTAATAATTGCTGGTGCAGGAGGATCTGCTCATCTTCCAGGAATGATTTCAGCTTTAACTACGATTCCTGTTTTAGGTGTTCCAATTGAGAGTAAAAAACTAAAAGGTCTAGATAGCCTTTTATCTATTGCCCAAATGCCAAAAGGTATCCCTGTGGGAACTTTAGCAATAGGAGAAGATGGAGCAATTAATGCTGCTTTATTAGCTGCCTCAATTCTTGCAAATAGTAATCCTATTATAAAGAAAAAATTAAAAAGTTGGCGATTATTTCAAACTAAGTCAGTAAATAAAAATCCAAAGTAATAAAAGGATGGCATTAAAAAATCTTGGAATCATTGGTGGAGGTCAATTAGGTAGCATGATGTCATCAGCTGCAAAAAAGTTAGATATAAGAACAGTCATTTACTCAGACGATAAAGATGCTCCAGCACAAAATTTTTGTGATGAATTTATTTTTGGAGGATACGATGATAAACAAAAAATATTAAAATTTATTAGTAAAGTTGACGTTATTAGTTATGAATTTGAAAATATTCCTTATGAAACTCTTAATGAAATGAATAAATTAAAACCTGTTTTGCCAAAACCATCAGTTAACAGACTTATACAGCATAGAATTGCTGAAAAAGATTTTGTAAATAAGCTAAATATAAGAACAACAAGATATGTATCTATAGAAAAAAAATCTGATATTGAAACATTAGCAGATTTTTTACCTGGAATTTTAAAAACTACTACAATGGGATATGATGGAAAGGGTCAGTATCCAATTAAAAGGGTTGAGGATATAAAATCATTAGATATAGATTTTTCAAAAGGTTATATACTAGAAAAGTTAGTAAAGCTTAAAAAAGAAATTTCAGTTATAGTAACAAGATATGGCAATAATAATTTTGAGATTTATGATCCAATAGAAAATACTCATCAAGATCAAATTTTAAAATATTCAATAATACCTGCTGAAATTAGTAAGAAAATTTTAGATCAGTCAAAAGATTGGGCTATTATAATTGCAGAAGAACTTAAGTACATTGGCACATTGTGTGTAGAATTTTTTATCGACAGAAATGAAAATCTATATGTAAATGAAATTGCTCCAAGAGTTCATAATTCTGGTCATTTGACTATTAACGCTTATAATGTAAGTCAATTTGAAAGTCATGTAAGAGCTGTATGTTCACTTGAAAAAATTCCATTAAAAAAATTATCTAATGCTAAAATGGTAAATTTAATTGGGAAACAAATTGAACCTTATCGAAAAGATTTAAAACTAGGTAAGAATGAATTTTTTTTTGATTATCTTAAGAAAGAGATAAAAGAAAAAAGAAAAATGGGTCATATAACAACTTTAATATAAATGCTTAAATCTATTGAAGGAAACTTTGATCACCCAGAGGTAAATAAGCTTCTTACAAAACATTTTATAGAACTTAGAAGTGTATCACCTGCAGGAAGTACTCATGTTTTGGATATCCCTGGGTTGAAAGATTCTTCAATTAAATTTTGGAGTTTATGGATAGATGAAAAATTATTAGGCTGTGGTGCTTTGAAATTTTTAGAAAATAGGCATGGTGAGTTTAAATCAATAAGGGTTCATGATAATTTTAGAAATAAAAATAATGGTATTAAGGTAATTAATCATTTAATAGAAGAAGCCAAGAAACTCAATATAAAGAGATTGAGTATTGAAACAGGTGCAGGAAAATTTTTTGAACCTGCAAGAAAATTATTCATTAAATGTAATTTTAAAGCTTGTGGTCCTTTTGCTCATTATAAAGAGGACAAAAACTCGATTTATCTCACTAAACTTATTAGCAACAATTAGTATAAAATATCAATATAATTACCAATTTTGTTGACAAAACCCTCTAAATTATGAAGAAAGCTAATGTTACTTAATTATAAGTAATAAATTAACATAACAAAAAGTAAGAAGATAAATATGAGTCTACAAGGAAAAGTAAAGTGGTTCAATCCAACAAAAGGTTTTGGTTTCATTGAACGAGAAGATAAAGAAAAAGATGTGTTTGTACATGTTTCAGCAGTTAGAGATGCTGGTATGAACGGTTTAGATGAGGGTCAAGCTTTGACTTTCGATGTTGAAGATGGTCCTAAAGGTCCTTCAGCAGTTAACTTAAAAACTGCATAATTTTCATAATATCATTTATTGGCTATAATCAATTTCAGTTCTTAATTTAAGAATTGATTTATTTTTATAGCCAATGAACTATTCTGCAACTAACAAAAAAATATAACATAAACATGATTGGTATTTTAGGTGGAATGGGAACTCAAGCAGGTCTTGATTTTTGTAATAAGTTAGCAATTTTATATAGAGGTAAATTTGATCAAGATTACCCCCTATTCATTCTCTATAATAAATCTAATATTCCAGGAAGACCCGAGTCAATAGGTGTTCAAACTGGAAATTTGTCAAATAAAAAAAATAACAAAAAAAGCCAAAAAAAATATTTATTAGTTTTAAAAAGTTTAATTAACGGATGTCGGGTTCTTAAAAAAAGTAAATGTAAATTTATAGTTATACCATGTAATACAGCTCATTATTGGTATGAAGATTTACAGAAAAAAATTAATTTACCTATAATTAACATGCCAAAAGAGGTTTTTAATTTTACAAAAAAAACATGTAAAAAAAATTCAAGTATTGGTTTACTTGCCACTGAAGGAACTTTAAAAACCGGTGTTTATAACAAATTTTTCGATAATAACTATAATCTAATTTTTCCAAATAAAAAAAATCAAAATAATTCTGTCAATAAGGCCATTAAATTTGTAAAAATGGGGAAAGTAAAAGAAGCTAGTAAGATTATAAAACCTGCCATTAATTATTTAATAAAAAAAAGATGTAAAAAAATAATTCTTGGTTGTACTGAATTACCAATAGCTATTTTT
Organism: uncultured Pelagibacteraceae bacterium; assembly: GCA_902558815.1. Taxonomy (GTDB): domain Bacteria; phylum Pseudomonadota; class Alphaproteobacteria; order Pelagibacterales; family Pelagibacteraceae; genus Pelagibacter. The sequence goes on along the minus strand of CACEFF010000011.1, from coordinate 22,583 downwards.
GCATTTAAATCATTTAAAACAATTAAATCATCAAAGATATTTTTAGATCCTAATTTAATCTTAGCTTATTCAGCTATGAAAAAATATAAAAATAGATAATGTCATCTAAAGAAAAACCATACGTATTATACGTAGCAGAATTAATATATTTGAAAATTTGTCAAATTAAAAAAAAAAATCCTGATTTTTCAAATATTAATGCTTTGGAGTCGTTCATTGGAACAAATGAATACAAAGAAATAAGTAGTGGTGAATTTCATGATAAATGGATTGAAAATTTAAAAAAAAATAATTTTATTGATATTATAACAAAAAAAAAAATACCAGATGAAACAATAAAGTTACTCCTTGTTCAGAGAGATATGATGATTAAACAACTAATTCAATTTCCTGAATTATATTATGCGAAAAGTCATTTCCCTTTAGAGTTGTCTCAAAGAGCTTTTGATCATTTATGGAGAATGTGTGAAAGTTATGAGTTATGGTGTAAAGAAAGTAAACAAAAGCATTTAATAATTCTAAATATTATTGACTAGTCAATTTGATTTTGCCTTTTGTCATTTCAATCTTGCTCTTAACTAATTGATAAAAATCTTCACTTTGTAAGGTTTGTTTTTGAATATTATTTTTAACTGATAGATTTTTAGATGTTATATCTTCAAGATTCTCTATTGGCGTTTTTCCTGTATAGCTAGTTATAAGTGTATTGGATCCGTAAGAAAGTCCTGCCTGGGCAATATTACCTGTTGAAGTAAAAGTGTATGCTGGTCCCAACATAGCAGTTGGCCCTCCACAAGCTCCAAGCATAAAAAATAAAAATAATCCGAAAATTACTTTTTTATTAGTCATAGTTGAGGTGATTCTTATACATTTGTTAATACAACTCAAGATAGAATTAAAAAAGCCAATTTTCATGAACAAATTAAACTAAATTTAGTAATCTAATGTAAGTATAAATGCCTTATAAGACCTGAAATGGTCAGAATATTTCCACTTATATTTATATTGTTATGGTCCTCAGCTTTTATTACTACAAAGCCAATTATAGACAATAGTGACCCCTTTTCAGCCTTAGCATTTAGATTTTTTTTTGTAGCTTTGGGTTTTTATTTATTTTCACTTTATTTAAAGCAAACAATATTTATCAATAAAAAAAATTTAATTGAGTCGTTATTAAGTGGGGTTCTTTTTCACGGATTGTATTTGGGTGGAGTGTTTTATTCAATTTCAATTGGTATGCCTACTGGAATTGCAGCATTAATAGTTACTCTTCAGCCTGTTTTAACCAATGCACTTAGTGGACCCATACTGGGTGAAAAAGTGACCATAAAACAATGGGCTGGAGTTTTTCTCGGATTTGTGGGTGCAGTATTAGTTTTAGGTTTAGATGTTGGTTCGAAAATACCATTAATAGGTTTGATTGCAACGATAGTAGCTTTAATCGCAATTACCTCATCTACTATTTGGCAAAAAAAATTAAGTAATAACTTGCCTTTATCAGTAAGTAATTTTTATCAAGCAGTTGGTGGATGTTTTTTTCATGTACTAATAATAATATTTTTTGCTGAACCATATATTGATTTCACTAAAACATTCATTATAGCAATGAGTCATCAAATATTTTTAGTATCATTTGGTGCTTTTACAATATTGATGTATTTAATTAAAAATAATTCAGCAAGTAAAACTGTTTCAATATTTTTTTTAATACCAGCTACATCTGCTTTTATGGCTTGGTTATTTTTAAATGAGAATTTAACTAATTTAGATTTAATAGGATTTTTAATAACTACAATAGGTGTTTATATTGCTACAAGAGATTGAGATGCTTAAATTGATTTATAACCAAACTCTAAAGATGCATCTGTTATTGAATGATACAAAGACTCTCCAAAACTTCTGAGAGCAAACAATCTTACTTTAGTTGGATTATCCTCCAACATGTCAATAGTGATCGCTATTCCATTATAAATAGAATTAATAGAATTATTTTTTTCTAAGTCATTAAAATTAAAAGGACACCCTTTCTTTAAAACTTCCTTTGAGTCTTGTCCTTCTATTTGAATTATAGCTCTTGAATGTGATAAGTCAGTTACAGCAAAATCTGTTTCTTTAAAATTTTGTAAAATATTTTTAAGTAAATCTTTTTTTGTTGAAACTAAAAGCCAATTTTTTGGACTGTTCCATAAAATTCGTGTATCATTATTATTTGATATACTTAATGGCTTATCTTTTAATTTTAAACCATCAATGTCAATAGTTTCAAATGAAACTGTAGAATTTTTATACTGAACTATTTGAATTATAAGTAAGTTTTTTATTTCAGAAATTTTTAAAAGATTTTTATCATTTTTACCTTCATGATCGCCAAATTGACCTATTGAATGAACATTTGCTAAAGCTGATATTAAACTCATGATCTAACTCTTTCACCTTTTGGATCAACATAGTGAGAAGAAACAATCTCAACTGGAATTACTTTATTTTTTAGTGGCGACATTACAAATAACTTTTCACCAATCATATTTTTCCCATTCTTTAGTATTGCTAGAGAAAATGGATTATCATGTTCAACACTCCAACATGAAGCTGAGATGTAACCTAATTTTGGATTTGGCAATGTTGCGTTCGAGTCTTTAACTAAATGTGACCCTTCTGGAATACTTGTTTTTTTATCTAAAGGAACAACTCCAACAATTTTTTGTCTATCTTCAGCTATAAATGCTTCTCTATTTAAAGATCTTTTGCCAATAAAATCTTTCTTTTTACTTAATAAACCTTCAAGAGAATTATCATAAGGAATTGTTCTTCCATCTAGCTCAGATCCTGCAACGTGACCCATTTCAATTCTAAGAGTTGATAACGCCTCGGTTCCATATGGCTGGATTTTAAATTCTTGCCCAACTTCCATAATTTTTTCCCACATAAAATTTCCATTATCAGACTCAACATTCACTTCATATGCAAGCTCACCAGAGAAAGAAATTCTAAAAATTCTAGCTTTTACACCAAATAAGTCTCCTTCAATGAAGCCCATAAAAGGCAACCCTTCATTTGAAACATCAGATTTTGGGAATAATTTTTGTAATAAATCTCTAGATTTAGGCCCTGCTACTGCTGCACCTGCCCATTGTTCTGTTGTTGAAACTACATTTACATTTAATTCTGGCCAAACTAATTGCAAGTAATATTCTAAATGTGAAAGAACGTTTGCAGCTTGAGCAGTGGTAGTTGTCATATGATAATGATTTTCTGAAATTCTTGTAGTTGTTCCATCATCCATAACAATTCCATCCTCTCTTAACATCACCCCATATCTTGCTTTACCCACTGGTAATTTAAGCCATGCATTTGTATAAACTCTATTAAGTAGTTCTGCCGCATCTGGTCCTTTAATGTCTATTTTACCTAATGTAGTTACATCACATACACCTACATTTGTTCTAACATTTTTTGCTTCTCTTTTTGATCCTTCAAATAAATTTTCATTTCCTTGTTTGTAATATCGAGGTCTCAACCATACACCCGCATCAACAAATATCGCATTATTTTGTTCATGCCATTTATGCATTGGAGATTTCCTTGTTGGTTTTGAATGTTTTCCTACTTCTCTTCCAACAATCGCACCTATTGAAACTGGTGTATAGGGAGGTCTAAAAGTTGTGTGACCGACATTTGGTACTACTTTATTTTCAATCCTCGATACTAATTGTAAGCCATTTAAGTTGCTTGTTTTACCTTGATCAGTTGCCATTCCAAGGGTTGTGTATCTTTTTACATGTTCAATTGATCGATAACCTTCCTTTAATGCAATTTCAATATCAGAGACCGCTACATCATTTTGAAAATCTAAAAACCTCTTATAATTCTTTCCCTTAGGTAATGGCACACACCAAAACTTATCATGTATTGTTGATTTTTTTTCAACAACATTTGGAAAAGAAATTTTTTTATCATTATTTGTAATTTTTTTTGAAAGTTCATGGGCAGTTTGAAAAGAAGTCTTTAGTGTTTCATTTAAGGTATAACACCCATTTGCAGCACCTAAAGTTGTTTCATTTTGTTTTGATAATCCTGGAACAAATGCATCAATATCTTCATTAAACTTTGTTTTATTTCCAGATTGTGAAGCTAAGTGAATTGTTGGTGTCCAAAAACCAGAAACGCAAATACAGTCGCACTTAATATTTTCTACTGATCCAAGTCGCTCTTTATCCTCTGAAATTTTTGCAATATCAGCTGATTTTACTTTTTTGTAGCCTTGAGCAGCTACTACTACATAAGAAAATTTAATATTAATTCCTAAATTTTTTGCTTCATCCACAATTTCAGACTGAGGATCTTTTCTTGTGTCTAAAATCACTGGATCTACACCGTTCTTTTTAAATTCAATTGCTGTTTCATATCCACTATCATTGTTAGTAAATATTAAAGGGTTTCTTCCAACTAATACTCCATAAACTTTAAGGTATTCTTTTGCTGCTGATGAAAGCATTACACCTGGCGTATCATTATTTCCAAAAACCAAGGGTCTTTCTATTGATCCAGATGAAATTAAAACTTCTTTTGCTCTAATGTACCAAAGTTTTTGTTTTGGATGAAATTTTTTTGTTTTTGGCAAATGATCACTAATTCTTTCAGACATAACCAACATGTTATGATCATAATAACCAAAAACTTGTGATCTATTTTTAACAGTTACGTTAGGCATTTCTTTAAGTTCAGCAATAATTCCTTCAGCCCACTCCTTACCTGACTTGTTTCCAATATTAACTTCACTTGTAAGAAGAGTTCCACCAAATCTAGCTTTATCTTCAGCTAAAATTACTCGTGCTCCATTTTTCGCTGCAGCATATGCACTTGCTAAACCTGATGGTCCTGAACCAGCAATTAATAAGTCACAATATTCATATTTATGTTCATATCTTTCTTTGTCATGTTTAATTGATGCAATACCAAGACCTGCTGCTTTTCTGATAAAAGGTTCATAAACTTTATACCAAAAACTTTTTGGCCACATAAATGTTTTGTAATAAAATCCAGCTGGAAGAAATATTCTTAAAAAGTTGTTTATCGCTCCGATATCAAAGTTAACACTTGGCCAACAATTTACACTTGTTGCTTCTAATCCTTCAAAAAGTTCTTGTTCTGTAGCCTTAATATTTGGTTCAGTTTCGCCATTTCTATACAATTGAACAATAGCATAGGGTTCATCTACACCTGCTCCGAAAAATCCTCTTGGTCTATGATATTTAAAACTTCTACCGATTAAATGGACCCCATTTGCTATTAATGCTGAAGCTAAGGTGTCACCTTCAAAACCATAATAAGATTTACCATTAAATTTAAATGAAAGTTTTTTTTCTCTATTGATTAGTCCAACATTTTCTAATCTAAAGCTTTGTGTCATTATAAAATTTCCTCATTAGCTTTAAGTGTGTTAAAAATTTCATGAGTTGCTGTATCCCTTTCAACTTTTATCCATTGTCGACAACCTGATAAATGTTGCCACAACTCCCAGTGTTTCCCTCTTAAACTTTTTCTATTATAAACAAAACTATCCCAGTCTTGATTTGATATTTCTTTTCCTAATTCAGGTCTTTTGACACTAGCATCTCCTCCATAAGAGAATTCATTTTGTGATCTCATTCCACAATGTGGACATTTAATATGAAGCATTTATGAAATCCAAGTTTTTGTACCAAGTCCCTTTTCGTCTAATAAGTGACCTGTATTAAATCTATTTAAATTGTATCCTGCATTTAATTCGTGAACTCTATCTTGTGCAATAGTATGTGCAAATGTCCAGCCAGATGCTGGTGTAGCTTTAAATCCACCATAACACCAACCGCAATTTAAATACAAACCTTCAATATGAGTTTTATCGATAATAGGTGAACCATCCATCGACATATCCATTATTCCACCCCAAGTTCTGAGCATTTTTAATTTACTTAAGAACGGCATCATTGCAATTCCCTCTGTTAATACATGCTGTAACGTTGGGAGGTTTCCTCTTTGAGCATAGCTATTATAACCATCTAGATCACCACCCATTACCATTTCACCTTTATCTGATTGACTTATATAAAAATGTCCTGCACCAAAAGTTACAACTCTGTCTAAAACTGGTTTTACTGGTTCAGAAACACATGCTTGTAAAAGATGTGTTTCAATTGGTAATGTCATATTCAATTTTTCAGCAAGAATATTTGTACTGCCTGCAACACATAATCCTATTTTTTTTGTTTTTATATCTCCACGTGAAGTTCTAACACCTTTTATTTTTCCACCTGAAACATCAAAGCCTGTTACTTCACAATTTTGAATTATATCAACTCCCATTGAATCTGCTTGTCTTGCATAACCCCATGCCACTGCATCGTGTCTTGCTGTTCCTGCACTAGGCTGCATTAATCCACCGAAAATTGGAAATCTGACATTCTCAGAAAAATCTGCCATAGGAATGATTTCTCTTACCTGTTCTCTGTTTAATAATTCCGCATCAATACCATTTAATCTCATTGAATTTCCTCTTCTTGCATAAACATTCATCTGTGCATCTGAATGTGCAAGGTTGATAATTCCCCTTGGTGAAAACATCACATTATAATTTAAATCCTGACTCATCTTTCTCCAAAGTTTCATCCCAAATTCGCTAAATAATGCATTATCGTCATGCATGTAATTTGATCTTATTATTGTTGTATTACGGCCGACGTTTCCTCCACCTATCCAACCTTTTTCAATGATAGCAACATTGGTTATATTATGCTCTTTTGCTAGATAATATGCAGTTGCTAAACCATGACCTCCACCCCCAATTATAACAACATCATATTCTTTCTTTGGAATAGGGTCTTTCCATGCCAGATCCCATTTTTCATGATTAGAAAAAGCATTCTTGATTAGGCTAAAAATTGAATATTTTTGCATGAATAAATTTTATAATAATGAATATAAATAGTTCATATTTTTTTTATATATAATTTTTAGATATTTCCAAAGCTATTAAAAAGAGATACTAATCAGGCGATTTTATTAAATAAAAATTACTATGGCCAAAATCAAATCAGATATTGAAATAGCTCGAAAAGCTAAAATGAAGCCAATTAATAAAATTCTAGCTAAGATTAACGTTCCTGATAAAAGTAGTGCATTTAGTCCAATGGGTAGACATATTGCTAAAATAAATTTTGAATTTTTAGATAAACTTAAGAAAAAAAAAGACGGTAATTTAATTTTAGTGACAGCTATAACCCCTACACCAGCTGGAGAGGGCAAGACAACGACATCTGTTGGTTTAAATGATGGTTTAAATAAGATTGGAAAAAAATCAATTGTTTGTTTGAGAGAGCCTAGTTTAGGTCCCTCATTTGGAATGAAAGGTGGTGCTGCTGGAGGTGGCTATGCTCAGGTTGTTCCGATGGAACAAATAAATTTACATTTTACAGGTGACTTTCATGCTATCACATCAGCTCACAACTTGTTGTCAGCAATGATTGATAATCATATATATTGGGGGAACAAATTAAATATAGATGAAAATAGAATTGTTTGGAAGCGCGTGATGGATATGAATGATCGTGCATTAAGATTTATAGATATTAATACTAATGGGGTTGCTAAAGATTTTAAGAGAGTTGACGGCTTTGATATTACAGTTGCATCAGAGGTGATGGCAATTTTTTGTCTTTCTAATGACTTAAAAGATTTAGAAAAAAGAATTGGTAATATCACAATTGCATATAATAAAGAGGGAAATCCTCTTTATGCAAGAGATCTTAACGCTAATGGTCCAATGACTGTTTTACTAAAAGAAGCAATAAGACCCAATGTAACTCAAAGTTTAGAAAATAATCCTGCTATAATTCATGGAGGTCCGTTTGCAAACATTGCGCATGGATGTAACTCAGTTATTGCAACTAAAAGTGCACTCAAATTATCTGACTACGTAGTAACTGAAGCAGGTTTTGGTGCTGATCTTGGTGCAGAAAAATTTTTAGATATTAAATGTAGAAAAGCAGGTCTTAAACCTCGTTGCGTAGTTATTGTTGCAACAATTAGAGCTTTGAAAATGCATGGAGGTGTAGAAAAAGGAGACCTAAAAAAAGAAAATATTAATTCATTAAAAAAGGGTCTTGTTAACCTAGAAAGGCATATAAAGAATATAAAAAAATTTGGATTAGAACCTATTGTAGCAATAAATCATTTTGCACTGGATACAAAAAGAGAGGTAAAGACAGTTTTAGACTTTTGTAAAGATATGAAAGTTGAGGTAAGTGAATGTAAACATTGGGCTAAAGGTGGAAAAGGTACAACAGATCTTGCAAAAAAAGTTGTGAAAATATGTAAAGATAAAAAAAAAATAAATAAATTTAATTTTTTATATAAAGATAATTTAAAATTATGGAAAAAGATTGATTTAATTGCGAAAGAAATTTATGGAGCTGATAGAATTACAGCCAGTGAAGATGTAAAAGAACAACTAAGAATTTATGAAAATAACGGATATGGGCATTTACCAGTATGTATAGCTAAAACTCAATATAGTTTTTCAACTGATCCAAAACTTAAAGGGGCTCCATCAAACCATGAAATTCCAATTAGAGAGGTGAGATTATCATCTGGTGCTGAATTTATTGTTGTAGTTTGTGGATCAATAATGACAATGCCTGGATTACCCAAAGTTCCTGCAGCTGACAAGATTAAATTAAATAAAAAAGGTGAGATTGAGGGATTATTTTAAAATTACCAACTAATTTCTAATTTTTCATTTTTATATATACATCCAATAACACTTAATAATAATGGAAATTCATTTATATCAAATTCTTTTAAAATTTTTGGACCAATAGCTAAAGCTAGATCAGCTCCTTCAACTGTAACATCTTTCATAAATTTTTCTTTAGCCTCTTTAAAAAGATGTCCCTGGCCTAAATAATATCCCATCTTACTGTTTCTTCCACCAGCTGAACTAACATAAAGATCACCTAACCCAGCAAGCCCATATGCTGTTTCTGGCTTGCCATTCAATTTTTTTGTTAAATTTTTCATTTCTGAGACCGCTTTGTAAGCTAAAGATGCAGCGGTATTAAGATAATACTTATTCTTTATTTCATCACTTAAAGATTTACTACTTAATCCCTCAGAGGCTCCAATTAGCATAGAATAAATATTTTTTGAGGCAGCACAAACTTCAACTCCAATAATGTCATCTGAATATTCAGTTGAATAATATTCCGTTGAAATTAATTTACCAATTTCTTTAACTAAATTTATATTCTCATTAGCAAGAACTACACTGCTATTTATTCTATTAGCTAGCCCATTTGCAAGACATGGTCCTCCTACTGCAGATATTTTTGGATTGTTAATACCTTTTTGATTTAAAATCTTTTTTAATTTCTCTGCTAAAGTTTCAAACTGATTATTAATAATAGTTAGGCCCTTAGTTAATAAAAGAATATTAGTTTTATCACTGTAAAATTTAGATATTTCTTCTCCTATCCAGTCAATACCTTTTGAACTTACACCAATAACTAATAAATCAATATTTTTGTTTATTTGGTCATTAAATTCTGAAAACTTGATTACATTAACTTTTTTTGGAAGTTGGCATTTTAAAACAGGGTGATAGTTATTTGACTCATTAATTTCATCTATGAGTTTATCTTCTAGAAAGGAACCAACTAAAAAAACTTCATGTAATTTATCTGCACAGGGAATAGAAAAAGCTGAACCCATTGCACCAGCACCAATTATAATAATTTTTTTCATAAATTAGACAAATTTAAAAACAAAAACTGCAAATACAAATGAAATTATTGTTGCAAACCAAAGACTAAAATCTGTAAGACCTAACCAAGCCAGATGAATGAAGGCTGCACTAAGGAGTGAAACAAATAATCTATCACCTCTTGTAGTGTTTAATGTTAATATTCCTTTTCTAGGGCTTCCACCTGGAGCCTTTTTTTCCCATAAATACATAATTGTAATACAAAGGGCTATGAAAATAAAAAAACTTGCTGTAGGCCAAGTCCAAGCCATCCATGTTATAAAATCAAAATCAAAAAGACCTTTTTCTTTAGGTTTACCAACTGAAGACCAGCCAGATGCATACAGATTTGTAAAAATCATACTCTCCCCATTGCAAACCCTTTAGCAATATAATTTCTTACAAAATAAATTACTACTGCTCCAGGTAAAATAGTTAAGCTTCCAGCTGCTGCTAATAAACCAAGCTCGTAACCTGATGTGCTAGAGGTTCTTGTCATTATAGCTGCAATTGGTTTAGCTATTGTAGCAGTTAGAGTTTTTGCCAACAATAATTCAACCCAAGAAAACATAAAACAAAAAAACATAGTAATACCTATTCCAGCAGCTATTGTAGGAATAAAAATTTTAAAGAAAAATTTAGGAAAAGAATACCCATCAACATATGCAGTTTCATCTAATTCTTTAGGAACAGCAGACATGAAGCCTTCCAATATCCAAACAGCAAGAGGAATATTAAAGAGACAATGAGATAGCGCAATAGCAATATGTGTATCAAATAAATTTACTGATGAGTAAAATTGAAAGAAAGGTAAAGCAAAAACAGCTGGGGGAGCCATTCTGTTTGTCAAAAGCCAGAAAAATAAATGTTTATCTCCTAAAAATTTATATCTTGAAAAGGCATACGCAGCAGGCAGTGCTGCGGACACAGAAATTATAGTGTTAAAAACTGTGTACGTAATAGAATTTACATAACCCATATACCAGGTGCTATCTGTAAATATTGTTTTATAATTATCTAAAGTAAAATCTTGTGGCCACAATGAATAAACATTTATAATTTCAGTGGTTGATTTAAATGACATATTTAGCAACCAATAAATAGGTAACATTAAAAAAATTATGTAGAATGTTGGTACCACCCATTTTATTTTTTTCATGTTCTGCCCTCATCTTTCATCATTAAGCTATAAAAAACCCAACACATTAAAAGTACAATTAAAAAATAGATAAGAGACATAGCAGCTGCAGGTCCAAGATCAAATTGACCTAAAGCCATTTTTACTAAATCTAACGATAGAAAATTTGTTGCATTACCAGGTCCACCTCCTGTTAAAACAAAAGGTTCTGTATAGATCATAAAGCTATCCATAAACCTTAAAAGTATAGCTAAAGTTAAAACTTTTTTCATTTTAGGTAATTCTATATATCTAAAGATATCCCATCTACTAGCACCATCTATTTCTGCAGCTTGATAGTATGCTGGCTGAATTGAATTTAAACCTGCGTAAGATAAAAGAACAACTAAAGAAGTCCAATGCCAAACGTCCATAAGAATAGTTGTGAACCAAGCATCTCCACTTTGTTGAGTAAAATTATAATCAAAACCAAGTGAATTTAAAGAATTTCCAAGAAAACCTATGTCGGGAAGAGCAAAAATATTCCACATAGCTCCTACTACATTCCAAGGAATTAATAACGGCATTGACATTAAAATTAAACAAACAGGAACACCCCAACCCTTTTTAGGCATAGTTAAAGCAATAGCTATACCTAGAGGTAACTGTATTAGAAGAATTATAAAAGTGAATATAAATTGTCGACCTAGAGATGCATGAAATCTTTCAGAATGTAAAATTTCTTTGAACCATCTTGTGCCTTCCCATTGAAAAACGTTACTTCCAAAAGTTTCTTGAAAGGAATAGTTAACAACAGTCATTAATGGCACTACAGCGTTAAACGCAACAAGTGCAAATACAGGAATTACAAATAACCAGGCTTTTTGATTAGGTGTTTTGTTCATTATTCAATTATCCAATCATCTCCATATACATAAGTATATTTTTGATCAAAAGTTATATGTGCGTTATCACTTGGTATTTCTGCAGAAGCATTAGTTAAAATTTTAATAATTCCACTACTACACTCGGTATCAATTACTTTATGTCTACCTGTATTACTAACCCTTTTAATCTTTACTTCAATTCCCTCATCAGAAAAATTAATAAATTCTGGCCTTATACCTACTTGAGTTTTGCTAAAATTTAATTTTTTAATACTTGTATTATTAGGTAATATCTTTCCTTCAAAATTAATTTGGCCATTTTCAATTTCACAAGGAAGAATATTCATACCTGGTGAACCAATAAAATGTCCTACAAAAGTATGTTTTGGTTTTTCAAATAATTCTACAGGAGTACCTGTTTGAACAATTTGCCCTTCATGCATAACTACTACTTGATCTGCAAAAGTTAAGGCTTCAATTTGATCGTGGGTAACATAAATCATAGTCCGATTAATTTTTTGGTGTAATTCTTTTAATTTTGACCTTAAAACCCATTTTAAATGAGGATCAATAACCGTTAGAGGTTCATCAAACATAATAACATTCACATCTGATCTCACTAATCCTCTTCCTAAAGAAATTTTTTGTTTTCCATCTGCTGTTAAACCAGCAGCTTTATTATTTAGAGTTGATGTAAGTTCTAACATTTCTCCAATTTCTTTTACTTTTGCATCAATTTCTGTTTTAGAAAGGCCTCTATTTTTAAGTGGGAAAGCTAAATTGTCGTAAACACTCATTGTGTCATATATAACTGGAAACTGAAATATTTGTGCAATATCTCTCTCAACTGGGTTTAAAGCCGTTACATCCCTATCGTCAAATAAAATTTCACCTTTAGTTGGTTTTAATAAACCTGAAATAATATTTAATAATGTTGTCTTTCCACAACCAGAAGGGCCTAGTAATGCGTAAGCTCCTCCATCTTCCCAATTAATATCAACTCCCTTCAATGCCCAGTCTGCATCACTACTTTGTTTTGTTAAATAGCTATGACTTAGATCTTTTAATGTAATTTTAGCCATTAGCTACCAATCTGTTATTTGAATCAAAATACAAAAATTCATCTACATTCATAAATAATTTTGTAATCTCACCAATATTTTTTTGTTGAATACCGTTTGATAACGAAACCCAGTTAAGTTTTCCGTTAGTAAAATGAATTAAACTTTCTGACCCACTTAATTCGGTAATCAAAACTTTTCCATTAATTTCAACTGAATTATTTCCTTCTTTGTATGTGGTTATATTGTGTGGTCTTATACCTATTTTATAGTCTCCATCTTTGATTTTTAAGTTTGACTTCCACTGAACGTTATTATCTTTTATTTTAAATATTTCTCCACTTTTGATTATTTCAGCTATGTTCATTGGAGGGTCACTAAATACTTTAGCTGAAGTTAAATTTTCAGGTTTATTGTAAACATTTAAAGTTTTTCCATACTGAATAACATTTCCTTCTAATAATGTTGCAGTATTTCCACCTATCATTAATGCATCCAAGGGTTCTGTTGTTGCATATACGACAATACAATCTCTATCTTCAAAAAGTTTAGGTAATTCTTCTCTTAGCTCTTCACGAAGTTTAAAATCTAAATTAGCTAATGGTTCATCTAGTAATATTAAATCTGAATCTTTTACTAGTGCTCTTGCTAAGGCAGTTCTCTGTTGCTGTCCTCCAGATAATTCATCAGGTTTTTTATTTAACATAGCTGATAATTTTAAGAGCTCAGCAACTTTTCCTACTCTTTCTTTAATTTGATCAGTTTTCACACCAGTGATTTTTAAAGGTGAAGCAATATTTTCAAAAACAGTAAAGTTTGGATAATTGATAAATTGTTGGTAAACCATAGAAACATTTCTTTTTTGAACTTCTTTGCCAGTAACATTTTCACCATTAAACCAAATTTCACCTGATGTAGGTTTGTCTAGACCAGCCATAATTTGCATAAGAGTTGTTTTGCCTGCAAGTGTGGAACCTAATAGAACATTAATGGTGTTTTTTTCTAATTTTAGATTAGTTGAATATATATGAGTTTCTATTCCTACTTTTTTTTCAACATTTTTTAATTCTAAACTCATATTTATTATTTGTAATTTAGCTTTAAAAAAAAGGGGCAATAAATGCCCCTTTTTAAATTTAAATTAACCTAGGGTTATTTCCAAGCGTCTTTATATGCTATGGTTTTACCTTGTGGTTTCTCGTTAACTTTGGCTTTTGGTGAGCCAGCTTTATTTAACCAAAAAGAAGCTTCTTTTGGTTTATTAAGTCTTGGTCCACATCCACCGTACGCGTTACTAGCTTTGTCAGCTGCTTCCATACGAGACATAACTAAGTCCATCTCATCTGCAAGACGATCCATAGTTTGTTGTGGTGTAAATGTACCAGAGTTAACTTCTCCGATATGCTGCCACCATAATTGTGCTAGCTTCGGATAATCTGGAACATTGATACCTGTCGGAGACCATACATTTCTGTTGTCTGACCTATAGAACTCAATAAGTCCACCTAATTCAGGTGCTCTCTTAGTGAAGTGTTTGTGGTTAACAGTACTTTTTCTTACGAAAGTTAAACCAACATCAGCTTTTTTAAGAGATACAGTTTTTGAAACTGCAAATTGAGCGTACAACCATGCAGCTTTTCTTCTCTCAACATCAGTAGACTTAAACAAAGTCCATGATCCAACGTCTTGATATCCAAGCTTCATACCTTCTTCCCAATAAGGTCCTTTAGGTGATGGGCCCATTCTCCATAAAGGCATACCGTTTGCATCAACTACTTTATTATTAGGATCTTTTCCTACTAAAGAAGCTGTGAAAGCTGTGTACCAGAAAATTTGCTGAGCAACATTTCCTGAAGAAAGAGATGGTAAAGACTGATAAAAGTCCATAGCCGCTGCTCCCGGAGGTGCATAAGCTCTTAACCATTCATCCCATTTTCTAATTGCGTATACTGCAGCAGGGCCATTAGTAGCTCCACCTCTTGATACGTTAGCACCAACTGGGTTACAAGAACCTGGCTCCATTCTAATTCCCCACTCATCTACAGGTACTCCATTAGGTAGACCTTTACTTCCTGCACCAGCCATTGATAACCATGCATCAGTCATTCTCCAACCTAAGTCAGGAGCTCTTTTACCGTAGTCCATATGACCATAAATATTAACACCATCTATCGTCTTCACATCTTCTGAAAAGAATTTAGCAATGTCTTCATAAGCAGACCAGTTTAATGGTACACCTAATTCATAACCATATTTAGCTTTAAATTGTTTTTGAATTTCAGGTCTATCAAACCAGTCTTTTCTGAACCAATAAAGGTTAGCAAATTGTTGGTCTGGTAGTTGGTAAAGATTTCCATCTGGACCTGTAGTAAATTGAAGCCCTATGAAATCATCTAAATCCAAATATGGATTAGTAACAGCTTTACCTTCGCCTTTCATCCAGTCAGTTAAATTAACAGCTTGTTGCATACGCGCGTGCGTACCAATTAAGTCTGAGTCATTAACATACGCATCGTAAATACTTACGTTAGTTTGCATTTGTGTTTGAACAGCCATTACTACATCACCTTCTCCTATGATTTGGTGTTGTACTTTAATTCCTGTTATTTCTTCAAACGCTTTTGTAAGAGTCTTAGACTCGTACACGTGAGTTGGAATACCTTCAGATACAACTTTTAAAGTCATCCCTTTGAATGGCTTAGCAGCATCTTGAAACCACTTTAGCTCTTTCTCTCTATCTTTAGCAGATAAAACAGAAAGACTAAACTCACCGTCAGACCATTTCTTAATTGCATTTGCAGATGCACTAGAAATAGTTACGATTGAAAATGTAACAGCAACAGCAAGAACAGTTTTTAATGTCTTAATCATTGTTTCCCCCGTTTTTGTTATTATTATTTATTCTTAGATAAATAATTAAACTAGATCGAAGAGTGTATGTCAAAAAAAAATTTGATTTATGGGACAGTTTTCAATTTCTAATTGAATAATTATGATAATGTTTTTTTAATAGCTTTATTCCATCCATTTATAAGTTTTTTTCTCTCAGAAAATTTCATTTTAGGATAAAAACTTTTATCAACCTGCCAATTTTTAGATATGTCTTTGAGAGATTTGTAAACTCCAATTTGAAGACCTGCCATAAATGCGGCGCCCAGAGCAGTAGTTTCATCAACTTTTGGTCTCAATACTTTTATATCTACAACATCAGATAAAAATTGTGAAAACCAATTATTTTTAACCATTCCCCCGTCTACTTTGATTATCTTTGGCTTTAAACCGTCATTTTTCATTGCTTCAAATAAATCATGTGTTTGATAAGCAACAGATTCTACTGTGGCTCTTACAATTTCTTTTGGTCCTGTGTCTCTTGTTAAACCTGAAAGTGTTCCTCTTGCATTAACAGCCCAATAAGGAGCTCCGAGTCCCGTAAATGCTGGAACTAAATAAATACCATTATTTGACTTAAGAGATTTTATTATTTTTTCAGTATCAGATGCTTTTTTTATAAATTTTATTTTATCTCTTAACCACTGAACACCTGCTCCTGCTATAAAAATCGAACCTTCTAATGCATAAGTAGTTTTTCCATTAATTCTATAACCAATAGTAGTTAAAAGTCTATTCTTAGAATAAACTTTTTTATTTCCTGTGTTCAAAAGAACAAACGCTCCTGTGCCGTAAGTACTTTTGAGAGATCCAGGCTCAAAACAACATTGTCCAATAGTTGCTGATTGTTGATCACCTACTATTCCTGTGATTGGATAAGATGACCCTGTAAGGCTAGGATCTGTATGGCCAAAGTCAGCTGAACAATCTTTAACAATAGGTAAGATTTCTCGAGGTATCTTTAACATCTTTAATATTTGTTTATCCCATTCATTTGTGGAAATATTATAAAGCATTGTTCTACTTGCGTTAGTTGCGTCAGTAGCATGATCAGCACCATTAGTTAATTTCCATAAAAGAAAACAATCTACTGTGCCAAATAATAATCTTTTCTTTTTGATTAATTCTCTAGCCTTTGGTACATTGTCAATTATCCATTTTATTTTTGTTGCTGAAAAATATGCATCAATTAGTAATCCAGTTTTATTGTAAATAATAGTTTCCTTTTTTTGTCTTATTAACTTTTTACAATATTCAGATGATCTTCTATCTTGCCAAACTATAGCATTATAAACTGCTTTACCTGTAGTTTTATCCCACAATATAGTTGTCTCTCTTTGGTTTGTAATTCCTATTGTTAAAATTTTTCCTTTTAATGCTTTGCTTTTTTTAATTACATCTTTTAAAACTTTTAATGTGGTCTTCCATATTTCATCGGGACTATGCTCAACCCAACCATCTTTTGGAAAATACTGATTAAATTCAGTTTGTGAGACATATACTGATTGACCTTTTAAATTAAATAAAATTGCTCTACTTGAGGTGGTTCCTTGATCGATAGAAATGATAAATTTTTTCATTTATTAGTCAAGACCAAGTAGCTTTTTTCTTTGTTCTGCCCAAGTTCTTATTAAATTATCAACTGCTAAACCTATAAAAGCAACACACAAACCAAGCATCAAACCATTGCCTGTACCTTGTCTATCAGATAAAGCTTTTAAAATATATTGTCCTAAATCTGTAGTACCAATCATTGCACCAATGATTACCATGAATAAAGCAAATACAACTGTTTGATTTATTCCTAACATCATATGAGGAAAGGCAAGTGGTAACTCTATTTTTAGCCATCTTTGTAATCTATTTACACCTGACATAGAGCCAGCATCATGCAAAGCAGAAGGAACACTTCTTAATCCTTCAATAGTATATCTTGTTGCGGGGATTGTGGCATAAACTACAACTGCGATTAAAACAGATGTATCTGTTACACCAAAAAGCATAATAACTGGAATTAAATAAACAAAAGATGGGAATGTTTGGAGAGTATCACAGACACCTATTGCTATTCTTGAACTAGTTTTATTTTGAGCACTTAAAGTACCAATTGTTATTCCAAGAATTCCAGAAACAATTACACCAAATGTTGCCATGTACATTGTTATTAATGCTCTATCCCACCACTCTGTTAAAGCTATGAATAGAGTAAAGCTTCCAACAATTAATGCGGATCTAATTCCACCAATTATGTAACCAGCTCCCATAAATAAAACAAATGTGGCTACTATAGGCATTCTTAAAAATGCATTTTTCATTGGTATTAATACATCTACTATCAACCAAGTATTAAAAATTTTAAGAGTATCAAAAAAATTAGCTAAAACCCAATCTACTCCTGCATTCCAGAAAGCTTCAGTTGAAATACCTTTGTTGTGTGGGACAATAAAAAAATAGTTAAATCCTTCTTTAAAAAGGAAAGTGCCAATAAAAGAGAATATATATCCTAGTACAACCACTCCTCCAAATATGTAAAGGTACTTATTTTTCTCAAAATCTGTGGGATTTTCAAAATAATTTTTTTGTTTATTTGCCCATGCTAGTGAAAGCTTATCTAATAAAACAGCTATTAAAGTAATACAAACTCCTGCTTCAAGTGCTAAGCCAATTCTTAATTGATTTAATGCGAGTAGCAAATTCCAACCAAGACCTTTGGCACCTATAAAAGATGCTATTACAGCCATTGCTAAACATTGCATTATGACTTGATTAACACCTATTAATATATCCCTTCTTGCTGTAGGGATCAAAACTTCAGATAATAATTGGTAATCTGTGCAACCACTCATCTTACCTGCCTCAATAACTTCCGGAGATACTTTTCTGAGACCCAGTAAAGTTAGTCTGACCATTGGAGGTGTTGCAAAAATAATTGTTGCTATTGCACCAGCATGGTCTCCAATTCCAAATAAAACCATTATTGGAACAAGATAAGAATAGTGTGGCATAGTTTGCGCAACATTCAAAAGTGGGTTTAAAAAATTTTCTACTCTTTTGCTTCTGTATGCCCAAACTCCAAATCCAAGACCTAAGGCGAAAGATATTGGTGCCGCAACTAATACAAATGATAAAGTTTGCATTGATGGCTTCCATTGACCGAAAGCAGAAATAAATATCATAGTTATAGCAGCGAATATCGCTAAATTTTTACCACTAAGTTTATGTCCTAGTAATATTGCTCCACCAGCAACAATTGTCCAAGGCAAACCTGGTAACTTAGCCCAAGGATTAGCACTTAAAAAATCCCAGCTCGTAAAAGCAACTATAGTATCAACACCGCCAATTAAAATTTCACGAATAAACTGAATTAAAAAAAGCATAGAACTAGAAATTAATCTTGTTATATGAAGAACCAAAGGTCGAGATTTTGTTTCTTGAATACTTGAATCAAAGTATTCAATTGGAAACCACTCGTTTAATAAAAAATATACAGAGTCATTTATCCATCCTGGCATCCAAGCAATAAAAGCAGGTAATCTCCAAAAAACACTGTACTTAGTTTGATCTAGCTTATCTTTATCAATAAATTCAGTTCCAGCTTTGGCAAATTCATACCCTTCAGGTATTTGAATAGCAAAGCATAGACCGAAAAAAATAATCAATAGAAAAATCCATTGAATAGCTTTTGGGTATTTCCTAATTACTTCCATAAAGTATCATTATTTTTCTTTTCCAGTTCTAAAAACAGTTTGAATTATCTTTGATGGTTTAACACTTCCGACTATATTGTTGTTACCATCTAAAACATTTACTGAATTTTCTTGGCTCAATATTTTTTCTGCTACTGTTTCAATAATTGCATCTTTAGAAACACTAATTATATTGGAATTTTTTTCATTTATTGAATTATCCATTATTGCTTCAATCTTTAATACCTTTTCTCTCGGCACTTCTTCTGTAAATTTTCTTACATATTCAGTTTTTGGATTTAAAACAATATTTGCCGGAGTGTCCAATTGTTCAATTAAACCATCTTTCATAATGGCTATTCTATCGGCAAGTCTTAACGCTTCATCGAAGTCATGAGTAATAAAAAGAATTGTCTTATTTAAAACACCTTGGAGTCTTAAAAATTCATCTTGCATTTCTTTTCTTATAAGCGGGTCTAAAGCAGAAAAAGGTTCATCTAAGAACCAAATGTCTGGTTCAACAGCTAATGATCGAGCAATTCCAACTCTTTGTTGTTGGCCTCCAGATAATTCTCTAGGAAAATAGTTTTCTCTTCCTTTTAAGCCTACTAATTCGACCATTTCCATAGCTTTTATTATACTGTCATCAGTTTCACCTCCTTTGATTTGGAGTGGAAACGCAATATTTTCTAAAACTGTTTTATGAGGAAGTAATGCAAAACTTTGAAAAACCATACCCATTTTACTTCTTCTCAACTCTATCAATTGCTTATCATTCATGGCTAACAAATCTTGACCTTCAATATAAATCTTTCCACCTGTTGCGTCAGTTAATCTTGAAATACATCTAAGTAGAGTTGATTTGCCAGAGCCAGACAAGCCCATTACAACTAACATCTCTCCTTTTGAAACTTCAAACGAAGCATTGTTAACACCAACTATACAGCCAGAGTCCTGAAATTTTTTTGCATCAACATTGCCATTTGAATTTTGAAGCATTTTTTCAGCATTAGCTCCAAATATTTTATAAACTGACTCACATTTTATTACTGGTGTTGATGTCATAATTATATTTTATATATTTATACTATTATTACTAATAAATATTCCATTAAAAATTCTTGATAAAATATACCCTTGTGTCAATGCTGGTTTTTAAAAAGCCTAAAGCTTCACCTTTAACAGTAACTGATTTTGAAGACCCCGATAAAGGTTTAACTGTAAATTCAGCAAAACATTTATTTTTACTTTCATCCCATTTTACCGAATATTTTCCAGTAGTTCCTCCATTAGCTGTATACAAGTCAAATGCATCGTTATCAATTATGTTAGCTCCCATAATAGCTCTTTGAGTAATTATTTTTGTATTAACACAAATCATTTTATATTCATCTGCTGATAACTGTTGACCTTTGTCTGATTTGTAAAATGTCAAAACACCTCTTGGCAAAGTTGCTATCAATTCATTTGCTTTTTCTTGAACTTTTTTTTGTTCAGCAATTTTAAGTTCTGCATCTTTGTCGGGGCCAAAAAAAATATTAAGTATAAAAAAAATAAAAAAAATTATTAATGTTAAACTTGTTAATCCAATCAAGCTTCTAAGACTTTCTGGAAATTGGTTAAATCTATTTAACATAATCCCCTTCATTCCATATCCCTTCAATCACTTTTCCATCTGACCATTTAAAAATCCCTTTTCCATGCATTTTATTATTTTTCCACTTACCACTATAAGAAGATCCATCAGGAAATTTTAAAGTCCCTTGACCATGCCATTTACTATCCTTAAATTGACCTTCATAAACATATCCATTAGGCCAAGTTTCAATTCCTTTTCCTTTTTTAGATCCATTTTCCCATTGACCAACATAAGTAGTTTTATCTGTATAGGTCCAAGTTCCAAATCCATTATTACAATCACCATCAGTACATCCTGATTTTTTCGCAAAACTTGTATTTGAAATTATGAAACTTAAAATGATGTATATAAAAAAATTTTTCATCTATTTAATAAAATATATCAAATTTAAAAAAAAATCTCCCCTAGTAAAACTAGGGGAGAAATTAAATTTAGGTAGTTTTTAGTTAAAGTAATTACTTAGTCCACTTCTTCCAAACACTCTCGTTATCAGCTAACCATTTTTTAGCAGCATCTTCATGTGTCATTTTATCTTCGTCAACTAAAGCAGCCATTGCTCCAATTTGACTAGTGTTAAATGATAACTTTTTATACATTGCTGCTGCATTAGGATGAGTTTTAGGGAAGTTCTCATTTACGGCTTTTTTCAAGTAACCGTCTGGAGCTCCACATTTACCATCACCTCCATCAACTGGTCGGCAACCATCGTAATACGGTGGAAAATCTATAAAAGTAAATCCTTTTCCATCTGTAAAGTTTGGTGTCCAGTTAAAGATAATAGTTCCTCTACCTTCAGCTTCAGCTGCTTTAAGTTCTGCCCATAATGCATCGGCACCACCAGCAAACTTAACAGTCCATAAATCACCTAACCCAAGAGCCTCTATTCTCTGAGGGATTAGATCTCCATGCCAACTTTGAGGACCTTCTAACATTCGTCCTTTTCCACCTGAGTCTGGTGTTGCGAAAGCTTTAGCACAGTCTGGGCTTTTTAAAGCATTCCAGTCTGGTAGACCTGGACAATATTTAGCTGCCCAATCAGGATAACCCATATCCTCAATTGTTCTTGCTTCATGATCACCCCAGTCTAATACACCACCTTTTTCTCTAGCTGTATCAAAAGATTTTCCAAAAGCTGATTCCCACACTTCGTGAGCTAATGTTACATCACCAATTCTAATTGACTCATAAACAGCTTGTGAGTCTGCTGGCACATATTTTACGTTGTTTCCCATAGTCTCGAAAATTCCACCTATAACATGGGCCATCACCACTTGGCTTGACCAGTTATGAGTTGCAATTACTATAGGTTCAGCGCTATCGCTACCTGATTTTTTTGCAGATTTGTCTCCTCCGCCCATGAAGAAAACAAGACCCGCTATTACAACAATCGCACCGATTATTAACGGTAATTTGTTTTTCATTATTCCTCCTAGTACTAATTAATATTAATATTATGTGCTTTACTAATAGGATAGTCAACACATAGATATTTATATAATATATCCTAAGATATTTAAAAAAATGCT
>CACEFF010000010.1 GCA_902558815.1 uncultured Pelagibacteraceae bacterium | reverse complement strand
TGAATTACTTGGTAAAGATGTTTCAGTAATATAAATAATTTTTCCTTTTTTCATCAAAATTAATACTTATTTTTTTTATTAACTATTTATATTATCTATATAAAGTATTTATATAATTTATGAAAAAAAATAAATATGCTGTTTATTTCACCACTGATTTAAACTATTGGAAACATTCATTTGTTGCAATAAAATCATTTTTCGAATTCAATGATTCAATTGATGTGTTTTTAATTTTCCATGGATTAAATAAAAATATTTTATCAAAATTTAAGAATTTTTTTGGAAAAAAATTAAAGCTAATAAAATTTAAAGATAAAGACTTTAATAAAATCAATGGCCAAATAAAAGGTTTTTATTTTAGATATTTTATACCCAAGCAATTAGAAAAATATAACAAAATTCTTTATTTAGATAGTGATACGATTGTATTAAGAAATATAAATAAAATTTTTAACATTAAATTAAATAAAACTTTAGCTGCAGTAAAAGAACCATTTATTCCAATTCAAAAAAAACTTTACATCGGTAAACCAAGGACAAGACGATTTAATTCAGGTGTACTGTTAATAAATACGAAAAAATTTAAATCAAAAAATTACTTAAAAAAAATTATCAAATATTCAAAAATTTATAAAGATAAATGGGGAGACCAACCTATAGTCAATTTTGTTTTAGAAAAAGATGTGAAATATATTAATGGAAAGTGGAACTATTTAGATAAAACTAACTCAAAAAAAATAAACAAAAAAAATATTTTACACTTTAATAATTTTAAACCATGGAAAATTAATCATAATAGTAATTACGTAGAATTATACAGGAAATATAGAAGATCTATTGAAAATTTTTATTTATATGACGACATAAATTTTAAAAATTTAATTAAGAAAATTATTAATAAATTTTAAGATGTCAAAAAATTAAAATTTAGCCTCTATAAAACATAAATGTTTGTTTATTTTATTTACTTTGTAATTTATTTTTTTTTCATCATTAAAAACTTTTTCAAAATAATTCAAATTTTTCTTAATTTTTTGGGAATTAAGTTCATCAAATTTTGTTGATTGTTTTGACTTGATCCCAAATAATTTTTTTATAAAAAATTTTATTGAATAATCAATTCTTAAAAAGAATATTAAAAATTTGAAATTAAAACTATTTATCTCTAATTCATTTTTATCAATTAATTCATGCCAAGCTTCAGCATGTTTTTGTGCAGAAATGCCATCTAAATTTAACCTTGAATTAATTAATTCAAAATTTAATAAAATATTTTCATCAAAATGTTTTGGATTATTAATTAAATATTCAACATTTTTTTTAACTTGCTCGATTGTATTAGTTTGAACTCCAATTTTACCAGTAAAATATTTTTTTGATTTAATACAATTAGATGGACAAAAAGAAATTATAGGTTTTTTCAAAATTGCGCCATCTATAGCTGTATAGCAAGAATTATGAACCATCAATTTACTTTTTCTTATCCAATAAGCTGCATCCTTATCTTTTATGATTTCTAGATTTTTGTTATTACCTAAAATTTTATTCCAATCATCCTTACTTTCAGTTGGGTGTGGTCTAAATATGAATTTTTCATTAGGAAATTTTTTTGTTAAATTTTTCACAAGTTTTATTAATTCTGAAAGATACAAAATTTTATTAGAATAAATTGATAACTGGTCATCTTCTCTTTCATCTTTTATTTCATGAAGATACTTTTGAGACTCTCTATTAATATATATTTGCTCGCTTAATTTTTTTGATGACATAATGTTTCCAATATCTGATATAATCAATATAGGTTTTTTTTCATCTTTAATTTCATTTGAATTTAATTGTTCATAGAATGTATCTAGTTTAGTTTTGCAAAAATCTAGCCTGGGATTCCCAGTATTTAAAAATTTATCATTAAATTTTGGGAAATTTTCAACTAAACTGTCAAAGTCAAATTTTCCCCACGTGAAAATTTTATCTACTAGTAACAGGGTATCAGCTGAATATCGAGATGTTAAAAAACTATTAAAATCTTTTGAGTGATATTTTTCATATTCTAATCCACCCTCCTCATCAATCGAAGTGATCAAAAAATTATTTTCTTTTAAATTATTAAACAATTTAAAATTTAGATCTGATGGTGCAATATCTTTAAAATGAAAAATTCCTTTTTTTCCTTTTAAATTTTTTATTTTTTCAAAAAAACTAAGAATATCTCCTATTAAAACTTTGTAGCCCATCCTTGTCGCAAAAAAAGCTGACAGTAATCGCGAAAGGTATTCTCTCTTTGAAGTTTCTATATGGATATAAATAACTTTCATTTAACTCTTAATTTTTACTATAATTGTAAAGTAGATATTTACAAAACTTATAATTTAACTTAAAAACATTCAAATTAATTAAATGAATTCTATTCCAAAATCAAAAAAATTTAAAAATAAAACAATTTTAATTACTGGTGGAACGGGTTTTTTTGGAAAACATTTAATAAATCATCTAATTGATAATCACATTTTCAAAAAATTAGTAATTTTTTCACGTGATGAACAAAAACATCATAAATTAGTTGAAAAATATAAAGATCATAAGATTTTTCCAAAATTAAGATTTTTTATGGGGGATGTCAGAGATAGAGATAGGTTAGATTTTGCTTTTCGAAATTGTAATATTGTGATTCACGCTGCTGCAATAAAACATGTGCCATTTGCAGAAGAAAACCCAATGGAATGTATCAAGACAAATATAATGGGAGCAGAAAATATAGTGCACTGTGCACTAAAAAATAATGTAGAGAAAGTATTAGCATTATCGACAGATAAAGCATCAAATCCAATAAATCTTTATGGCGCTACTAAATTATGCTCAGACAAAATTTTTACTTCAGCTGAGCAAATTAAAGGTTCAAAAAAAATTCAATTTTCCGTTGTAAGATATGGTAATGTATCTGGTTCATCAGGTTCAATCTTAGAAATGTTAAAAGATTACCGTAAAGAAAATAAAAAAACATTTAATTTGACTGATAAAAATATGACCAGATTCTGGATATCAGTAAATGACGCTTTAAAATTTGTCTTAAATTGTTTAGATGAGATGAAAGGTGGAGAAATATTTGTACCAAAGCTCTCGTCAATTAAAATTATTGATTTAATAAGGTTATTTAAAAATATTAAAAAAATAAATGTAATTGGTATTAGAGCGGGAGAAAAACTTCATGAGTCTATGTTTACTAAAGATGAATGCCATCTAATTCTAAAGTCTAAAAATAGTTTTATAATTTCACCTAATGCAAAATATTTAAAAAAATATAAATCTAAAAAATATCAAATTTTAAATGAATATTATGATTACAAGTCTAATATAAAGAATAATTTTATGAGTTTAAAACAAATGAAAAATTTAACTTTAAGATAATTTACGTATTATAGATATTATCTTTAAATCCAAAAACTTTTTTCAATAATTCAATAATCATACCTGTAAATCTTAATATTCCAGATAAAAACATGAAAGGTATTGGTATTATCTTGAATCTTTTAAGAGATAAAAAACTAAATTTTATTGGATAATTATAAAGTTGATGTTTTATTATACTCAAAGTTCTCTCTGGATGCTTAATAATGAATAATGCATCACCTTTTCCATACCATATGTATTTTTTCAAATATTGTCTCAAATTTGACCTATGGAGATGATAACAAATTCCACTGCTTCCTCCAAAGATATAGCCTTTTTTAAATATTTTATAACAAACATCTGTATCATCTGATGGTCCAGAAAAAAAAGGATCAAAATTATTTTTTTTTAAGATTTTTGTGTGCCACAAAGTAGGTGTTCCTATCATTCTTCTAGGGCCTTTTTTATTAATATTTACCTCCATTATTTCTTGATAAGATTTATCTGCATAACTTAATTTTTTAGAATAAGATTTAATTGTGGCTTCAACTCCAGCATAATTAGATTTTACAAGATCATTAATCATAAATTTAAAACAATCTTTATGCGGTCTCATATCTGCATCAAACAAGGCTATAAATTTTGTTTTAGTTTTTTTTACTCCAAGCATCCTTTGATATGCAAGACCTTTTTTGATTGAGAGTTTTATAAAATCAACGTTTAAATTTTTCAGTTTTTCAACAGTCTTATCTTCAGAACATCCATCTATTACGATTATATTTTTAATACCAGCTCTTCTAATACTTTTAATACATTGAGAAATGTTTTTTTCCTCATTTAAAGTTGGAATGGTAACTGTAATATCCTTTAAACTATAAGCCTGTTTCATTAAATATTATTTTCCATAAACCAATTTAGGTATTTTTTTAGGCCTTTTTCGATTGATATTTTAGGTTCCCAATTAGAGTATTTTTTAACTTTTTTCAAATCATTTACAAATTTCTCCTGATCTCCATATCTCGATTTATGATATGTAATTTTAGACTTAATTTTTAGAATTTTCTCCAATTTTTTAATTAAGCCTATCAATGAGATCTGATTAAATTTTCCCCCACCAATATTAAAAGCTTGTCCAAAACATTTTTTTTTTTTGTTCATTATCATTAAAATTAATCTGCTTAAATCATCCACATGCAAAATATCTCTCACCTGTTTTCCATTTCCAAAAATTCTAATCTTCTTTTTATAAATTATTCGATTAATAAACCACGAAATCCATCCTTGATCTTCAGTTCCCCATTGATTTTGACCATACACACAAGATAATCTAAGACTTACTGCATTAATTTGATAATTTTTCGAATAATCTAACACGTATTGATCAGCTGCACCTTTTGAACAAGCGTATGGAGATGTAAATTGAAGAGGAAATCTCTCACTCACTAAACCTTTGGTTTTAGACCCATAAACTTTATTTGAGGATAAACTTAAAAAAAAAGTTTTAGGAGAATAAAGCCTTATGGATTCAAGAGTATAAAAATTACTTAAAAAATTACTATGTAAATCATAAATTGGATCTTTGATTGACTTTGTAACAGCTACTTGACCATGAAGACCAAGTACAAAATTTGGCTTATTTTTTTTTATAAAATTTGAGATAAATCTATAATCAGATGCATCTTTTTTTATAAAACTAACATTTTTAAATTTTTTTCTTAAAAGAGCTAAATTTTTTTTTGAACTTGCTCCTTTTAGATTATCGATTACAAAAAATTTATATTTAAATTTTTTAATTAGATAATCTAGAACATTTAATCCAATAAAACCACAACCTCCTATAATTACTAATTTTCTTTTCATGACTTGTTTAAACACTCTAATAAAGTGGGTAGTTTAATCCTAGTTTTTTTTTCAAATTTTAAGGTATTCATAACTGTGTACAATGGTCGTTTATGCTTACTAAAAATACTTTTATACGAAACTATATTTTGTTTTGGTAATCCCTTTATTTTAGCTAAGTGTAAAGCAAAATCATACTTACTCATGTAAGTTCTACTTCCAATATTAAATGTACCGTATAATTTTTTTTTTATAAGTATAAAAGTTTTTTCAACTAATTCATCTATCAAAATTGGATTAAAGAACACATTGTGAGGAATTTTAAGTGATTTTTTTTTTAAATTTTTAATTAAAAAATCTGAGTAAGTAATTTTTTTCTTATTATAACTTTTGCCAAAAAAATTAGTTCTAATTATCAAATGTTTTTTTATCTTTGCAACATTTAGTTCACCAAGATACTTGGATATTCCGTAAAAATTGCACAAATTTATATCTTGCTCTTTAGATTTTACAAATTTTTTTGAATTATATATTTGGTCAGTTGAAAAGTGAACTAATACAGGTTGTATTTTTAAATTTATTATAGATTTTACAATAATGTTTAAAATCTCTGAATTCACTTTATAAGCGATATTAAAATTTTTATTACAAAGATCTACATTTGTAAGAGCAGTACAATTTATTATCATATCTATTCTTTTTTTATTTCTAGATTTTAAAAAAAATTCAAATTTTTTTTGTTCTGAAAAAAGAGATTTTTTATTTGTTTCAACAAAATCAATTTTTTTTTTTATAAGAAAATTTTTTATACAGCTACCCAATCTACCCTTTGATCCTAAAAGTAAAATATACATTAATTAGAAATTCTTAATTGTTAAGAAATTTATAAATCTATTGTCTTTATAGAAAATATTACTTAATACTGCCATTATTTGATGTATTATATTTTTATCTAAAAAAATGCTAGTAAAAAAAATAACTTTAGGTCTTGCTCAATCCGATAAGAATTATGGCTATGGGAGTAAACAAAAAGATAAATTTTTTCAACTTATAAATTTTGCTTTAAAAAATGGTATAACAAGATTTGATACATCACCAAATTACAAAAATAGTGATAATTTGATATCTCATTTAAATACTAAAAATTTAAAAATTTCATCAAAAATTCCTATAACAGAAGTGAAAATATCAAAATTGGACTCTTTTATTAATCATACGATTGATAATATTTTTGAGAAAAACAAAATTGAAAGATTAGAAAATCTTTTTTTTTATGATCCCCTTATACCAATAGAAAAAAAGAGGTGGCATATATATTTAAAAAAAATAAATGAATTAAAGAAAAAAAAATTAATTAAAAATGTTGGTTTTTCAGTTTATAATAAATATGAGATAAAGAATATCCTTGATGAATTTAAACCTGATATTATTCAGTTTCCATACAATGTTTTTGATCAATCGTTAAATAATTCAGATTTTTTAAAAGAATTAAAAAAAAGAAAAATAATACTTCAGGCACGCTCTGTTTTTTTACAAGGACTTTTATGTGAAAAAAAAATTCATAATCATTTTAATATTTGGAAAGATCAATTTCAAAAATGGAACAATTTTTTAAAAAAGAATAAAATTGATAACAATATTGCGTGTACAAATTTTGTATTACAAAATAAATTGATAGATAATTTTGTCTTTGGTTTTAGGAATATTAATGAACTTAAAATTATAACTAACAATTTACAAGATAATAAAAGTAACTTAGATTATTCGAGTTTAGCAACCAACGATCGGTATCTTATTGATCCAAGATTGTGGTCAAATTTAAATGATAAAAAATTTAGATATAATTATGAGGAATATAGACTAAATAAAGGAAAAATATTATTTGGCGGAATGCTTTTATCTAAAAGAGTAGATCAATTTATTCCAGGTAAATGGCCAAATTTTTTTGATAAAGCTTATGGTTGTAAAATTAAAGATAAAAATAAAACATTTTTAGATTTTTCTTTGATGGGCGTTGGAACGAATATACTGGGTTATTCTAATAAAAATGTAAATAATAAGGTCAAGAGAGTAATAGATAAATCAAATATAAGCACCATTAACTCAAGTCTTCATTTACAATTATCAAAAAATTTAATCGATTTAAATAAATGGTCTTCAAAATGTTTTTTTGCAAAAACTGGTGGTGAGGCTAATGCAATTGCTCTTAGAATATCAAGATGTTTCAATAAAAAAAATAAGGTAGCTATTTGTGGTTATCATGGATGGAATGATTGGTATTTATCTGCAAATTTAAGAAAGAAAAATAATCTTGATCATGTTCTATTGTCTGGACTAGAAACTTTAGGTATACCATCAGAATTCAAAAATTTAGTACATCCTTTTTTTTATAACGATCTTAAAAGCTTAAAAAAAATTATAAAAAAAGAAAAAAACATAGGTACAATATTTATGGAAGTTCAAAGGAATATTCCTCCCCAAAAAAATTTCCTTAAAGAAGTAAGAAAGATTGCAGATCAAAATAATATTGTTTTAATATTTGATGAATGTAGTTCAGGTTTTAGGGAAAATTTTGGTGGAATATATAAAAAGTATGGAGTAAATCCTGATATAATAGTTTATGGTAAAGCGATAGCCAACGGATATCCTCTAACAGCAATACTTGGTAAAGATGTGGTTATGAAATCAGCTGAAAATTCTTTCATAAGTAGTACATTTTGGACTGATAATCTAGGTGCAGTAGCTGCTATAGAAACATTAAAAGAAATGAAAAGATTAAAATCTTGGATAAAAATTAAAAAAATTGGAAAAAAAATCAAAAAATTTTGGATGAATATCTCTAAGAAATATCAACTTGATCTTGAAATTTCAGGCTTGGATGCAATGCCTTCATTTAATTTTAAATCAAAAAAGAATGATTATTATAAAACCTATATTACACAAGAAATGTTGAAAAAAAATATATTAGCTTCAAATACAGTTTACTGTTGTATAAATCACGATAAATTTTTACAAACTTACTTTAAAGAATTAGAAAAATTATTCAAAAGAATAAAATATTTTGAAAATGAAGGAAATATATTAAACCATATTAGTTCTCCAATTATTAAAAAAGGATTTGATAGATTAAATTAATGGATAAAAAATTATTAAAATTGGGAAAAAAAATAATAAGTCATAACAACCCAACTTATTTCATTGCTGATATAGCAGCAAATCATGATGGTTCATTGCAAAAAGCAATCGATTTAATCTTTATGGCTAAAGAAGCAGGAGCTGATGCAGCAAAGTTTCAACATTTTAAAGCGGAAACAATCGTAAGTAAAAAAACCTTTGATAACATGAATACAAAACTTTCTCATCAAAAGAAATGGTCAAAGTCTATTTTTGATGTTTACAAGTCTGCTTCTATAAATTGGGATTGGACAGAAAAATTAGTAAAAGCATGTAAAAAAGCTAAAATTGATTTTTTTACTGCCCCTTATGATTTTGATTACATAGATAAAATTAATAAATATGTCCCTGCATATAAAATTGGATCTGGTGACATAACATGGAATGACTCTCTAATCAAAATTGCAAAAAAAAATAAACCCATATTTTTAGCTACAGGTGCATCTTCGATAGAAGATGTTAAAAGAGCTTATAATATTATATCAAAAATTAATAAAAAAATATGTATAATGCAATGCAACACCAATTATACTGGAAGCTTAGAAAATTTTAAATTTATAAATTTGAATGTTTTAAAACAATTTAAAAAAATTTTTCCTAAAGTAATATTAGGATTAAGTGATCATACCCCAGGTCATTCAACAGTATTAGGATCAATAGCATTAGGGGCAAGAGTAATAGAAAAACATTTTACATATTCAAATAAAGCAAATGGTCCTGATCATTATTTTTCTATGAATTCTAAAACTTGGAGAGAAATGATAGATAGATCAAGAGAGTTAGAACTTTCTTTAGGAGTAGAAAATAAAAAAGTTGAAAAAAATGAATTAGAAACTGTCGTTGTGCAAAGAAGAGGTGCGCATCTACTAAAAGACATGAAAAAAAATGAAAAAGTTAAAAAAGAATATTTAAATTTTTTAAGACCAGCGCTTAATGGGTCTGTAAAACCATATGAATTGAATAAAGTAGTTAAATTTAAAGTCAAAAAGAATAAATCAATTGGAGATATTTTACTTTGGAAAGATCTGAAATAGCTATTATAATTCCGGCCTATAATGAAGCTTCTACTATTGAAAATATAATCCATAACGTAAATAAATTTGGAACAATAGTTTTAATTAACGATGGGTCAACTGATGACACTTTGGCGCTAGCTAAAAAACATAATATAATAATAATAAATAATGAAAAAAATTTTGGGTATGATGAGTCCTTAAACATTGGATTTAATTATTCAAAAAATAAATTTAAATATCTTGTGACTTTTGATGCAGATGGTCAACATTCCCCTGAAGATTTAAATAAAATTATTTCAAAGCTTAATGAAAATTATGATTTAATTTATGGTTCAAGAAATAAAGTAAACAGATTAAGTGAAAAAATTTTTTTGTATTTAAGTAAAAAATTATTTAAAATTTTAGACCCGTTAACAGGATTAAAAGCAATAAATTTAGAAAAATTTAGAAATAAATCGGAATTTTCAAAATACAATAGTTTAGGTTCTGAATTAATTTTTTTTGCAAAAATGAAAAGTTATAAAATTACTAGTATATCAATTAACATTTCTTCTAGGAAAGATATTTCAAGAATTGGGGGTATATTTAAATCAAATTTATTGGTTTTAAAAGCAATGGTAATAGTGTTTATATTATATTTGTCTAAAAAATTATAAAATGAACATCTCCCTTAAAAAGTACGGAAACAAAATTTATAATTTAGCTGAAAATATATTTTATTTAAATAGAAGTATTACTGGTGAAGGTGTAAGACAAACTTTTTCTCAGATAAAAAAAATATTACCAAAACTAAAAATTCATGAAATTGAAAGCAAAAGAGAAGTTTTTGATTGGCAGATTCCACTAGAGTGGAATATTAAAAATGCTTTTATTAAAAAAGAAAAAAAAATAATTTTAGATTTTAAAAAAAATAATCTTCATCTTGTTGGGTATTCTCAGCCAATAAATAAAACATTGAATTTAAAAGAACTTAAAAAAAAAATTCACTTTCTTAAAAAAATTCCTAATGCAATTCCTTATGTGGTTTCTTATTATAAGAAAGATTGGGGGTTTTGCATGCCTTTTAATAAATATAAAAAATTAAAAAAAGGTAATTATAAAGTTATTATTGACTCAAGTTTTAAAAAAGGAAGCATGACTTTTGGAGATATGCTTATTAAAGGAAAATCAACAAAAGAAATACTTCTTACAACTTATACATGCCATCCTTCAATGGGTAACAATGAAACTTCGGGGATTTGTTTACTTACTTATTTAGGCGAGTATTTGCAAGAACTTAATAAAAAAAGAAAACTTAATTTTTCATATAGACTTGTTTTCCATCCTGAAAACATAGGTGCAGTAGCATATATAAATAAAAATCTCAAAAGTCTTAAAAAAAATGTAATTGCTGGCTATGTCCTTACCTGTGTAGGAGATAATAAAGTTTATTCATACTTAAAATCTAAAGAAGATAAAAGTTTATCAAATAGAGCAGCTCTAAATATTTTGAAAAATAATTACAAAAAGTTTCAGCTATATGAGTTTTGTAAAAGTGGGAGTGATGAAAGAAGATATAACGCCCCTGGGGTAGACTTGCCTATTGGAAGTTTAATGAGATCAAAATATGGAGAATATAAAGAATATCATACTTCGCTAGATAATCTTAAATTTATTTCTAAAGATGGATTTCAAAAATCATTTGAAATTTATGTAAAAATTTTAACTCTTTTAGAAAATAATTTTAAATACAAAATCAAAACTATTTGTGAACCTAATCTAGGTAAAAGAAATTTATATCCCTTAGTTAGTAAATGGCCAGACCCTGAAAAATATAAAGAGATTGAAAACCTCTTAAATTTTATATCTTATGCGGATGGAAAAAATGATTTAATTTTTATAGCTGATAAATTAGGCATTTCAGGACTTGAATTAATAGAAATAGTAGAAAATTTAAAAAAAAAAAACTTATTAAATTATAAATTATAATTCGTGCAAAAAAAAAAGATAGATTGTATAATTCAAGCAAGGCTTGGGTCTTCAAGACTTAGTGAAAAAATTTTTCTTAAAGTAAATGGTATTACTTTAATTGAACATTTAATAAGAAGAATTAAAAAAATTCATAATATAAATAAAATAATTTTATCTACAACAAATAAAGAAAATGATGATCGATTAATAAAATTTTCAAAAAAAAAAAAAATTAATTTTTATCGAGGAAGTGAAAAAAATGTGTTGGATAGAGTCTATAAAACAGCGAAAAAATTCAAATCAAAGCATATTCTATTTATAACATCAGATTGTCCCATTCTGGATATTAATATTGCTAATCAAGTTTTAGAAACTTTTAAAAAAAATGATTGTGATTTTGTTAATAATTGTCATTTCAGGTCATATCCAGATGGAATGGACATTCAAGTTTTTTCTTTCAATGTTCTTAAACAGTCTTGGTTAAAAGCAAAAACAAGTTTAGAAAAAGAGCATTTAACTTTATATGCTAGAAAAAACCAGGCTAAATTTAAAACAATTAACCTTGTAGCACCAAAAAAGTTACACTGGCCAAGGCTTGGCTTAACGCTTGATGAATATGAAGATTATGTCTTAATAGAAAAACTAATTAAGCACTTTCAAGCTAAAAAAAATTACTTTTTTTCGTGTGAAGATGCAATTGATATTATTAAAAGAAAAAAATGGTTTAAAATTAATAGTAAAATTAAAAGAACAGGTGATAACTAATAAATTTGTTCAAAATTATTACTCTATAACCTAATAATTTTATTACACAATTTTAATGAGCTTTCTCTATGGCTTATAATAAATATAGTCTTCTTGCCTTTGATATTATTCAAACTACTTAAAATTTCATTTTCTGTTTCTAAATCTAATGAACTAGTGGCCTCATCTAAAACCAAAACTTCTGGATTATGATAAAGTGCTCTAGCAATAGAAAGACGTTGTTTTTGTCCTCCGGATATTTTAATTCCATCCTCTCCTGTAATAGTATTATCTTTTTCTGGTAAACTATTTATAAAATCCTTTAAAACTGCATCTTGAATGCTCTCATGATATCTATCATAATTGATGTTCTCTTCATTCAAGCCTAAAATAATATTTTTTTTAATAGTATCATCAAACATATAATTGTCCTGTTGGACTAAAAATAAATTTTTTTGCCAACCCTTAATGTTCTTCGAAATATCAATTTCATCCACTTCTATTTTACCTTTAGACGGGCTTAATAAACCCATTAAAATATTCACTAAAGTTGTCTTACCTGAACCACTTTTACCAATTATGCCAACTACATCATATTTATTTATTTCAAAATTAAAATTTTCTAAGATAATTTTATTTTTATAACTAAAATGTAAATCAACTAATCTAATTTTTTTTTGAAAATTAAGTTTCTTTATATTTTTTGAGCTTTCTAAATCAATGTCAGTATTTTCAGAATTTATAAGATCATAGATAACCTCTACTGTTTTTGTGCCCCAATCAATTGCTTGAAATGATCTAAGAATTTTTACTATCCCAGGCATTATCCTGAGAGCTGCCAGCATGTAGACACTTACGACAGGAATAAAACTTATAAAATTGTCATTAGATAGATAATTAAAACCTATTATCGAAAAAAAGATAATCAA
This sequence comes from uncultured Pelagibacteraceae bacterium, assembly GCA_902558815.1. Taxonomy (GTDB): domain Bacteria; phylum Pseudomonadota; class Alphaproteobacteria; order Pelagibacterales; family Pelagibacteraceae; genus Pelagibacter. Next base: position 25,148 of record CACEFF010000010.1, on the reverse strand, counting down.
TACCACCAATTCTAATAAATATCTTGGTATCAAAGAAATAAAATTATATGAAAAATTAGAGCTTATATAATTAGTTACATTTTTACTGTAATTTTTATAGAAAAAGTCCTCCTTAAAAGAAAGCTTAATTTCTTTGATTAATTTAAAAATTTCCAATAAATTCTTATTTACTTTTGTAGAGTAAAACTGCCGACTTGAAGCCAGTAAATTAATCTTATTTTTAAAAAAATATCTATATGATATTCCAATAGATAAAAAAGTAACAATAATCATTAATGTTGTATATGTTTCATAAATTAATAAAAAAGAAATTATTCCTACAAAAATAAATAGTTCGGAAATAATATTTGTTATTGGTAAAATAATAGAAGATCTAAAAAGTCCAGCCTCATCAAGAACATTTCTCATTACTTCAGCAGTATTTTTATTAATAAAATAGCTCCATTTTTTTAATAAATAAATCTTAAGAATTTTTTTTGTGAGATATTCAAAAATTTTAAAAGAAAATAATGTACTCAATAGTTGTAAAATTAAACTGAAAATTACTCTTACAATAAAAAAAAAAGCAAAAAGAACTAAACAAAAAATTAACAAATTCTCGAAATTACTTTTTTCAAATAAATTAAAAACTATTTTATTTATATAATTTTGATTTTCAAAAGTTTCACTTGTAAGCATTGATGAAGTGAGCGGGGCAATTAATGATACAGTAACAATTTCGATTAACATTGTGAAAACGCTGAGGAACAAGATTGAGAAAGCAATTTTTATATGTTTAGAGGGAAAAAGTTTAATTATTTTAAAAATCTTAGAAAAATTCATTTGATATAATTGCAAATTTTTTTAACTAAAATTTTTTTGAAAAACATTATTATTGAAAAATTAAAATACTGGATAATTATACTATCAACTTTATTACAATCAATTCTTTTAATTGATCTATTTGATTTCAACTTTATATTTTTTTAGAATTTCAATGCCTTTTGAATATGAGCTAAAATCTACAATATCATCTGTTTCAAATGAAATTTGAAATTTATCCTCAAGATTTGAAACTAACGACATATGGCCAATAGAATCCCACTCTTCTATGTCTTGATATTTAAGCTTTGTTATATCTTTATCTTTTTCTATTGATAAGGTTTCATAAAAAACTGCGTTGTAATCATTTTTACTCATAAGGTACCTGGTATTTTAATTAATAATATTGTCAAGTTTTTTTTAAATTTAATAAAATTTTATCTGCTATATTTTTACCATCTAAGCCATGACTTTTTTTTAAATATTCATAATCGCCGTGGAAATTATAATTATCATTCACGCCAAATTTTATAAGTTTAGATAAATTACTTTTCTGAGACATCAAATCAGATATAGTTGATCCAAGACCACCGGTGGTGTTATGCTCCTCGACTGTTACTAATAATTTTTTATTATCTAAATAGTTTTCAAAATTCTTAATATTTACGGGTTTTAATGTATGAACATTTACAACTGAGCAAGAAACATTGCTCTTATTTAAAATTTCTGCAGCTCTTATAGCTTCATTTGTAATTGCGCCGGTTGAAAAAATAGTCACATCCTTTCCTTGAATAATTTCCACAGGTTTACCAATTTCGAAATTGTAATCCTGCAAATTAATTATTGGATTATTTGCACCTCCAGTAAGTCTTATGTAGGTACTTTTGTTTGATTTAAGAGATGCGTCAATCGCTTTTAAAGTTTCTAGACTATCCGAAGGTGATATTACACAAATATTGGGAATTGATTTTATTACTCCTAGATCTTCAATGCAGCAATGCGTATAGCCAAGTTGACCTAGAACTAAGCCACTTGCAATCCCAATCATTGTTACTTTGGATTTCATATAACCTAAATTTACTTTAATTTGCTCACAACACCTCATCGTCTGAAAAGGCGCGAAGGTAGTAGTGATAACATCATAACCTTCTAGTGATAAGCCTGCTGCAACACCCATTAAGTTTTGTTCAGCTATTCCAACTTCAATATAGTTTTCGGTATATTTTTTTCTAAATCTATCTAATCCTGCTGAAGTTGATACATCTGAAGTTAAAACCATAATATTTTTATTTTTTTTTACAACTTCCAAAAGATGAAGTCCTACAGATGCTCTTGGACCAATAGTAGATAGTAATTTTATTTTGTTCTTATCAAATTTAATCATTTAGTTCTTTTAAAGCTAATTCATACATTTCTTTCGTTAAAATTTTATGATGCCAATCATTATTATTTTCTGAAAAACTAAATCCTTTTCCTTTAATTGTGTTCGCAATAATTGCTTTAGGCCCATTACTTTTTAATTTTAAAACTTTAATTATTTCATTTAGGTTATGACCATCAATCTCATGAGTATCCCAAGAAAATCCTTTAAAGATTTTTGTGATATTTCCTATATCTAAAATTTCTTTGTTTGATCCTGTTTGTTGAAAATTATTTCTATCAACTATTACAACTAAATTATCCAAATTTAAACTATGGCCAAGCATTACTGACTCCCAAACTGAGCCTTCGTTACACTCTCCATCCCCCAGCATTACAAACACTCTAGAAATCAAGCCTTTTTTTTTAATTGCTAGTGCCGATCCAATTCCTAATGACAAACCCATACCTAAACTTCCATTTGAAAATTCAATGCCTATATCTCTATTAATTATTGGATGACCAAGAAGATCGGAGCCGTTTTTTTCAAATTTTTCTAAATCTTTCGAGGAAATAATATTTTTTTCAACAAGAGTCGAATACAAACTTAAACAACCATGGCCCTTGCTCAATATAAATCTATCTCTACTCTGATCATTTATATTGTCTATACTTATATTCATTTCAGAAAAATAAAGTGCAGTTAATATATCAACAGACGATAATGCACCTCCAAAATGAGAGCTGCTTGAACCTGCTAAATATGCAGCCTTCAGAATATTTTTTCTTATTTTTGAGGATTTAACAATTAATTGATTGATATTAGTAGTGGACATTATAAACCACCATCAATTTTGATAACTTCACCTGTTATGTATGATGATTGATCAGATGCCAAAAAAAGGATTGTTTTTGCTATTTCCTCAGGCTCTGCAATTCTTTTAAGAGATATTTCTTTAATTTTTTGATTTATGACTTCTTTAGTTGAACTATTATTTAGCATTTTTGTATTTGTTAAACCTGGTGAGATTGTATTTACTCTTATATTAAACCTTCCAACTTCTCTAGATAAAACATTTGATAAAGCTATTATTGCTGATTTCGCTGAAGAATATGCTGATCTGCCAATATTGAATTCAAAAGCAGAGCTGGATGAAATATTTATAATACTTCCCCGTTTATTCTTAATCATTTTTTTTAATACTGACTGAATAATCTTTATTTGGGAAAAATAATTTACTTCAAAAATCTGTTTAAATTTATCATTCGTTGTCATTTGGAATAAATCATTAGAGACTTCACCTGCGGCATTTACTAAAATATCAATATTTTGATGATTTAAGTTAATCTTCTCTAAACTTGCCTTAAATTCCTTTTCATTAAGTACATCAAAATAATAGTTAAAAATTTTATTTTGGTATTTTTTTTCCAAATCTCTGCAAAAGATATCAAAATTTTTATCTAATTTCCTTGAGCAAGCTATAATATTTGCATTATTTTTAGAGAAAATTTCAATAGTTTTAGAGCCTATTCCACCCGAGCTACCAGTGATCATTGCGGTATGATTTTTGAGCATTAGATAAATATCTATATATAGTCTTCTTTCGAAAATATATCTTTAGCAAGTGCTGGTTTAAAAATTGATTGGCCTGATTTTGTCATGAATTTATTTATAAATTCTTTGTCTTCTCCAGCTAAACATAGGTCACTATGATTTTTGAAGTATTTAATTCTAAAACCAAAATCAACTATTTCTTTTAATGGTTTTTCAAAAATGTTTCCGATTTTTATATGAACATACGGACAAACTAATACATCTCCTAGAGGAGTGATATAAAGTCTATTTACAGTTGTGCAGCCAAGAATTTTTTCATGATTTTTATCAAATGGGTTCCAAACATTTCTTACTAAATTTTTATATTCCTTTCTAATTTTTCTTAAGTAGTCTCTATCTTTATCATCACAAATAATATCATCCATTTTTTGCCACATGCCTGCTGGTACAGCAACATTCAATAATGTTTTGTATTTTTTTTGTTTTGAATAATCAAGCAATTGTTTAAAGTGGTCAGTATTTGCGTTGTAATGACCAACTGTTATATTTAGATAGGGATCCATTCCATTATTTCTTACATGTTCTAAAGCAGCTATTGCTCTTTTCCATGACTCTTTTCTTCCTCTTATTTCATCATGAATTTTTTCATCCATACTATCAATACTCACTGAAACACGACTTACATTTGCCTCTGCAAGTCTTTTTGCCATTTTTTCATCAAGGTAGTAACCATTGGTAGTTAAATATAAGTAAAATCTCTCTGGTTTAATAGCCTCTAAAACTTTAAAAAGTTTTTTTGGTTGAAGCAATAATTCACCACCTTGTAAATCAAACTCAAAATATCCTAGTTCATCGGCCTCATCAGCTAATCTAGCGATAGCTTTATAATCTAAATATTCTTTAACATGATCTCCTTTAGGTGAGTTTGTAAAACAATATTTACATCTCAAGTTACAAGCATTATTAAAATTTAAATCTATGCCTCGTGTTTTTGTACCTACTTGACCATTGTTTTTATTAACATAATCGTAAAACGCTTTAAGTTTTTTCACTAACTTTGGTTTTTTGAGTAATGATGAAGCAATTGGCATTTAAACCCTATACTTATTTATTTCATCAGGCAATATCAACTTAAATTTTGCTTTACAAGCTATTTCTCCATTAACTTCAGTTTCACCTTCACATATGGCCAATCCTCTTTTAAAAGAGATAATCCTTGAGTTTATCATCATTTTGTTTTCTGGGAGAACTTTTTTTGTTAATTTCATATTGTCGACATTAGTTAAATATAACAGTTTACCTTTTTTTTCAGGCAGTGTCAGTATAGCAATTGATGCCATTTGCATCAAAGATTCCAATTGTAAAGCTCCTGGCATATTTGGGTCACCTGGCCAATGCACGTCAAAAAACCACTCATTTTTTTTTAATAACTTATAACCTCTTGCCATAACTCCTGGTTTTACTTCATCAACATGATCTATCATTAAATATGGATCTCGATTTTTTTGAAATTCTAAAATTTTTTTTTTATCTAATATCAATTATCTTACCTCTATTAATCTTGTTAATTCATTTAACACATTTTTTCCATCCCAAATCAAATCCATGTCAATTGCTTGACCTATTGGAACAATTCTACATAATCCTGTTACATCATTTTTTTCTGCTAAATTTTCTAATGTTAATCTATTAATACCAAAATAAGTAACAGTCTGAAATTTTTCATTAATTACTTTTTCTAAAATATTCAAGTTTTTGATTTCAGTTTCAAAAAAAATACCCGCATATCCTCGTAAATTAATGATTTCTGAATTTAAATTATTAACTTTATAAATAGAAATTCTTTTTAAATTTTTACTTTCTTTTAAAAAATCAAATTTAAACAAAATTTTATTAAGTCTATCGTATTTTATATTTTGTAAATCTTTAGTAAGTTCATATTTTTTTTCAACGAAATTATCTAATCTTTCCCAAAAATCATTTTTTCTTAAATTTTTATTAAGCCAAAATATAAGATGTGGGCTCGAACACGCATTTTGATCCATTACAAACGTATCGTTGTAAAAGTTTTTGATAAGATTATTTTTTTTTTCTTCAGAGAGTAAACAATATTTTTTAAAATCTATTATGGAGATTGAATATTTATCATCGAAAAAGATATCTCTACAAGAATTCTTTGTATCCATTTTTTTGAAATCTTTTATAGTTTTCTCGCCTCCCCATATTACCCTTCCATCAACTAAATTTGACAAATTATTTGAAACATTTGTTTCTCTTTCATAAGATATAAAAGTATTATTTTCTTTTATTTTTTTAAATTTTTTAACTTTAAGTAATTTATGGATTATACCTAATAGTATTTTGATATTTTCAAGGTTAGGATCTGAAATTCTTATTATATTCATATTTCCAGAGAGCAAACCAAAGGCAAACGAATAAGCAGCAGCTACTGGTGTGTTAGAAGGTGGTACATGTAACAATATACCTAAACCTTTAGTGATATGACTTTTATGATTGAAAAAATTATAATGTTTCTTTTTCAAATTACCTTTTCTACACCAAAAAGCAAATGAGATTAGATCGTTGTACTTATAATATTTTTTTTGTTCTAAAATAGTTTGGGATAATTTTGTAAGAAAATCTAATGATACTTTATTAAATGGAACTAAATTTTTTTTGAGAATCTTTTTACTTCCTGTGATAATATTAATTTCTTTACTTTCAAGAGATATCACTGCATCCCCTAACATCAGCTTTGTTCAATCTACCTGTAACAGTAAAAATTTTTCCGGGTTTTCCACATTTACAAATATTACCTTTAAAAATTGCTTTATCTTCGAGGATAATAGAATTGCCTGGGTAACTTGTGGGAACTATTGAAATACACTGTAAAATTCCCTCTTGATTTTTTTTCGCTAAATTCAAATCTTTGTCTCTTATATATACATCTGCAATATCATTGGTATGAAAATAACCCAACGAACATTCTAAAAAAATTGATCCTGTTTGTTCTATAAAACCAAAATAATTTATAACTTTTTTAATTTTAAGTTTTTTATAAATCACTTTTTTTAAATCATCATTAGTTAAACCAATATTATTTAATTTTTTCCATCCACCCCCATGAATAATTGTGGCATTTAATAATGGAAATTTTAATTTATCTTTATTAATTTGATTAATTAAAATTTCATAGACTTTAGAAGTAAAACCAAAAATTAATATTTTTTCTTTCCAGTGTTTGCTCAAAAAATTATTTAACCCTTCATAATCAATTTTATCGTACTCATTTTTCAAATAAAAAAAATTTTTTCCAATTAAAGAAAAGCCTAAAAATGCAGCCACTTGGGCACCGATTTTTCGTCGGTCCTTTAAGAATAAAGGATTTTGACCTAAAATTATAAATGGTTGTCTTTTTTGACCAAATTCATTTTGAAGAATTTTTTGTAGATATTTTTTTTGGTTTACCGAATTTTCTTTATCTAAAAAAATTTTAGAACTTTTGCCTGAGGTGCCTGATGAGTTTAATTCTAAAAAAATTTTATCTCTTTTTACACTAACCAATTCATAATCCTTAAACATATTTACATGAATAAATGGAATATTTTCTAATTTATTTATTTTATCAATATTAATATTTTTACTATTTATAAAGTTTTTATAATTCTTACAATTATTCTTATGTTTAGATATTTTTTTTTTTATTTCAGTTAAGAAATTATCCATTTTGGCTATTTGTAATTAAATAATCTTTTTTTATTTTTAAAAAATTTAATTTTCCGTTTGATAAATAGTGAAATTTTACATTATTAATAACTTTAAGGTAATTTTTTTTTATTTTCATTGTAGCACTCAAAAAATCAATTTCGGATTCATTAGATTTTTTTTTTTCTGAAAGTAAGTTAATTTTATTATTCATATATATTACAAGATACTTATATCTAAAATTTAAGTATAGTTTATCCTCAATATCATTAAGATTTATTCTCTCACTATCTAATTTAATAAATCTATCATCTCTTCCTACTATATTCAGATTGTAATTATCATCTAAATAACCTAAATCACCAGTATCCAAAATATAATTATTTTCTCTTTTATTTTTTAAATCTTTATATGAATTTGCATAACCAAGCATTACATTTTTTCCACTAAAGAATATTTTGCCAGTTTGATTTTTTTTAATTTTTTTGCCATCTTTTTTAATAAATATTTTTCCACCACCAAAAGTTTTACCTGAAGTAAAAATGTGTTTTTTATCTTTTGTATTTTTATAACATGAAAAACTAATTCTAGGAGAAGCCTCTGTCTGTCCATACATATTAAAAATATTGATATTTTGTTTATCAACAATATTTAATAAGTAATTGAGTGTAATTTTTGAAATTTTTCCACCTGCAATAGCAAAAAATTTAAATGATTTTTTTAGATTTAAATTTAATCTTTTTAAAATTTCATAGTTTTCTGGTACACCATAAAAACAATTTATATATTCTTGTTTAAAGAAATTTCTAAAATTATTTGATATAAGAGTGTCTTTGTAAATAATCAATTTTGCTCCAGATAATAAATGAGTGTTCAGCACAGACAATCCATAAGAATAATGAAAAGGAAGATTGCTCAAAGTTTTGCTTTTCTTATTTAGTTTTAAATATTTAATAATATCATTTGTATTTTTATACAAATTTTTTTTTGTTAACATTACAAATTTTGAAGATCCAGTTGTCCCTGAAGTGGGCAATAGCAACTGAAGATCATCATTAAATTTATGTTTTAAAATACTATCTTTGTATATTAAATAATTATCAATTTTTTTAAAAAAACTTTTAAAATTTAAATTGAGGTCATTAGGAATGAATAAATAATTAGGCATATATTTATCAATTAGTTTTTTAAGTGTTGAATTATCTACTTTATTTTCAAGCAAAATTATCACGTAATTTAATTTTATTAATGCTAGATAAATTTTTATAAAATTATAAGAGTTTTCACTTATTAAAAAACATAATTTTCTCTTTTTAAAATCAAAAATATTACAGATTTTATTAATATCTTTATGTAAATCTTTATACTTTTTTTGTATATCATTATCAATTATTGCAACTTCATTTTTAAACCTATCAAAGTTTTTAAAGAACATTATTAGAATTTATTAATTCTCATAAAATAAATTTTTTTTGAAATCTTATATAATAAAAAATAAGAACAAAAAGTATTAATTAATTAAACATCTTTTCTACTTCATTACAATCAATTCTTCTAATTTCAAATTTTTTAATCTTATTTAAAACATTAAAACCTGATTTTACTGTTAGTCCTAGAAAACAATTTTTCTTTTTAAGAAAATTAATTACACTTTTATTATATGCACCAAATGGATAACACATAATCCATTCTTTACGGAAAATTTTTAACCTCTTTAAAAACTTAATATTTTCATTAATTTCAAACTCAAAGGTTTTTTTGTTTATTTGATCTAAGTGAACATGGCTAGTGCCATGACATCCGATATACATTTTATTTTTGTGGAGCTCAACTAAATCCTTTTTTGATAAGTAAAGTTTTTTTGCAAAACTTAATTTATTTTTAGTTACGAGTTTCTTAAACAGAATATTAATTATTTTTTCTCTTCTTTTTCCTAGGTAGATATTTAGTAAGTACTTTATAAAAGAAATATTTTTACTATCATAAGGATGATTATTGATAAACTTTTTTTCTTTTTTCTTTATATCTTTTATTTCTGAGTCAGGTAATTGAAAATAAATTTGGTTCAATATTTTTTTTGCTGACCTTTCCTTTGCTAACAGAAACTGAATCTTATTGACGTTTAATACTTCCATATTTGTAGATTTTACAGTTGGAAAAAAAAATCCAGAAATTTTTCTTTTTTTCAATTCTGGATAAACATACTTGATGTTATCCTTATAACCATCATCAAAAGTTAAAATACACTTATCTTTATTATCATTTTTTAAGGATTTTTTATTTATTAAATTTAGTAATTCATCATAATCCAAAATGTGAAATTTTTTTTTTAACAAATCTAATTGTTTTACAAATTTTTTATATTCTAGACCTTTAAGATTGGGGTACTTAGAGTTTTTGATGGGTCTTACGTAATGATAAGTTATAAAATATATTTTTTTGATCATTAATAATTTTATTTTATTAAAATTATATAATATATAATCAGGTTAATAATAAATTTAAACATTATTTAATGAGATTTCTAATAGTTATAACTGCTCGCGGTGGTTCAAAAAGATTAAAAAATAAAAATATCATCTTGCTTAATAAAAAACCTCTAATTTATTGGACAATTCAACATGCTAAAAAAATTTCTTCACGAAAAAAAATTGTTGTAAGTACGGACTCAAGATCAATTTTGAATTTAGCAAATAAATTTGGCGTTTCCAATAAATGGCTACGTCCTAAGAAATATTCATTAGATAAATCTTCTTCTGAGTCAGCTGTGAGACATGCTTATATAACTGAAAAAAAAAATGGTTTCCAAGCCGATGCTGTTATAATTTTACAACCGACCAGCCCGTTCAGGAATGTTAAATCTATAAAAAATGCAATCAAAATTTTTAAAAAAAAACCAAATATTCCTTTAATGTCGGTATCTGAAATAAAACATCCCCAAAAAATATTGGCATTACAAAATAAAAAATTATCTTTATTAAAAAATGAGAAAAAAATTTTTTTACCTAATGGATCAATATTTATTATCAATTCTAAACAAGTGATTAAAATAAAGAATTATCTTAAGAAAAAGTTAAATTTTATTGTTTTTAAAGGAGTTAAAGAAAATTTAGATATCGATACTAAACAAGATTATTTATTATCAAAAAAATTATACAAACTTAATATTTAGAATTAAATTTTTATGAATAAGAAAAAAAATCCAAAAATTAAAATTCAAAATCGTTCAATTGGTGAAGATTTTGAACCTCTGATTATCGCTGAGTTAGGAATTAATCATAACGGATCTTTAAGTCATGCAAAAAAACTTGTAGATGCAGCTCATAAATCAGGTGCTGAAATAATAAAGCACCAAACTCACGTAGTTGAAGACGAAATGGCAGAAGAGGCAAAAAAAATTATTCCTGAACATACAAAAAAAAATATTTTTGAAATAATCAAAAATTGTTCTTTATCTGAGCAAGATGAGTTTAATTTAATGAATTATGTTAAAAAAAAAAAGATGATTTTTATAAGTACACCCTTTTCAAAAAAAGCTGTTGACAGATTAATTAAATTTAAAGTACCTGCATTTAAGATTGGTTCAGGAGAATGTAATAATTATCCCTTAATCGAGTATATATCTAGATTTAATAAACCAGTTATTTTAAGCACAGGTATGAATAGTGTTAAAACTATTAAGCCTTCAGTAAAAATATTAAGAAGAAGAAATATCCCTTATGCATTATTGCACTGCACTAATATTTATCCAACTCCTTCAAAATTAATTAGACTAAATTCAATAAAAATATTGAAAGATGAATTTCCTGACGCTGTAATTGGCTTATCAGATCATTCAAAAACAATATTTCCTTGCTTAGGAGCAATATCTTTAGGTGCATCTATAATTGAGAAACATTTTACTGATAAAAAATCTAGAAAAGGTCCAGATATTTCAGCTTCAGTTGACAAAGAAGAATTTAAAATTTTAAAAGAGGGGGCTAAGGAAATATTTTATGCAAAAGGTTATAATAAAAATCCTTTGAAAGAGGAAAAATCTACAATAGGTTTTGCTTTTGCATGTGTTGCAGCTACAGAAAATATAGATAAAGGTGAAAAACTAACTGAGAAAAATATTTTTCCAAGAAGGCCTGGAACAGGAGACTATTTGGCAAAAGACTATTATAAAATCCTTGGAAAAATTGCTAAAAAAAATATTTTAAAAAATACTCTTATAAAAAAAAACGATATTAAATGAAAATACTCATTGTTACTGAAAGAAGAGCTGATTTTAGTAGATTTAAACCAATACTTAATCTTATTAAAAAAGAGAAAAATTTGAATTACCAGCTAGTAGTTACTGGCCTTCATCTCATTAAAAAATATGGATATACAATTAACGAAATAATTGAAAATAAATTTAAAGTAAAAAATAAATTTAAGATGTTTGATAAAAAATATAATTTAGAAAATGATGGAGCGGCTATGTCTTATTCTATGGGTAAGGCTTTCTGTGAACTATCTAAAATACTTAAAAAGAATAAACCAAATCTCATTTTATCAGGATTTGATATTGCTGCTAATTTTGCAGTTACAGTTTGTGGAGCTCATATGAATATTCCTGTAGCTCATATTCAAGGAGGTGAGGTTTCTGGAACTATTGATGAGTCTCTAAGACATGGAATGTCTAAATTTTCTAATTTTCATTTTACAGCCAATTTTGAAACAAAAGAAAGATTAGTAAAAATGGGAGAAATACCTCACAATATATTTCCTGTAGGCTGCCCTTCAATTGATGCTCTTGTTACTGAAAAAATAGTACCCAAAAAAAAAATACAAAAAAAATTTAAAATTGATATTTCAAAACCTTATACGATAACAATTCAGCATCCTGTCACGAGTGAATTAGATCAGACGGAAAGGCAAATGATTGAAACAATAAAAGCACTTAGAAATATTAAAATGCAACATTTAATTGTTTTTCCAAATAATGATGCTGGTTCAAACAAAATATTAAATATAATTAAAAAAAGTAATTTAAACTTTACTCCAACTTTGAACTTATCAGAATACAAAACTCTTTTAAAATTTTGTAAAATTTTAATTGGAAATTCCAGTTCAGGAGTTCACGAGGCTTCAACTTATAAAATACCAGTTGTAAACATTGGAACAAGACAAAATGGAAGAGCTAAGCCGAGAAATGTCATCAATGTGAAACACAATAAATATGAAATTGCGAAGGCTATTAAAAAAGGATTAAGTAAAAAATTTAATAATAAAATAAAAAATATTAAAAACCCTTATGGAGATGGAAAAGCGTCAAAAAAAATAGTTAATATAATAAAAAAATTCGATTTAAAAAATTTTAATACTCAAAAAAAAATTACTTATTAAATTGAAAAAAAAAATTCTTATCATCGGCTCTTCTGGCTACCTAGGAAAAAAACTTAAAAAAAAATTAAAAAATAAATATAAGTTAATTTCACCAAGTAAGAAAAAGATTGATATAGTAAATTACGATAAGATAAAAAAATATTTTAAAGTAAACCCAGATTTAATTATTAATCTGTCTGGGCAAATATCAGCAAACACAAAACAAATGAAAAATACAATTTTACTAGGTAATAAAAACTTAATTAAATTATGTAAAAAAAAAAAAACTAAAATTTTTTTCTTATCTACAAGCTTAATTTATGGTTACTCTAAAAAAAAATTACTAGAAAATTCAAATAAAAATCCTGTTGATAATTACTCTAAATTTAAATTAATGGCTGAGAAAGAATATCTTAAATCAAATATAAATTATATTATTCTAAGATTGTGCAATATTTATAATGGGAAAAAAAATGGTATTGTTAAAATATTAATAAAGTCAATTAAAAAAAATAAGAGAATTCAATTAACAAACAAAAGTGTCTTTCGAAATTATATCCATATTGATGATGCAATAAATATTATGTGTAAAATGATTGAAAAAAATTTGAAATACAAAGTTTATAATTTAGGATTTGAAAATATAAAACTTCTTGAAATAATAAAATACTTAGAAAAAAGGTTAAAAAAGAAAATAAATTATTTTGATAAAAACTTAGTATTAAATAAAATTCCTTCCCAAAAAATATATTTAGGTAGAATATTTAATGAAATAAAATATAAGCCTAAGAAAGACATAAAAACATACATACTAAAAAAATATTTGAATGAATTTAAATTTTCTTAAAGGTAAATCAATTTTGATTACTGGTGGAACTGGCTCTATAGGATCAGCTCTCGTTCATCGTTTGATAAAAACCAACTGTAAAGTAATAAGAATTATGTCAAATGATGAAAATGGTCTTTATGAACTTTCAAGACAATTAAATCTTTCATCATATGCTTTCGATAATTTCTCTAAAGACATGAAAAAAAATAAAATTAGATTTTTTTTGGGAGATGTTAGGGATAAAAAAAGATGTAAAAAAATATCTAAAGGTGTAGACATAGTTATTCATGCCGCTGCTTTAAAACATGTGTCTATTGTTGAATATAACCCCATAGAAGCTTACCAAACTAATGTAATAGGAACAAAAAACATGATTGAAGCCTCAATAAAAAATAAGGTTTCTAAGTTTTTATTAATTAGCACAGATAAAGTAGTTTCACCAAGCAGTCATATGGGCAAAACTAAAGCTATGGCAGAAAAAATGATATTTCATAGAAAAAAGAAATCATTTACAAAAATTTCTATAATTAGATTTGGAAATGTTTTGGGTTCAAGGGGCTCTGTTGTTCCAAATTTTATCAAATTGCTTCTCAATAAAAAAGACATAACCGTTACAGATAAAAAAATGGTTAGATTTGTAATGTCAATTAACGAAGCTATAAATTCTGTTATTAAAAGTATTTCGTTAATGAAAGGTAATGAAATATTTATTTCAAAAAGTATGAAGTGTTTTAGAATTTTTGATTTAGCAAAAGCTTTAATAAATTATTTTCAGAAATCCAAAAAAAATAAAAATAAAATAAATATATCAAATCGATATAGTGGTGAGAAATATGAAGAAGAGTTATATTCTAAGGACGAGATACCTTTAATAACCATTAAAAAGAATTTATTTATAATCTCGAAAATAAAAGTTAATCAAAGTTTAAAGACTCAAAAATTATTAAAAAAATATAGAGTAAGTAATTATAATTTTTTAAGCCAAAAACAAATCATCAACTATTTAAAAAGATCTGAACTTTTATAAAGTAAAAATATAATTTCATTAAATCTTTTAATTATTAAAATTTATGTTGTGGTTTTATAGAATTTGGTACATGATAGTTGTAAATTCAAATTATCTTAATAATTGACATAATGTATTATTCATCATCTAACTTTACAATATCCTCAATTTCTGCTGCAGTTCCCTCACAGAAATTGAATAGGGAGGATTTTAAAAAAATTTACGGAGAAGATTTAGAAAAAAAACTTTTTTTAAATAGTGGAGTCGAAACAAGATATTTTGCAAATGAAGATCAAACTACAATTAATTTAAGTGTGAAATTGGCTAAAGAAGTTTTCAAAAAAAAACAAATTAATCCAGGTGAATTGGATGCACTAATATTTATAACTCAATCAACAGATTTTGTATTACCAGGTGGTAGTTTTATTATCCACAAAGAACTAAATTTAAACAGTGACTGCTTGTGTGTAGATTATAATGTTGGATGCTCAGCTTATCCAATTGGTTTATTTCAGGCTTCTTTATTATTTAATAATCCAAATATTAAAAAAATTTTGTTAATTATTGGAGATACACTTTCAAAATATTTAGATAAAGAGAATAGAGGAACATATTGTCTTTTTGGTGATGGAGTCTCTTCAACCATATTAGAAAATAAAAAAAATAATAATCAGTCTTATTTTAATATCAAGAATGATGGTAAAGGTTATGAGGACTTAATCGTTAAAGAAAAAATACTATCTGAAAAAAAAAAGACACTTCATATGAACGGGATGGGAGTCTTTTCGTTCGCAATAAAGCAGGTACCAGAAATGATTGATGACTTACAAAAAAAATACCAATTACAAAATGAAAATATTTCTTATTTAATACTTCATCAAGCAAATAAAAACATAATTGATATTATTAATAAACAAACCAATTTTTCTGATAAATCACTAATTTCAATTTCAGATTTTGGAAACACTGCTTCAGCTTCAATCCCAATAACGATATGTCATAATAAGAAATTTTTACAAAACAAGAACATTAATTGTTTACTAGTTGGTTTTGGAGTTGGACTTTCATGGTCTTCTTGTCAAATAAATTTTAGTCATACAGATATTAATGATATCTTTTACTATTAATTAAAAACTTTTTTCGTACAAGATAAATTTATTTTTTTTCATTTGAGTAGAAACAAATTTAAATAACTTCTGGCATTCTGTTAAGGTAATAAGGTTTTTTTTAAAAACTTTTTTTTTAGTTATTTTGTTTATAACTAAATTATGCTGTAATTTTTTTGAATAATCGGGAAACTTTAAAGTTTCGGTCTTTCTAACAAAGTTTTCAAAAATAAAACTTTTTTTTTTACTATTTTGATCAATTGTCTCATAATTAAAATATTTCGAATACCTATAAGGGACATTACTTTTTTCCTCAATAAAATGTAAATATGTACATCTGGTTACTAATTCTAAATTTAAATGTAAAAGTTTTGCATTAAAATGAAATAATCTTTCAAAAGGACTGCCAGGTCCTGTGGAATTTAAACTGTTATTTCTTACAAATAACTCTGATTTTTCACCATACGAAGATACAGAATAAATAGGGTGATTTGATCTAAGTGAGTCTTTTTTAGTTCTAACCAATTCAGAAAAAAGACCTGTTTCAGAGAATGTATTTTTATTGTCAAAAATTTTTTTCTTTGAAAAGTTATGATAAGTAAAAGTTGGAACCATGATTGCTCCCTGTTTTCCGACAATTTCAAGTATTATCTGAAAAATTTTTTCATTTAAAGACCACATATCTGAGTCAAGAAATTTAAAATTGGTTAAATCCGAATGGATAAAAATACTATCACCTTTTTTTAATCCAAGAGAATTAATAGTATTTCCAAATTCTTTTATCATCAATTAAAGTAAAGCTTTCCTAAATTTTTTAATTCTTTCCTCATATACAGAAAGATATTCTTTAAAATTATAAGAAGTATTTTGATTTAAAGCTTCTTGATAACGTTCAATCACTTCTTTATCTTCATAAACAAGTTTAGTGAAAAAATTTTCTACAAACTTTTTTACATAATTATCACTTACTTTTTTGTCTTTTAATGAAAAAACCTCGATATTATTTATCGTTTTTTTACCAGAAACAATGTGAAAGTTTGTGAATGATACAAACCCAAAATAGATAATTACAGCTGTGCTAGGAAATATATTGAATATTTTATATCCATTATGGTCAACTTTACCTGCTAAAGCATCTTTACAAAATTTTTTATAATCTAGTGAATCTTTTTGGTTTTCTGAGGAAAATAAAATTAAATTTTTACCCTCTTCATGATATTTAAAATTCTTCATATAACCATAATAACCTGCATTATTTGGATGAACATTTACAATATGATATTCATCTAAAGAATTTTCAACACATAGCTTCCAATTAGCATTGTATTCTATTGTATCTGAAAATTCTGACTTATTAATATTATTAGAAATTTTTTCAATTACTTTAAAAAGTTTTCCAAAATTTTTTTTCAAATTTCCTTTTTTATACGACGCAAAAAGAAATTGACCGCAAACTTCGGGGTGTAATTGACTTAAGAATTTATTTTTAGGTAAGGTTTTAAAACAATCTTTTTTCGGAATACCAATCAATTTTCCTTCATAATTATAAAACCAACCATGGTATGGGCAAATTATTTTTTCATTACCATATTTTTTTTTTTTTAGGGGAAAAGATCTATGTAGGCATCTATTCTGAAAGATTGATATTTTTTTTTTTGATTTTGTGGCAATATATTCATCTCCATAAAAATGAAATAAAACAAAATCACCTTCATTTTTTAATTTACTTAAGTCAGTTACATAGACTGGATAATTTAATTTAAGTTTATTTATTTCAAGATTAAATATTTTTTCTGAAGTGTAATACGATGACTTATTATTTATCATTAAATTTGAATAAAATTGACATTATAAGAATATTATATATACAATTTTGGCTAATGGATGTAAATTATTTTAAAAAAGAGTTAGCTCACATACTTGAAACCTCAATCGATAATGTATCCATGGAAGACGAGCTAGACAAATTTGAAACTTGGGATTCACTTGCCATGATGACGTTTGTGGTCTTTTTTAGAGATAAAGCCGTAAAGGAATTAGATCCAATGAAAGTTTCAAAATGCTCAAAAGTGTCTAATTTGCTTGAATTATTAAAATAATGTTTAAATAAACTATAAGATAATTCCAATATGTTATTTGTGATTAAAAAAAGAATTGTTTTTCTAAGAGATTTTTTTTTTCATATATTACTTGGCTTTGGATATTTATTTAATTTTCCCTTTTTATCAGCACTCGCGATTAAATTAAGTTTTTTTAAATCAAAAAAAATTCAATATAAAAAGAAATACAAAAAATCTCTTATAATTTCCTACAGAACAGGCGGTGTTGATGATATTTACCAAGTTTTTAAAAATTATCCACCTAGTAAAAAAATACTATTTTTAGATAGGAAATATTTACGTAAAATTTTCAATCATTTTCATAAAGATATTAGACTTAAATATGAAAAAGAATTTTATTTTAAAAAAGATTATAGAATATTTATGAAAAAACTTGTTAGTTGGTTAAATATTTTAGAAAAAAATTTTTCATTCTTAACTTTTAATTTTAACTATTTCGAAGACGTTGTTTTTAGAGAATATGCGTATAAAAATGGTAATTCATGTTACATGCACTTTAAAGAAAGTTTCAGAACTAGAGCTGAATTTAAAATTCACAATGACAAAAGCTTAAATAGATATATATCTTTTTTTTCTAAAATTTCAGTTTATAACAATGACACAAAACAACATTTTGCTAAAAGATGGAAAAATATCTCTAAAAGAATATCCGTGGTTGGAATGCCAAGAGCAATTTTTAGTCATAATATAAAAAAGAATTCTAAACAAACAAAAACTACAAATATTCTATTTTATTATTTTAAAAAATATAAAGGAATGCCAACAAGATATAATAGGTTTAACTATTTTGCAGACTCTGGAATTCCAAAACACAAACCTCTTTCATGGCAGCCAATAATTAATGAAATATTTGATACAATGATTAAACTCGCAAAAATTTATCCAAATATAAATTTTTATATTAAAGCAAAAAAGGGGGAAGATGAAAACTTCAAATATATAAAAAAAATTGAAAATTTAGATTTGCCAAATTTAAAATACTTTAATGATGGTCCAGGACATTTTTTTTTAGAGAACTCGCAAATAGTAATCGGTATGAATTCAGCGGCAATACTAGAGGCAATTATTGCTGGAAGAAAAGTAATAATACCTTTTTTTTCAAAATTTAGAAAAAAGGTTTACAACCAATATACTTTTGATCTTCCAAAAAACTTAATGGTTAAAAATAAATTACATCTTGAAAACATTTTGAAAGAAAATATAGACAAAGGGAATATTAATTTACCATTTAAAAATAAAAATTATAAACAAATAAGTAAAAAATACTTTGGAGATTTTCAAAACTCAGAAAAAAATCTTAGAAAATTTTTGGATTGTTAAAAGAATTTAACAATTTAACTTAATTTCTTTTTACTTAATATTGAAGGACGATCTAGGTCTCCATCTCCTTTAAAAATCCTTATTTTACCTTTGGCATTAAATTTTCTAAATCCAAAATAAATATCTATATTTTGATAAACAAAAGGTTCAAAATAATTTGGGATGATTGCATTACAATCTTTTTTATTTACAAGGCCAGTTTTTTTTAAAATATTATCGGGTATTCCATAACTGTAAAAATCTAAATATTCTGCCTTATAGATTTTTAAAATCTCAAGGAAAAAAGTTTTTAGATATAAAAAAGATTTATTTGAACCTATAAAGTCAACAAATCTTACTACATTTACTTTTTTATAATTAACAATTCTAAATACACAAATGTTTGAAATCTTTTTATCTGTTACTACATAAAGGTGATATTTATAAATTGGATGGTTTAAATACCTATTTATTAAATATTTTTTTGACTTTATCGGAATTTGAAATTTAAATATATGATCTAAATCACTTTTTTTAAAATCTTCTTTTTTTTCTATTTTTTCATAATTAACCTCTGATATTTTATTTACTGGAATTTTTTTTGTTTTGATCAAAAGAGATTTATCTAAAATTAATAACTTATTTATGAATGGAGAAACTAAAAAGTGATGATTTAACTTATCTATTTTTTCATATTTTTGAGATTTGTGAAATTTAGAAAAACGTTTTTCTAAACCTATTGCAATATCTAAATCAATTTTAAGTAATTTAAAGGTTTTTTGAAATAATCTAAGGGCAATAAAAATTTTTTTTTTATTTGAATCAATTAAACGTTTTCCTTTTTGAAAACCTTTTATTGTCCATAAGGAACCAAAAAACTGTTTATAAATCTTTAATCTTTCATCAAAATGATCTAATGGAATATAAAGATAAATCCCTACAATTTTTTGATTTAATATTGCTACAATACAATTTATTTTCTTTTTACCATAGCACCATTCAAAAAGTTTTTTATTTTTAGATAATATATGATTTCTTTTAAAACTTGTATCAATAAGCTTCTGAATTTCATTTCTATCTTTTTTTTTAGCAGATCTTATTATAAAATTATTTTTCAGAAGTTATCCTTATTTTTTTTAAAATGAACATTGATAAATTTTTGAATATAAATTTTATCTTTAGATTGTGTTGGTCTTATAATTATACTATTTTTCAATTTATTTTATAATTAATTTTGGATAAATTTTAGAAATCTCAATCTTTTATACTGGAGCATTTTTCAAATAAAGAAAAAAATAAACTAATTCAAAAAGTACAATCCCGTTAAGTCTAATTAATTGCTTGACATTAATAAAATTTATGAATAATGGTTGATCCATACTGAATCATGGTGGGGAATAAGTGTGAAATTCACTTGCTCTTCCTGGAACCGTAAAGTCGGAGTGCCACCCAGTAAAGTCCGTTGTAGAATGAAGGTCAGGAAAAATCTAATTCGCAATAAACTTCGGCATAACGTTAATGAATAACACTCTTGAAAGGAGTTATATGACTATAATGCTTGAAGTTCTCAAAATTTCAATATTAATAATTCTTTTTGTTTTTTCCATGCTAGCAAAATCATTAGCTAAAGACATTCCTATCATTGTTATAACTGCAAGTAAAAAACCACAATCTTTGTCTACTGTGGGAACATCAGTAACTATTCTTGATGAAAAATTTTTTAAAGACTCAAGTGAATATTTTTTAGGTGATGCTCTTGCCACAACTTCAACCAGTGCAAATTTTTTTCAAAGTGGTGGTCATGGTACATCTTCAGCTATTCAATTGAGAGGTATGCCAAAAAGGTATTCTACTGTTTATATTGATGGAGTAAAAATGTCAGATCCATCTAGTGTTTCTAATGATTTCGATTTTAATAATATTTTGACCAGTCAAGTTTCTAGAGTTGAAATTTTAAAAGGTAATCAAAGCTCAATTTATGGAAGTGGAGCTATAGGTGGAACTATCCATATTACAACAAAAAAAGGAGAACCAGGATTTAATAAAGATGTAAACTATACTACCGGTTCTCATGGGACTCACAACTTATCAACATCTTTCTCAGGAGGAGACGACTTAAAAAGATATTATGTTGGTTTGCAAAGATTTCAAACTGATGGAATTTCACAGATGACTCATAACGATGAAAAAGATAGATATAGAAATAATGGATTGGTTGCTAGCTTAAGCAATAAATTTTCTGATACATTAGAATTAAAAAGCAATCTAAGGGTCGCAGAAACATACTTGCAATATGATCATCCGCAGATAGAAGGTTCTTTTGGTTGCTCAACTTGTGATCATAGTGAGGATGTAGATGGTGTAGAAGCATCAACAAATGTTAGTTTAATTTATAAACCGATAGAGAAGCTTACAAATAAATTTACTGTTGCAAATACATACATAAAAAGGATTTATAATCGATCACCAAATAGTGGTAATAAACAACAAGATAATTACTATGGTGAAAGATATTCCTATCTTTACCAAGGTAATTATAATTTTAATTTAGATAACAGTGTTGTATTTGGGATAGAGAGAGAGGATGACCAGATGGGGTATAACAAAAATGCAACCGGAAGAATAGATTCAAATTCTTATGTTACATCTCAATATTTTGATTATCAAAGCAGAATAACAAATAATATTTATGGTACCTTTGGTGCAAGATTCGACGAACATTCACTTGCAGGAGGTACTGGGTCAAATGAAGACTCACATCGAGCAACACTTGCTTATGTATTTGATGACAAGACTACAAAGTTAAAATCTTCATATGGAACAGGCTATAGGTTTCCTTCATTATTTGAATTGAAATACGTGCATTTAGCAAGCGCTGAAACAATACCTTTTGTCAATGCAGAAACAAGTCAAAGTTATGATTTTGGAATTGAAAAATCTATAAGTCCAAATCTATTTATAGATCTTTCTTACTTTAATGTTAAATATTTTGATGCTCTTGAGGGATGGGAAACCAATACGGCAGGTGGTGCTTTTAGTACCCAAAACACAACATCAACTATTAAGACACAAGGTATCGAATTAATGTCTAGATTTAAGTTAAATGAGATATTTAATTTTGGTCTTAATTATACATATACATCAAGTTATGATGGTGCAGATGCAGATGATCCTAATAACACTAAATCAGGCTCTCAAATGGTAAGAGTTCCTAGGAATTTAGTTAATCTAATTACAAATATAAAAGTTCCTGCTTATAAGGATTTAAATATCAGTTTAAGAACCAAGTGGTCTGACAAAGCAAGAGATTACGGAAATGGAAACGCAACAAGCGATAAATCTCCAGGGTTTCAAGATGAAACATTAGATAGTTATTTGGTTAATGATTTATCAGTTAGTTATAATTACTTAAATGCCTATAATCTTTACTTTAATATTACCAATATTTTAGATAAAAAATATGAAACTGCTCTTCAGTATTCACAAATGGATAGAAGTTTTAATTTTGGAGTAAAAAGAAGTTTTTAGGTTTAAATTAAGTGCTAATATGTAGTTGAATTAGTATGTGAATATGCTACTTAAATACGATATTTAATAAACTATTTAAAATGGAATCATTTTCAAAAAAAATTGTTTTCAAAAGTCCACAAAGAGCTCAAATTAACGATTTAGACTCTCTTCCAATTTACGATAGATCTTTAGTTGATTACGAAAAATATCATCAACATATTGGGCATGCTGGAGTAAAGTATTCTGTTGCGGTTCAAGCTACAAGAGGTTGTCCTTATAGATGCTTTTATTGTGATGTTTACAAGACTACTCTGCACCATTTTAGAAGATCGGTTAATAATATTTTCGATGAGGTCAAACTTCTTTCTGATATTGGGGTAAAAAGAATTGAATTCATTGATGACATTTTCAATGTAAAAGCAAAAGACTTTAAAGAGTTTTTTAGACTTGTTTTAAAAAATAAACTAAAACTTAACTTCTTTTTTCCAAGTGCACTTAAAGGTGACTTACTTGACAAAGAAGGCATTGATCTAATGGTTGAAGCTGGAGCTATTGGTGTAAATATTTCACTTGAAAGTGGATCCGATAGAATGCAAAAAGTTATGAGAAAAAATTTGAATTTGGATAAATTTTATGAAAATGCAAGATACATTACAGAAAAATATCCACATGTAGTTTTAGGTTTAAATGCAATGCATGGTTTCCCAACTGAAACTGAAAAAGAAGCTATGATGACTCTAGATTTTATAAGAAGTTTGAAGTGGATTCATTTTCCATATTTATTGACTGTAAGAGCATTCCCGAACACAGATTTAGAAAAATTTGCAAGAGAACAGGGTGTGCCTGATGAAATAATTAAAAAATCTCAGGATCTTTCATATGAAGATGTAAGTCCATCAATGAATTTTGGACAAGATTTTACAAAGGGAGTTAAGACAATTTTTCTTAAAGACTATGTACTAAATAAAGAAAGACTTCTTTCAGTTTTACCTCATCAAATGAAACATTTTTGTGAAGATGAATTAAATCAAAAGTATAATAGTTACTTCCCTACTAAAATTAAATGTTTAGATGACGTATTAAAAATAGCTCGGATTAAAAGAGAGGATTTGAAAGTTCAAAATTGTTTAGATGAAAAAAAATTAACTATTCCAAGCCTGAATACGGAAATCAAAAAAAGATTTCCTGCACAAAAAAAAGATAAATCAGCTATTAAGGTTTTATTTTTGAATATGTCAGGATATTATTCATCTGGAGCTGACTCTCAAGAAAGAGTTCTTATGGAGCCTCCTTTAGGTCTTATAGCATTACAGTCATATTTAAATAGAGAATTGAAAGAAAAATTTTTAGGCAAAATTGTTAAATCAAGGTTAGATTTTGATAGCAATGCAGAAATGGTAAAAATCATTGAAGATTTTAAACCTGACGTAATTGGAATTAGTGTCATGACATTTTATAAAGATTTTGTTCATAAAGCCATAGATTTTATAAGAGAGTCTGGTGTGACTACACCAATATTTGTAGGTGGTCCATATCCTACTGGAGATTATGAGAATGTTCTTCAAGATGAAAATATAGATTTATGTATGCTTGGTGAAGGTGAAAAGACTGTTACTGAGTTGGTTAAACTTATGTTAGAAAATAATAAGAAATTACCATCGCAGGAGGTTCTAAAAGAATTGCCAGGTATTGCTTTTTTAGAAAAACCTAACTTTCAAAATATTGATGTCGGTAAAAAAGGTTCAGTTATAAAAAATTTAAATCTTTAAAAACTAATAAAGATTAAATAAAATTAATTATTTTATGATCAACAAATATTTATTTTCTAACTTGAAATTCTTGCCTCTTACTTTGATTTTGATATTAGTAATTTCAAGATTAATACCCCACCCTCCAAATTTTACTCCTATTATCACTATTGCAATTATGAGCGGCTATTTATTTAAAGATAATTATTTCTCAATTTTTATACTTGTTGTATCTATGCTTATTGGAGATTTTTTTATTGGCTTTTATGACAATATGCTATTCGTTTATTTACCATTAATTTTAATAACGGTAATTTTTTCAAAAATTAAAATGAAGATCAATTATCGAAATTTATTTTTATATGGTTTTATTGGATCATTGATATTTTTCGTCATATCAAATTTTGGAGTTTGGTTGATAGGTGACTTATATACAAAAAATATTGGTGGTTTAATTGAGTGTTATTTTATGGCAATACCTTTTTTTAAAAATACAATTATTTCAACATTATTATTTTCATATATTGCTTTCTTTTCAAATAATTATTTAGGTGAATTGTCTCAAAAATTGTTTAGAGGGTCTTAATTTCCATTTATTTTGATCCAAATCAATTTCTTTACTAAAACAAAGAATTTTTAGACTTTTTTATTAGACTATTATATAAGCCCATTTTAATGAATAAATTTAATCTCTATAATCTTTTTAAAAAAAAAAATTACAGTAAGCTTAAATTTAATAAATTTATTTATAGAGATTG
>CACEFF010000009.1 GCA_902558815.1 uncultured Pelagibacteraceae bacterium | reverse complement strand
GTAACCATTTTGAACAAAAATTGCATATTTGATTTTTTTTTTAACTAACATTTCTTCAGCTAGATGAGCAAATATTTCTGGGAGAATAACAAAATCCCTTTTACTATCAAAATTCAAATTATTTTTAATTCTGATTTTATGTTGTAACCAACTGTAACTAAAATTTTTTATTCCCTCTATTTGACTAAATTGCCAACCAGACTCATCATTAATATTTAATTTTAATCTTTTGTTAATAGAAATTTTAAGTTTAGAAAATCTCCTTTTTCTTAAATGTAAAACTTCAGATGAAAAATTTTTTATATCATTAATAATTTCAGAGTGCCGATAAATTATTTTAGCCCCTCCAGAGGGTCCTTTTTCAGCATGAGTGACATAAATAATATTTCTTGACATTATTCTATAATCCAATCTTTAAATTTTGAACTATTTTGTGCAATATATTGTGGTAAAAGATTTATATCTATTTTTTTTAATTGAAACTCTGTTGAATGCTTTTCAGTGTTGGTAGTAGTGGAGTCTATAAAATGATTGTAACCTACTACCTGTTTGTCCATTAATCTTTTTATTTCATTCAACCCAACATTTCTTAATTTAAATTCTGAGTGCATTTCATCGTTTAAATATTTTTTAAGTAAATCATCAGGTGTTTTTAAATTTGTAAAATGCCATCCTCCATTATCTATTATATTAATATTCATGTATTTTAATTCTGAAAATAGTACATCTAATCTTAAAAAATTATATTTTTTATTTTTAATAGACCTTAGCCAAGTCATGTTCTTTAGATCTTTTTTTTTACAGCATTTTGTCCCAAACCAATCAAGTAATGGATGTAATAAATTTAATTTATAATAAAAAGTTTTTTGTTTAAATAAGATTATTTTATTTTTTAATTTTTTAAAGTTTATATCTTTTAAATTTGGTATTTCATCATTATCGCTATACATAATAAAGTCTTCATCATCAAAATCTTTTAAGTAATTTGAAATGTAATCTCTTTGGTAATTAATTCTTTTTACGCTGTTTGATCTTTGTATATGCGGTTCTTCTGAGGTTTCATCCTCTAGATTCTTGGGCTCATCTTCTAAAACCAAATGAACAATTTTATCCTTAAATTTTGGAAAATCATTTTTATCAAAATTGATATTTTTTTTCTTTCCACTGTGAGAATAGTTTGCTTCACATACAATAAATTTATCAACATATTCATTTAATACGTTGAAGCGAACGTCCATTATCATATCTTCCTCAAAATAAGTTGTAGTATCTATTATTTTCATATTAATTGATAAATAAAATCCTTTACCTATAACATTAAATAAGATTTAGTGAAAAAAAATGTAATGCTTTAAGTTATAAATGATTTATATATAACTCTTAATTATGGCAATTTTATTCAGTAACCCTCCATGGTGGGAAGGCAAAGAAAGCAGAGGTTTTCTTAGAAAAAAAAGATGGAGAAGAGGTGTAAGAGCTGGATCAAGATGGCCTTTTACTTATCAAGGAAGATGTACACCGGATAATCCTAGGGCACATGATTACATCCCATATCCATTTTTCATGGGATATGCGACCACATACATTGGAAAAGAAATTGGAAAAGATAAAGTTTTTTTTAGGGATAGCATTGCCTTATCAGAGTCTTATAAAAGTTTTTATAAATACTTGGACTCAATTAGCAATAAAATTGAATACTTATTAATTGAAAGTGCCACCCCTTCATGGGAGCACGATTATAATCTTATTAAAGAAATTAAAAAAAAATATCCAAAATTAAAAATTATAGTTGCAGGTCCTATCTCTACATCTGATGAAAAATGGGATAGTCAATTTATTCATGCAGTTTTAAAAGGTGAATATGAAAAAAATGTCTTAAAGGTTCTTAAGGGCCAAAATGGTGTAATTGAACACGACCTTCTAACAAAAGATGAAATGAATAATGCTCCATTACCATATTATGACGAAACAATTTTTGATAAATATTTTGATGGGAACCCAATACCCATGAACAAATTGTATCCTCAAGCACATATTTGGAGTAGTAGAGGATGCCCATTTAAATGTATCTTTTGCGTTTGGCCAGCTGCAATGACTGGCAATGATCCTCATGGTGATGGAAAAAGATCTGTTAGACAATATACGCCTGATTATGTTGAAAACTTAGTAAAAGAATTAACAGGCAGATTTAAGTTTGAAGCAATTTATTTTGATGATGATACATTCAATATTGGCAATAGACATACCGAAAATATGAGTGAAGTAATGTCTAAATTCAATATACCATGGTTTGCGATGTGTAGAGCAGACACCTCCAAAAAAGAAACCTGGAGTAAAATGGCTGATAGTGGATGTAAAGGAGTAAAATTAGGAGTAGAGTCTGGAAGTCAAGTAGTTGTAGACAAAATTGTCAACAAACATTTGGATTTAAAATATTTATCTGAAATTGTTTCTCATATAAGATCATTAAATATGTCAGTACATGGAACTTTCACTTATGGTTTACCTGGAGAAACAAAAGACGATATGATTAAAACAAAAAAATTTATACAAGACACAAAATTTAGTACAGTTCAAGAATCTGGCACTGCTGAAATCGAAGGAACACCCTTGCATGCTTTGATTAATGAACAAAAATTATCTACTTATCCTGGTGCGATTGCGGATGAAAATTACGATCGACAAAAAGATGGTGGAAAAAAATGGCAATCACTTGTCAAAGAACTACAAAATAATTAGATAAATTGGAAAGAATATCATTCTACATTCCAGCTTATAATGCTCAAAATACAATAAGTTACGCTTTAGACTCTTTATTGAGACAGACACATAAGATAGACGAAATAATTGTCATCGATGATAATTCCTTAGATAAAACTTTTGATATTGTCAAAAAATATGATTTTGTAAAATTGATTAAAAATCAAACAAACTTAGGACTTGGATTCAATAGAAATTTAGCAATAAAAAATTGTAAAAATGACATCATAGGATCGATCGATGCAGACGTTGAGCTTGATAAAAATTGGCTTGAAATATTATTAGGTCAAATCGAGAAAAATAATATTGTTATGTGTGGGGGAAATATGATTGAAAAAAAAATTGATAATAAAATAAATTTATGGAGAGCAAAATATTATAGTCAAAACTGGGGTGAAAAATTTATTTTAAATCCACCTTTTTTATATGGCTGCAATACATTGCTTAGAAAGTCTGCATGGAAAAATGTAAATGGATATGATGAGAGTTTAAAAACAAATGGTGAGGATGTAGACTTCATTAATAAGATAAAATCACACCAAAATTATCAAACAATTTATCAACCAGATGCAAAATGTTATCATTTGCAGGATGATGATATTGAGAGCTTAACCAACAGGATTTGGAGATATCATTCTTTTGGTTACAAAATTAAAAAACCTTCTCTTAAAAAATTTTTAAAATTATCTATTAAACAAAGTAGGTTCTTTCTAATAAGATTCTTCAAAAGTCTTATAAAATTTAATTTGATTAATATTAAAATTTCTTTCAAAGTATTAATAAAATTTATAAAACTTGAATATAAATCTTTGAACACAAAAAAATGAAAATTTTAGTAACAGGTGGATGTAGTTTTGTTGGAACAAATAATATTTGATGTTGGTGCAAATGAGGGTCATGATGGCTTATCATTAGCATTGCTATTTAAAGATTGTAAAGTGTATGCATTCGAACCAAATAAATACTATATTAAAATTATAAATAATCATAAAAAAAAGATAGAAAAAATTATTGGATCAAAAATAAATAACTATAAAGTTATCAATAAAGCAATTTCAATTAAAAATACTTCTCTAATTCTTAATATTTCTAAAAATGTCGGGGCCCACTCTTTATATAATTTCAATAAAAACTTATATAAATTTAAACGCCATGTTAAAGATTATGAGGTAACCAAAAAAACAAGGGTAAAAGTAATAAAATTATCCTCTTTCTTAAAAAATAAGAATTTTAATAATATACGTTATTTACATTGTGATGCTCAAGGGTCAGATATAAATGTTTTAAAGAGTTTAGGTAATTATATTAAATTTCTTAATTATGGAGTTGTGGAAGTATCTTCAAGTAGAAAAAAAGATTTATATCAAAATTCAAATAATAATTTTAACAATTTAAACAAATTTTTAAAAAAAAATAATTTTATTATTACAGATATTAAATCAAATGATCCTTTTGATAATGAGCTGAACGTTTTTTTTAGAAATAGAACGACCCATAATAGATTTAATTTAACTTGGCTTCAAAAATATAAACTCAAATTTTATCAAAAATTTATTCGTAAAATAGTTATGGGACATTATAAAATTTTTTTATATAAATTAATATTTAAAGTTTTAAATGACTAATATAACTAAATTAAAAAATACAGTTAAAAAAATATTTCTTAAAAAAGGTTTAAATCTTAACCACAGTAAAAAATGTGCTGACGCTATAATTAACGCAGAATTAGTTGGCGCACATTCGCATGGTTTATCAAGACTCAAAATGTATTGTAATAGAATAGATAGAAAATTAATTAATCCCAAACCAAAAATAAAGATCAAAAAAATTTCTAATTCCATATCTTTCATTGATGCTGACAATAGTATAGGATTTGTTGCTGCTGATATCGCAATAAAAAAGGCAATTCAAAATTCAAAAAAAACTGGCATAGGATTGGTTGCAGTAAAAAAAAGTGGACATTATGGACTTTCAGGATTTTATGCTGAAAAAGCAGTAAAAAAAAATTTAATATCTTTAATTTTTACAAATGCTCCACCAGCTGTAGCACCTCATGGAGCTTTAAAAAGTTTGTTTGGAACTAATCCAATTTGTTTTGGAAGTCCAACTGGATCGAAAATTCCATTTATACTTGATAGCTCTATTACAATGATAAACAGAGGCAAAATAAGAGTTGCTGCTAGAAAAAAACAAAAAATTCCTGAAGGGGTTGCTTTAGATAAGTTTGGAAACCCGACTACAAACGCCATAAAAGCTTTAGAGGGTGTTCAGTTGCCAATTGCAGGATTTAGAGGCTCCGGTCTTGCTTGGATGGTTGATATTTTAAGTGGTGTTTTAACTGGTGCAAATAATGCAGGTAAAGTAAAAGATCCATTTGATGACTTTTCTGGACCACAAAATGTTGGTCATTTGTTCATAACTTTGAAATCAAATTTATTTGTAAAAAATTTTATGAAAGAAATTAAAAATAATATCAAGATTATTAAAAAATTACCAAAGATTAAGGGCGTTAAAGAAATACTGTATCCTGGTGAAAATAAATTTTACAGGTATAAAAGAAATGTAAAAAAAAACATTTTGCTCGATCAAAAAACCAAAAATGATATAAAAAATTTATTAGATCATTAGATCAATGGTTGACTAAATTTAAATACCATTTGTAAGTTTTCATTATACCATCATTTAGTGAAGTAGAGATTTTATATTTGATTGATTTCAAAATTTTTTTATTTGAGATTTTAATAACATTTGGTGATCCTTTCAAAAAACTTTTATGGTTTTTTATTTTTTTATTAGAGATTTTGGAGATAAATTGAGCCATTTTATTTATTGTTGTCATATTATGATTATTTATATTAAAGATCTCTTTATTAAATCTTACTGTACTTTTTATAATCATATTAATTGCATCACTAATATAGAGGTTAGATCTTAATTGATTTAAGCCACCATATATATTTATTCTTTTCTCTTTAATTGCTCTTAATAAAAGAATATTAAGAATTCTTTCGTCATTGAATTTAACACCAGGTCCATAAGTTAAACACACTCTAAAAATAAGAAAATTATCTATACAGTTTAAAATATAAGATTCTCCAAATTTCTTACTTTCAATGTAAGATGACCTTGGATGTGAAGTGGTTGTTCTACCAATGCTTTTTTCAATACATAAATTTTCATTCCCAGAATAGATCTCTGTACTACTCATATAAATGAATTTTCCTTTTTTTTTAAGATTGTCTTTAAGATTCATGATTGAAAAAGAATTTAATTTATAAGTAGAAGTTTTAAATTTTAAAAACTTAGCTGGCTGTCCATATCCGGCACAATGAAAAATGAGATCATATTTTTTTTTAGCATTGATAATCTTTTTTGTTAGATCAATTTTTTTAAAGGATATATTTTTATTATCTTTAAAAAAAATTTTTACAAATTTGAACAAACTTGTATTAAATATTCCATCTATTTGAATTGAAACTTTTTCCTTTTCACTTATTTTATGTAAAAAAAATAAAAGGTTTATACCAATTAAACCAGATACCCCTGTAATTAAAATTTTTTTTTTATGAAAAAAAGTAATCTCTTTTTTTGAAATTTTATCTATATTAATATCTCTTAAAATATCTAGTAAAGCTATATTGTTATTCATTTTTTTTTAGTTGAATTGATTAATTTTCTTTAAAATACTTTTTTCATCAAAATTTAAGAATTTATCTTGATCAAATTTACTTCCATATTTGTGGATAATTGTTTCTTGATAACTAATTGTATGAATATTATTAACTTTTTTAATTTTTTTCTTTATTCTTCTTTCTAATACATTGCCAAAATAAGGTTCAACAATTAAAATCTTTTTATATTTATTTACAAAATTTAAATTCATTTCTTTAAAAATGCTATTAACATAATAAATATCAAAATTCTTTTTTCTTAAATCAGTTAAGTTTACAGAATTTCCAACAATTATAATAAGAGTTTTACTTTTATTTTTGCTTAAAAAACCATTTGTTTTAACGTTAAATTTTAAATTTTTTTCAGAAATTCTAAAATAGTTGATTGAATTATTATTGTAATTTTTTTTAAATAAAAATTTAAACTCCTCTGGGTTTGATGGAATGAATAAATTAATATCTTCATAATTTGAGAGAATGTTGACATCTTCAAAACAATGATGAGTTGTTCCAAGTTTAGCATAATCATTAGATGCTCCTACAGATACAATATTGCAATTTAATCTATTATATACAAAATCTATTTTTATTTGATCTAGAGCACGCAAAACTAAAAATGGAGCAATTGTATGAATAACAGGTTTGTAGCCTGCTTTAGAAAGACCAGAAGCAAATCCTATCATTGATTGTTCCATGGTACTCATGTTTAAAATTCTTTCTTTAT
Source organism: uncultured Pelagibacteraceae bacterium (assembly GCA_902558815.1). Taxonomy (GTDB): domain Bacteria; phylum Pseudomonadota; class Alphaproteobacteria; order Pelagibacterales; family Pelagibacteraceae; genus Pelagibacter. The sequence goes on along the minus strand of CACEFF010000009.1, from coordinate 31,763 downwards.
ATTTTTTAAAAATCTCTCTAAATGAAAAAACTCCAATGTCTCCAAGTAAACAAAATATTTTTTTGTCTTTTTTCATTAATTCTTCTACAGCTTTTGGAAAAATTTTTCTCATATTTTTAGCTCTTTTTTAAATAACCCTAATTCTTTTTTTGATGGTGCTTTGTGATGCCAAGCGGGATTATTTTCTATCGACTTTATGCCTTTTCCTTTAATTGTATTAGCAATGATAATATAAAAAGTTTTTTTATGCTTAAGTGATTTATTAATAACTTTATCTAATTTTAAAACATTATGTCCATCAACTTCAACAATTTTGTCACAAAAAGCAGAAAGTTTTTTTCTTAAATTTAAAAATTTAATACTTCTAAAATCTGAGTTATTTCTATCAATTATAACTGTAATATTCTTTAATTTATAATTATCAATTATATGTAAACTTTCCCAAGTAGTACCTTCCATCAATTCCTGATCTCCTATTAAACAAATTACTTGTTTTTTATCTTTCTTCATTTTTAACGCAAAGGCTAGTCCGGCTGAGGTAGGCAACCCGTGTCCTAATGATCCTGTAGAAAAATTCAAATGAGGTAATTTAGTTGAGTCTGGATGTCCCCCTAGCTTTGAATCAAAGTCACAAAAAGAAAGATAGTCTTTATTTTTTATAATTTTAAAAAAATTCATTACTGCATAAATACCAATTGCTGCATGTCCTTTACTTAAAATGAAAAAATTTTTTTTAAAATATTTTTTAAAAATTACAAAAACTATTTCTAGTACTGAAAATGCACTTCCAATATGGCCCTCCTTAATTTTATAGCAGCTTTCTAAAATTGAAAATCTTATTTTATTAAGTTGGTTTTCAATCATTCTAAAATTTATTTATCTCTTTTTGATAATTTAGGTTTTTTAATCGACCATTTATAATTTATTTTTGAATCATTCCATTTTAAAGAAATTTGATCATTCACATCGTTATACTTTCCTTTAAAGGAATATTTATATTGGTATAGACAATTTTTAGAAATACATAACCAAGAATTTAAAAAATTTGGTGGTATTAAAACTGAAATTCTATTTTTTTCTGACATCTTAATACTTGTATACTTTAAATAATTTTTTGAACCTTTCCTATAATCAACAATAACTGTCAATATTTCTCCCTTTAAACAAGTAATTAATTTCCATGATTTATTATCTCCATGGAAGCCTCTTAAAACATTCTTTTTTGAAGTGGTAAATTTATCTAAATTGAAATTTAAGTTTTTAAAATAATTCTTTTCCCATGATGTCCAAATTTGACCACGAAAATCTTTGAAAATTTTTGATTTAAAATATTTCACTTCTTTAAGTGTTTTATCTGACTTAATTTTCATAAAATTAATTCAACTTAATATTATCTAATAATTTGCATAGATTAATAATCTTTGACTTACTTAATTCAGGGTAATTTCCTATATAAAGAGAATAAAAATGCATATGCTCAGTATTGTAAAATTTAGTAGCTTTAAATTTATTTTTAAATTTTTTCAAATACGGTTGTCTAAGTTGGTTTCCCCCACCAGCACTACCAATTCTATACTCAATTAAATTAATGTCTAAAATTTTAAGGACTTTTTTAAATAACTTTTTATTTTTTCTTTTTAAAATTAAATGGAGACCATAGTTGCTTGATCCTGCTAAATTAAAATTTTTAAAGAAAATATCTCCTCTTAAATTTTTTAAAAATAATTTATGATTATAGTTTCTTTTTTTGATATTTTTATCTAATCTTTTTATTTGCTCTAATCCTATGACGGCAGAAAGTTCGTCATTTCTCAAATTAAAACCCTCAGTAAAAAAAATAAAGTCACTATTTAAATCTGGATTTTTCTTTTTAACTTGATCGATAAACTTCTTGTCCTGAGAATCTCTTAATAAACCATGACCTCTTTTCATTTTAGCTAAAACATCTAACTTTTTTGAGTTTGTACAAATCATTCCACCTTCAATCGTAGTCATATGATGAGCGTAATAAAAAGAAAAATTTGAAATCATACCAAAAGTTCCAGCTTTTTTTCCATTTAACTTAGCACCATGAGATTCACAAACATCTTCTATTAAAAGAATTTTTTTTTTTTTGATAAGTTTTAAAAATTTATTTGACAGACCAATAAAACCCATCGCATGAGTTAAAAAAATTGCAGCTGTATTCTTGTTAATTTTTTTATTAACTAAATTTTCATTCAATGCCAAATTATCCAAATTAATGTCAACAAAAATTGGTTTAAAACCTGCATTTAATACTGACACAACATCAGAGTTCCATGTAAAAGGAGGGATAATTATTTCTTTTTTCTTTGGCTCAATTTCTTTTAAAATATGAAGTGAAATCAAGTTTGCAGAAGCACCTGAATTTACAAAAGTACTATATTTTACACCAAGCCATCTCGACCATTTTTTTTCAAATTCCCGTACTTTTTCACCATTTGTAAATTTATTAGATTTTTTTATAAACTTAATGAGCTGATTTTTATCTTTAGGCAATATATTATTGGTCATTAATTGCCATTTAAAACTTTTCATAATTTGCACATTAAATTAATTATCAGTATAATCAATTAATTAACAATCAAAAAACAAATATGAAATTATTATCCGTTGTTTTTTCTTTCAAGAATGAAGAGAGAAATATTGAGCCCCTAGTTCAAAGAATATCATCTGCAATGGAAAAAGTTCAAAATTGGGATTATGAATTAATATTTGTAAACGATGATTCTAATGATAATTCAGAAAAGGTTTTGCTAGATCTTCAAAAAAATTTTCCTATTAAGATAATTAATATGAGCAGAAATTTTGGTATTGATCCATGTGTACTAGCAGGTTTTAGAAACAGCTCTGGTGATGCTGTTGTTTATTTACATACTGACCAACAAGATCCTCCAGAAATAATACCCAATCTTATCAAAAAACATGAAGAAGGTAATGATGTAGTTCATACCGTAAGAACAAAAAGAAAAGGTGAAGGAAAATTTAGAATGTTTTTAACAAAAATTGCTTATAGGGTAATAAATACTCTTTCAGATATTGATCTTCCAGTGCAAGCAGGAGATTATAAGTTAATATCTAGAAAAGCTCTTAATGAAATTTTGAAACAAAGAGAATTTAGACCTTATGTAAGAGGATTGTCAGTGTGGGTAGGTTTTAATCAGGATTTTGTTTATTATGAACGGGATCCTAGAGGGGCCGGTGAATCAAAAATGCCTTTACTGTCTGCTGGGCCTATTACTGATTTTATTAATGGTGTCACAAGTTATTCATTAAAACCATTGTACTTAGGTATAGTTTTTGGATTCATTTCAATGATAGTATCTTTTTTATTAATTATTTATGCTTTGTATTTAAAGTTTAATCAGTTAGCTATCCCGGGATCGACCAGTATAATTATTGCTATTTCTTTTTTTTCTGGAATCTTATTGTTCACTTTAGGCATCATTGGAATTTATTTAGCCAGAATATTCGAACAAACAAAAGGTAGAGAACAGTACGTAATTAAGAATATCAAAGATTACAAATAAAGTATTTAATGAAAAAAAGTTTACCTTGGTTATTTTTGATCTTAGGTATAATTTTTTCTACAATGGTATGGAATTTTATTTCAGTACCATATGATAACTCAAATTTAATTGTTGGTGAATATTCTCAAAAAAAAATAAATCCGCTTAATGACACATTGAGAGGTTTATTTTTTATTTTTTTTCCACTTTTATTGTACTTAATAATTTTTTTAAAAAATAATAAGGAGAATATATCAACAAAACTTTTTCAAAATAAAGATATTATTAAAATTAAAAATATTGATTACATTTGTGCTATTTTTATAATTTTTTCTATATTAGAATTTTTAAGCATAGATTATAAAAATCTTTTAGCTGAGCTTGATACACATCATGAGGGTACTTTTCTATCTGCTCAATTAAATTTTTTAGCAAAAAGTAAAATTTGGACTGGAACTTTTTTTGATTATGGTTTTTTGGGAAATAGTATAGGGATTTTTTTTCATTATATATTTGATGAATACTCGATTGGTATCCAGAGATTTTTTTATAAATTTCTTATTCTTATAAACAAAATTTTAATAATATTAATTTGTAGAAAGATAGTTAATAGTATTTATGGTCTTAATTTCAAAGAAGTTTTATTTTTTTTACTTAGCTTGTCATCATTAACATTAACTAGTTTTTATGATCATGTAATACCATTTCATCCAAGAATTTTTTTATATTTAATCTTCACACTATTAATTTTTCACATATCTCTATCAAAAAAAAATAATATCCTTATTTCATCTATAATTGGATTTTTTTCACTTATATCAATATTATTTTACTGGGATATTGGAACTTATATCAATGTTTTACTGATATTCTTCTTGGTCTATATATTTTTTATAAAAAGATATGATGTTTTCTGGAATATTTTTTTTTCAATTATTTTATCATGGTTAATTTTTTACTTATTTATTTCAAATAATGAATTTAAGGAATTTATAAATCAATATTTAATTATTATAAATATATCAGACTATTTATTGGGAATGGAATTTCCTCAACCTTTTACTGACAATTCAACTAGGCATACAAAAGCTCTTTTACTGATAATCTTATCTGGAGCTTTTCTTATTAATTTCATATTTAACAAAGTTAAGTTTGAAAATTTAGAGTCTAAATTTTTATTGATTTTTTTATTTGTCTCATCAATAATTTTTTTTAAATCTGGATTAATGAGATCTGACACCCCTCATATTAAATACACTTCAGGAATATATACATTATTGATATTCTTTTTCATTTCCTATCATTTGGTATATTTAATTAATAAATTAAATTTTTTTAATAAAATTACTTTTATTTTTAATAAAAAAAAATATTTATATACTTTTACAATTTTGATTAGTTATTTATTCTTTTTTCAAAATAATTACTTTGGTTTTTTTAATATTTTAGACTCTAGCAAAAATTTTCAAATGATAACCAAAATTGATGATCGCAAATTTTTAAATGATGAATATTTCAAATTTATTCAAGAATACAAAGAACTAATAAAAGATGAGAATTGCGTTCAACAATTTACTGATGATAACGCAATACCCTATCTAGTTAATAAACCAACTTGTACTAAATATTTTGTAAATGCCCATATTATTGAAAATTGGACTGAAAAAAATTTTATTGATGAATTAAAAGACTCTGAACCTAATTATATTGTTTATTCATCGAAAATAAATTGGTTTAAAACTAGAAACAATGCTCCAAATGCTGATAAATTTATTTTAGATAATTATTTTTTATATAAAGATCTTTCACCTTGGATTATTTATAAAAAAAGATAATGTTTACTTAAAAAAATCATTTATAATTGTTTACTATGCTTTCCAATAAAGAAATTATTTGTCCAGATAATCTTTTAAACGTAGCTCATAAAAAAAAAGGAGTTAAAGCAGGTATCGTCAATGCTGGAAAACCCCTGCCAATGTTATCTGTGCAAGATGCAGTTAATGAGAACCTAATAGAGCCAATTTTTATTGGTGATGAAAAAGAAATATTAAAATGTGCAGAAGATTTGAAATGGGATATTTCTAATTTTGAAATTATTCATGAGCCTGAAGAAAATAATACTGCTGCTATAGCTGCGAAACTAGCTAGTGAAAAAAAAATTAGAATTATTGTAAAAGGTCATATTCATACGGACGTGCTTATGAAAGAAGTCTTAAAAAGAGAATATAATTTATTGGGAAAAACTCGATTAAGTCATATTTGGCATATGACAATAGATAAAGAGGATAAACCTCTAATTATTACAGATGGTGCTTTAAATGTTTTGCCTAACGTAAAAACAAAAATGCATATTTTAAAAAATGTTATTAATTTTTCAAACAGAATAGGTATTGAAAAACCTAAAATAGCTATTCTTTCAGCAACTGAGGAGGTTCTGGATAGTATTCAAAGTTCAATAGATGCTAAAGAAATAACAAAACTCGCAAAAAAAGAAAATTTAAATGCTGATGTGTTTGGTCCCTTGGCGTTTGATAATAGTATTTCAAAAAAATCTGCAGTAATTAAAAATATAAAAAATGATGTTGCAGGCATGGCAGATGTATTATTAGTTCCTAATGTAGAGACAGGTAATGGATTAGTAAAAATGTTAATATATTTTTGCGGAGCTTGTGCAGCTGGTGTTGTTGTTGGTGGAAAAGTTCCAGTCGTAATAACAAGTCGTTCTGATGAAGCTCCAGCTAGATTAGCATCAATTGCAGCAGCTGTTGTTGCTTTAGATTAAATCTAAATAATATATTAAATTTAACTTTAATTGATCATTGAAATGAAACAACTTATGCTTTAAATAGTTCAGAGCTAATTGAGAGAAAATAATCAATGACAATAAGATACTTGAAAAAATCACCTAAAACTTCATCAACAGATGACAGCAAAACTTCAGGGATAGTTCAAGATTTGCTTAAAGATATAGAGTCTACCAAAGAACAAGGGTGTATCGATTTAACTAAAAAGTTTGATAAATATGAAGGTGAAATTATTGTTTCAAAAGAAAGAATTGAAGAAATTAAAAAAAATTTAGATCAAAAAACTAAAGATGATATTCAGTTTTCTCATGAAAGAGTGAGAAAGTTTGCAGAAGCTCAATTAAAAAATTATGGGCAAGATTTTGAAGTTGAACTTTCAAAAGGATTGTATGCTGGACAAAAACTAGTTCCTGTTAATACTGCCGGATGTTATGTGCCAGGTGGTAGATATGCACATATTGCTTCAGCAGTGATGAGTGTAACAACAGCTAAAGTTGCTGGTGTTAAAAACATTATCGCTTGTAGTCCTCCCAAAGAAGGTGTGGGTGCACATCCAACAATTATTTATACTGCTGATTTATGTGGTGCTGATGTTATTTTAAATTTAGGAGGCGTTCCTGCTATTGCTGCTATGACTAATGGACTATTCAAAAACCCAGCTGCTGACATTATAGTCGGTCCTGGAAATCAGTTTGTAGCTGAAGCAAAAAGAATTTTATTTGGAAAAGTTGGAATTGATTTATTTGCAGGACCAACAGAAATTGGAATTATTGCGGATGCAAAAGCTGATCCAGAAATTGTTGCTGTTGATTTAGTAGGGCAAGCTGAGCACGGTTATAATTCTCCTTGTTGGTTATATACAACGAGTAAAGAACTTGCTGAAAAAGTAATGAAAAGAGTTCCTGAATTAATTGCAGAACTTCCTGAAGTACCAAAAACAAATGCTGATGCTGCTTGGAGAGATTATGGTGAGGTTATACTTTGTGATACTGATGAAGAAATAGTTAAGATCAGCGATGAGTATGCACCTGAGCATCTGGAAGTTCAGACTGAAAATCTAAATTGGTTTCATGAGAGATTAACTAATTATGGTTCATTATTTGTTGGAGAAGAAACAACTGTTGCTTATGGGGATAAATGTTCTGGGACAAATCATATTTTACCTACTAAGGGAGCTGGAAAATATACTGGTGGATTATTTGTTGGTAAATTTATTAAAACATTAAGTTTTCAAAGAATGACGAAAGAATCTACTGAGTTAGTCGGTGCTGCTGCTGCTAGAATATCAAGATACGAAGGTATGGAAGCTCATGCTAGAACTGGTGATGTTAGACTAAGAAAGTATGGTTTTTCAAACTAATTTTCAGGTATAAAAATTAAACACAGTCCATTATTACAAAATCTTTTTCCAGTAGCAGTTGGGCCATCTAAAAAAACATGTCCATGGTGTGCACCACAATTTGCACAATGATATTCAATTCTCTTCATTCCAAAAGAATAATCTATTTTTGTTTTAAACGCTCCTGGTAATGCTTCTGAAAATGAGGGCCACCCTGTTCCACTATCAAATTTTGAATTAGATGCAAATAGCTTAGCATTACAGTTTGCACAATGGTAAAATCCCTCTCTATCTTCTTTAAGTAAATCACTTGTAAAAGGTCTTTCAGTTCCATTATTAAACATAATATCTTTTTGTTTTTTTGAAAGTTGAGAATTGATAACTTTCTTTGTCGCAGAGTATAAGATTTTATATGGCAAAGTAAAAATTAGTAGAGCAGAAATCCCAAATAGTTTTAAAAATTTTCTTCTAAAATTCATATTAAAGAAAATATAATGTCTCTTTAAAGATGTAAATTGTCAATATTGACATAAAAAAGATAATAAAAATATTAATTAATTTCCAAGCTTTATTATTTTGAGCATATTTTGAAAAATAAGTTGATAAATAACCCAATAAAAAGAAAAAGATAAATGATGATATTGAAGCTCCAATACCAAAATAAATTTTTTCGTTTAATAAAAAACTTTTTGAAAAATTTCCCAAAAAGAAAACTGTATCAGAGTACACATGAGCATTGAGATATGTAAAACCGAGAGTTTTTAATAGAATCTCTGTTCTAGAAACATCTTTTATTTCACTATTAAAATTAACTTTAATTTTTAAAGATTTAATCTTTGAATAAATGAAATGAATTAAAAAAATTATTAGTAATATATTTAAAACTAGTTCTAGAAAAAGATTAAGGTATTGGTGAAAAAAGTAAAAAAGAAATATTCCAAAAAATATAAGAATTAAGTCAGAAATGGAACATATCAAACAAACTAAAAAAATATGTTGTTTTTTTAGGCCCTGCTCTATTACAAAAATATTTTGCGCACCTATTGCTAAAATTAAACTGAGCCCGGTAAAAAAACCCAATACCAGGTATTCCATCTAAAATTAGATTACTCTGAATTAGCAGTTAAAGTTTTAATTTCTAAAATATTTTCGTTAGGATCCTTAACAAAAAAAGTTTCTTGCTCATATTTTGTGCCTTTAAATCTTAGATAAGGCTCATCATAATACTTAGCCCCTTTTTCTTTTAATCTATTTTTTAAAGTATCAAAATCTTTTCTTGATAAATGAACTCCAAAATGAGGAACGGAGACATTCCCCATATCTACATCGTGTCTTTCACTATCTAATTTATGATCACTGGCGTGAAGAGTTAGCTCATTACCCCAAAAATCAACATCTGCCCATTCTTGAGCAGAGTTATCTAAACGACAACCTAGAGTCTCACTATAAAATTTTTTTGCTATTTCTAAATCACCACAAGGTATTGCTAGGTGAAAACAGTTGGTATTTTTGTACATAATTTCTCCTTTAAATTCTTACTTTAATCATTATATATCTCACATAAATTTTTATCAAGCTATCAAATTTTATGAATGATTTTTTACAATCAATAATAGATCGAGATCCTGCGGCAAAATCTAAACTAAGTTTAATATTAACTTATCCAGGTGTTAAAGCTGTTTTTTTTCATAAAATTGCAAATTTTTTTGCAATAGCAAAATTTGATTTAATTGCCCGAATCATTTCACAATTTTCAAGATTCTTAACCGGAATTGAAATTCATCCAAAAGCAAAAATTGGTAAAAATTTATTCATTGATCATGGTATGGGTGTAGTAATTGGAGAAACATCTATGATTGGTGATAACGTTACTATCTATCATAATGTTACACTAGGAGGAATTGCTCCAAGTATTAATTCAAATGATCAAAGAGATATGAAAAGACATCCAACTTTAGAAGACAATGTTGTTGTGGGCTCTGGAGCTCAGATTTTAGGACCTATAAATATAGGAAAAAATTCTTTGATTGGATCTAATTCAGTAGTGACCAAAAATGTTCAAGAAAAATCTGTTATGGCAGGCATCCCAGCAAAAAAAGTTGGTGATGCATCAAAGGGATTTAAGCCTTATGCTGTTACTGATGAAGAAAAAGAATAATGACAAATATTAGAAATAGTTTTATTGACTCCATTGGTAACACTCCTCTAATAAAACTAAAAGCAGCTTCCGAGATTACAGGGTGCAATATTTATGGAAAGGCTGAGTTCTTAAATCCAGGTGGTTCAGTTAAGGATAGAGCTGCGTTAGCACTAATCAAAGATGCTCAAGAAAAAAAGTTAATTTCTAAAGGTGGTACTGTTGTTGAGGGTACAGCTGGTAACACTGGCATTGGTTTAGGTCTATTAGGTAATTCACTTGGTTATAAAACAATTATTGTGATGAATGATAATCAAACCCAAGAGAAAAAAGATACACTAAGAAACCTTGGAGCTGAACTAAAATTGGTCCCTGCGAAACCTTATAAAGATGATGGAAATTATGTAAAAGTTGCTTCAAGGCTTGCTGATGAACTAAGACCTTCTAACAACAATGGAGTTGTCTGGGCTAATCAATTTGATAACACTGCAAATGCAAAAGGTCATTATGAGGGAACTGGAAAGGAAATTTGGGATCAAACTGAAGGTAAGGTTGACGGCTTTGTCTGTTCATCAGGAACAGGTGGAACTATTTCAGGAGTTAGTAATGCTCTTAAAGAAAAGAATAAAGATATAAAGATTTATTTGTCTGATCCAAAAGGTTCTGCTCTTTATAATTATATAAAAACTGGTGAATTAAAGTCAGATGGAAACTCCATTACAGAAGGAATTGGCTCAAGCAGAATTACAAAAAATTTTGAAAACGCTAAAATTGATGGTGCTTTCTCAATTGACGATCATGAAGCATTGCCTATTCTTTATGATCTAATTCAAAATGAAGGTTTAAGCCTAGGTACAAGTTGTGGAATAAATATTGCGGGAGCAATTAGACTTGGCAAAGAATTAGGACCAGGCAAAACAATTGTTACTATTCTTTGTGACAAGTCAGATAAATACAACTCAAAGATGTTTAATAAATCTTTTTTAGAAGAAAAAAAGCTCCCTATTCCTAGTTGGTTATAATATCGCATAGCTGCTATGTAACAAAACTGTTACTTTTTAAACATATATTTAATTAACGTAAAAATTAAATAAAGATTAGCGGAGATCTTTATTTGAATGGAGATACGATGCTAATAAAAAATACTTTAAAAATATTTGCTACTTACTGTGTGGCAATTCTAATATCTACTACATCATTGGCTGGTATGAGTGACAACGATAAGTCCAAAGCTTGGGACTGCATTGGTATTTATATGGCTAACTACTTTCTTCCACCTGGTGAAGAATTTGAATACAAAATGAAAGAAAAATCAATATCAACTGTAAAAGTTCTAAAAGCTTACGCTCTTGAAATAGGTATTCCAGAAAAAGAGTGGGATGAAGGAGTTAATAAAGCAGTGGATAAACATTACGGATCGAAATATGACAAAGCTAAAACTGACAAATGTCATGCTTACGTTGAAGCGTTAGTTCCTAACGGGGCTGAAAGAGTAAAAAAAGTAATTCAAACTTTATATTAATAAAAAGGAGCAAAAATGAAAAAAATAATAATATCTTTAATGTTTACAATTATTTCTACGGTGGCTTTTGCTAACTCAGGGAAATTTAATGCAAGTGGTATGGGATCTTGGGAAATGAATATCATGAATGCTGGCAATGGTAATATGGCTATAACTTATGATGGAAATGCTGGTCTCGCTGATAAAGACCCTAATAGTATATTTGATAAATCTACAATGAATTGTGTTGGAGGACTTACATTAGTGGGTGGTAAGTTTGAAGATGAAACAGGTATGTGTACTTTTTATTTAGCTGATGGTGAAAAAGTTTTTATAAATTACAAAGGTAAAGGAACTGGAGGTCAAGGTGGATCTGGAACTTTTTTAATTGTTGGGGGTACTGGAAAATATGAAAAAATTTCAGGAACTGGTTTTTCAAGTAGACAGAACCTTAAAGGAAAAACTGGATTTGCTCATTCAATGAATCAAATGAGTGGTGAGTACACATATTAAATTAATTAATAAAAGGAGATAAAATGGAAAAAGAAATGTTGGTAGTGGCTAAATTAAAAGATGGTATGTTTGAAAAATTTATGGGATTTATGCAATCACCTGAAGGTTTAGCTGAAAGAGCTAAAGTTGCAATAGTAGAAAAAACTATTGGAACGGTAACCCCAGATAAAAGTACTGTAATGTTTAAGATATTTTGCACTGATGAGCCTGCATTACATAAGTTCATTGAAGGAACTGAAGTATCAAAACCAATCATGGATGCTGTGCTAGATAGCTATTCGATCTATGATTTAACAAAGGTAAAATAGGAGAAATATGAAAAACTATATAGTAACACATACTTTTAAATCAAAAGAAGCAAAAGCTAAAATGATTGAAGTTACTGGTTCAATGTCAATGGAAGATATGACTAAAGCAATGACAAGTGATAATGCAAAATGTCAAATGAGCTGGATCACACCAGGTGATAATTTAACAATGTTTTGTTGGTGGAAAGGTACAGATCCAGATGCAATTAATAAACAATTAGAGTCTATGAACGATTTCTATGAACCTCATAAATTTGTTGAGTGTACAGATGATATTATAGATTTTAATGCTAAATAAAAATACCTAAACTTTGACTCAATAAGGAGAAACAATGAAAGTAATTTATACAAGAACAATGAGAGTAAAAGATGACGGTCTAGGAAAAGCAATGGAAATTGGGAAAGGTTTAGCAGCAGTTAGAAAAAAACATTATCCTAACCATGATGTTTATTTTTCTTTTCAAATGGGTGGAGATCCAAGAACAATAAGAGAAACTTTAATTGGAACTATGTTTGAAGGTGATAATGAAGCTGATGCTAAAATGTCTGCAGACCCTGAATATATAAAACTTTTAGAGCAATTAAAAGAAGTTGCCATAGAAGGTACTATTGAAGACGAGATTAGACCAATATTTAGTTAAAGGACTTAGATTATGTTAGAAAAATTTAATGGAATAATTTACTTAGTCGTATTTTTAATTCACTTTATAGGCTTTGCTTACTATGGATTTAGATGTGTGTTTCAAACAAAATCTTTTTTAAATCAATATGGAATGCATGATACAGGAGCAGGAATTGTAAGATTTTTTGGTTCAATATTTATTGGTTCTACTGTGATGGCAATTTATGTAGGATTTATTAGACCTAATGGCTTAGAAGCAACTTGGGCATTTTTTAATCTAATATTCTTACAAAACTTATCAGCATTTATAGTTGGTTTTTATAGTACAAAAATAAACAAACTTGGACATACAGATAAAACTTCGGATGAAGCGATTTATGCCCCTTTATTTTTAACTATTTTAAGTGCTGTACTTTGTTATGGTTTGGCTGATAAAATCTACGTTTAAATAAAAGGAGATGTCATGGCAGGAGTAGAGGTAAAAACTTTCGATAAAGCAGATGAAGTTAATGATAACTTTAATAATGCAAAAATTGAAGCAGTTAAAGTTGGAAACCAGAGAGTAATGAAACTTACATTACAACCTGGATGGAAATGGTCAAAAGATATCAAGCCTACTGTTGGTGGTGATAGCTGCCAAGCAACACATTTAGGTGTAATTGTTTCAGGAGCTGTTTGCGCGAAACATAATGATGGTACAGAGTTGACATACAAAGCTGGGGATGCTTATTCGATACAGCCTGGACACGATGGTTGGGTAGTTGGAAATGAACCAGCTATTGTTTATGAATTTCACGGTATGTGGGGGGAATAATGTCGATATTAAAAAGATATACTGATGCAATAGATAAGAAAGATGAAGCAACAATGAATGAGCTTTTGCATGATGATTTTAAGTTCACAATGCATAAATCTGGAAATTCTTTAGGAAAAGCTGATGTTATTAAATGGGCAATGAGTGGTGATATTAATCAAGATAAGGCAAGAGTTGTATATGAAAATGACGAGGTAGGTGTGCACCATTCTTTAGTTACATTTAATGATGGAAATGTTGAAGCTGTAATGGCGGTTTATAGATATAAAGATGGAAAAATTGTTAGTTTAGAAACTGGCGCTACTCCAATGTCTAAATAAGTGAAAAAATTTTCATTTATTTTTTTTATTTTTTTATTTTCATCATCTTTATTTGCAGATGATTATGAAAAGGAAATTGATAAATTATTTATTCAATTAAAAAGTGCTTTGAACTTTGAAAACTCCAAAGAGATAGAAGATAAAATTTGGGATCTTTGGACCACTCATCCATCTAAAAATGATTTAACAAAATTACTAGCAGATGGTTCATCTGCAATGATGGAAAATAAACTTGATGCTGCGTATGATAAATTTACTCAAGTAATTGAGCTTGACCCTAATTGGTCGGAAGCTTGGAATAAAAGAGCAACTGTTTTATATTTAATGGGAAAATATGAATTATCCCAAGCTGATATTGATAAAGTTTTGATGCTAGAAAAAAGACATTTTGGAGCCTTATCAGGCCAGGGATTAGTTCAAACAGCATTGAATAATTATCAAAAAGCAATCGATAGCTATATTGAAGCCCATAAAATTCATCCTAATATGAAATCTCCATTAATTATGATTGAAAAACTTCAACTTCAAATCAAAAAAGAAAGTATTTAAAAAATGTTTCCAAAAAAATATTCAAACCTTTTATTTATATTGGTGATGGGCTTTGGCATGAGTTTGCTAATGACCTTAATCATTACTTATGTGAACACTGGAATAGATGGTGGTTACATTGGTAGATTCTTAAAAGCTTGGGCAGTTGGACTTCCAATCGCCATCACGGCAGCATTATTAGTTGGTCCTGTTGCTAAAAAGTTTGTAGATAAAATAACTAAATAATCTTATTGTACAATATGAGTACTTTTTCAGGTTATATGTTTTTAGGACTTGGTATTTTAACTGGAATTAGTGCAAACAGTTTTGCTAAAATTTCAGATGGATTTTCAAAATTAACACCAACAATTGCATGTTTGTTCTTAATGTGTATTTGTATGTTTTCACTTTCAAAAGCAATGTCAGTTATACCTGTTGGTTTTACCTATGCAACTTATGGAGGGTTAACAATAACTGCCATAGCAATTTTTGGTTTGATTAAATACAATCAGATGCCAAACATATATGGAATAATTGGAATAGTATTAATTGTTACTGGTGTAATTTTGCTAAATACATTTGGTAAGACTACTTAGATACTGGCCTCAAAAGTTTTAATACTTTATTATGAATTTTTTTATTTGGTGAACAAATAATATTTCCAGCTTTAATTGCACTATCATTATTCCAAGTACTAACTATTCCGCCAGCAGCATTAATTATTGGGATTAAAGGATGAATATCCCAAATTTTATTTGAACATTGTAAAACTACATCAATTTTCCCATCCGCAAAGTGAGAGTAGCTTAAAGCATCAAAGCATGGAAATTGCATTCGTTTTAAAATTTGCGGAATTTTTTTTTGCTTTGCTAATGAAAGGCCGCCATGAAATGCTGCCGACATTTTCATTTTAGAGAAAGTTGCTTTAAGATTTACTTTCAATCTTCTTTTTTTTCCATTTTCAAAAACATAAGCACTTTTATCTGAAGTATTAAAATAAAATTTTTTTAATATCGGAAAGTTTGCAAGACCTACAACTGGGTTACCCTTATAATTTAATGATATTAAATTACTCCAAGTTGGATTGCCTATAACAAAAGATCTTGTTCCATCAATAGGATCGATTACCCACGAATAACTACTTTTAGATCTTTTGTATCCAAACTCCTCTCCAATCACTTGATGATTAGGAAATTTTTTTTTAATTTCCTTCCTTATAAATTTTTCAAATGCTTTATCAGCACTAGTAACAGGGTCATAGCCTTTTCCCTTAAGCTTATTAGAAACTTTGAAAGGCTTATTTAATTTTGAATGGTAAAATTTAGTTAATTTTTTTGCCAAATTTTCAATAAATTTAGAATATTCTTTATAATCTGAAGATTTTAATTTTTGCACTCAGGACTAATACTATTTTATTCTTATTGATTAAAGCTTAATTTTAAATAATGATTTAAAAACTGATGAAAATTGAACAAAAAGATAAAAAAGTATTTTTTGAAAACCAAGGCTTAAAAAAAGAAATCCACCCTTTTTGGCTTAGAGAAAGAGTTAATGGAGAGAGTTTTGTTGATAAAAAAACTCAACAAAGATTATTTGATCCAACTGAAATCAAGGAAAGTATAGAAATTGATAGCCTAAATTTATCTAATAATTTTTTGGAAGTTACATTTAATGATGGGACATATACTAAACTGGCAATTGAAAATATTTTAAAAGAATTTTCTAATACTAATGAAGTTAAATATATAGATAAAATTGAATGGGACTCCTCATTAAGAATCTTTAAAAATTTTGAATTTAGAGATGATTTATTTGAAGGAAAAGAAATGTATAAGGCTTTAGTTAACTTCTACCAATATGGATTTGTTATATTTAAAAAGGTTCCTACAAAAAATAATTTTATAGTAAAATTTGCTAACTCTATTGGAAGTGTAAGACGAACTAATTTTGGAGAATTTTTTAATGTTAAATCAAAACCAAATCCTAATGATTTAGCTTACACATCTTTATCTCTAGCTCCCCATACAGATAATCCATATAGAAATCCAGTTCCTTGCATTCAAATGTTGCATTGCATCGAAAATGAAGTAACTGGAGGTTTGTCAACTTTAGTAGATGGTTTTACTGTTACTCAAAAACTGAAAAAAGATTTTCCGGATTTTTATGAAATATTAACTAAAATTAAAGTAAGGTTTCAGTTCATAGATCAAAAAGTTGTTTTAGAGGATTGGGCAGAAATGATTCAATTAGATGAAAGTGGAAATTTTAAACAAGTTAGATTTAGTCCAAGATTAGATTTTGTACCTTTAATTGATAAAGAAAAATTAGATTTATATTATCATGCAAGAAAAAAAATATCTGAACTATATAATTCCAATGAATATAAAATTAAATTTAAACTCTCGCCAGGCGATTTATTAATGATGGACAATTATAGATTACTACATGGCAGAACTTCTTATGAAGCTAATGAAGGAAAACGTTTCTTACAAGGTTGTTATATTGATTATGATAGCACAGAAGGAAAATTAAAATTTCTTAAAAGAAAATTTAATTTTTAAGACAATTATTGACTAGTATTGCCATTAAAATCCAAATTACAAAAACTTCACCATTAGTGAATGAATAATCTGCTCCAGCAAATCCTGCAATAATATTAATTGCATAAATAATAATTGTAGAAATTACTAAACTTATTATTAAATTTATTGAACCTGTTATATATTTCATAATTTAACAATATATATATTTGTCTTTAATGCAATTCAAAATTTAATGAGGGGCTCTAAATTTACTATGACAAGCTTTACAATTACTCCACATAAATTTTTGTAAACTAGCTCTAACATCGTCATTGGACTCTATAACTTTAGCTAGTTCAATCATGTCAGTAGAAGATTTTTTCATCAAACTATTAAACTCTTCTTTATTTTCCCATATAGATGGTAAAGCTTCTGTTTTAAAACCCTCTTTTGTATTATCCGGAAAATATTCAAGTAAAGTTAAGTAATTTTCGCTCATTTCTTTCATTAAACTAGAGGCCTTTACAAAATCTCCTTTGGAAGCAAAAGTTTGAACTTTTTTAGCAGTACTGTAATTTTTGCTAAATAATGCCTTTCTTGCTTTAATTATTTCTTCAACTGATAATTCAGAATATGCAGGTAAAGTAATTGAGGTTAGTGCAGCAATTAAGAAAATATATTTTAATACATTTATGATATATTTAAACATCTTATGAGGTTAACAAATAACTTAACAGAATATGGGTTTATTTCCAAAGCATTTCACTGGTTAAGTGCCGCAGCATTAGTTGCTCAAATACCATTGGGTTTCTACCTGGTTGATCTTGATTTTAATGAAACAAGATTAACTATTGAGAGTATTCATGTCGTTGTTGGTCTTTCGATATTTTATTTAACTATATTGAGGTTAATCTATAAAATTTTCAATCCAACTCCATCTTTGGGTAACAGTATCTTTCCAGGACAAAGATTAATAGCGAAAATGAACCATGTATTGTTGTATATCACTATTTTGACTATTACTATTTCAGGTGCTTTAAAAAAATTATTTAATGGTGAAATACTTGACTTATTTTTCTTTAATCTAGAAATTAAAGATAACTTCGAACTAGCAGAACTATTTTACGATATTCATATAATTACAAATTATTGTCTGATTGCCTTAATCTCATTACATATTTTAGCAGTAATGGCACATAAAGTTTTGTTTAAAGAAAATTTACTAAAAAGAATTTTATAAAATAAAACAATCCAGTTTATCTCTAAATTGAATGTAATTTTTGTATTTATAATTAATTTCCTCAATACCTTCTAAAATTTCATTTTTTGATAACGGTAATAAAATTGAGATATATTTATTCTCAATCATAGTAAGATATTTTTTTTTATTGATTTTAACTTTATAGATAAAATTTTTTCTTTTTCGTTGAGGATAAAGTCTAGTGATGAGTTTTAAAACTTTATTGTCTCTTTTAAGAGATTTATTAAGTCTTATTTTCATTTTTCTGAAGGTAGGTAATTCATTTTTTTTACCATCTAACGTTAAAATAAAAATTTTACCATTATGTTTCAAATTTTTCTTACAAAGAAATAATAATCTCTTTATTTTTTTAAAGGTTAACAAATGAATTGTTTGTTTAATCAAAATTAAATCAAATTTTTTCTTACTAGTTAAAAAGAATGATGTGGCGTCTGATTTTTTGAAATTTATCCTTTTATCTTTATCTTTGTGATTTATAACATCAATACCAGTTGGCTTAACTTTAAGCTTTAAACTTGATTTTATTGTTCCTAAAATTTTACCTCGACCACATCCAATATCTAATATTTCAGAATTTGGGTTTAATTTTATATTTTTGAATAAAAATTTATTAAATGACTTAATGTAATCATTGGAAGAAAGCCAAGTTTTATTATCCCAGTTTTTAATGACAGTTGATGCCAAATTTTTTAAGTCTCCAATAATTATAGGGCCATGGAGTTACAAAACCTACTCCAAGCATTAAAGGTATAACCCACCAAGTTAATATTGCTCCACCAGTTAAAAGATAATCAGTTAAATTCATCGCTATTTCCATACTTACCATAGCAATAAAGCTCATACCTAAAGCCGTTTTTAATGCATTATTAAAACTTATATTTTGTCTAAGTAAGATAAAAGTTTCAAGCATCACGCTAGTTATTAAACCATTTATTATCGCTAGAATCATTATTCCTAAAACCGGAAATGATATTTCTGTTAATTGAAAAAATAAAATAGTACCAAAATCTCCTATGGCACATCCAAGCAAACACCATGCAGTATTTTTTGCACTTTGTTTCCAAGTATTTTTACAGGACCAGTCAAATGTAGTGGTTTCCATGATTTTATGATAATATTAACTTATGATTTTTAAACAAGTTTTTGATCAAAAATCCAGCACTTACACCTACATAATTGCCTCAGCAGAGGGAAGAGAAGCTTTAATCATTGATCCTGTTTTAGAAAATGTCGAGGACTACATAAAGTTACTTACTGAATTAAATTTAAAATTAGTAAAAGTAATAGATACCCATATTCATGCTGATCATGTCACTGGTGCAGGTAAATTGAGAGACAAAACTCAATGTGTAACTATTATGGGAGAACATACCCCAACAGATGCTGTTGAGATAAAAGTTAAAGATGATGAAATAATTAAACTTGATCAATTAAAGATTAAAGCTCTTTATACTCCAGGCCATACTTCTGACAGCTTTAGTTTTTTAATGGATAATTATTTATTTTCAGGAGATACCTTGCTTATTAATGGTACTGGAAGAACAGATTTCCAAAATGGTAGTTCAAAGGATGCTTATAACTCGTTATTCAATAGACTTTTAAAACTACCTGACGAAACACTTGTCTACCCCGCACATGATTATAAGGGAGAAAAAGTTAGTAGTATTGGAAAAGAAAAGAAATTTAATCCAAGATTACAGGTTAGTAATGTTGAGGAATATATTGAAATTATGAATAACCTAAATTTAAAGAAGCCTACAGCAATAGATTTTAACGTTGCAAATAATCTTAAATTAGGTGCTGAACTTTAAATTGAAGATTTAATAGCCTCGTAAATTAAATCTTTAGTTGTCTCACCAACACTTCTATAAATTTCTTTATTATCTTTAAAAATTAAAAGTGTAGTTTGGTATTGTACTTTCAGTAAGTCAGCAATCTCTCTATTAGTTACATCAAATGAAAAATATTCAATATTATCAAATTTAATGTCAGATAGTCCACCTTCATTTTTGGCTTGCTTGAGAATTTTCATCTGACCAGCACAAGATGAACAATATTTAATCCAAGAACTTACTACTACAAATTTACCTTCTGACTGTGCTTTATCAAACAACTCTTTATTAAAGGTTGTCTTTTTTTCCATCGCATTAGCGCTAAAAGCAAATATACAAAATATAAATGTTAAAAATTTTTTCATAATTGTTTCTTAAACTCTTTTTTTTCCTTGAACAACCCTATCTAAGATTAATGCGACAAATAAAATAGCCACACCCGCAAGAATACCTTGTCCTACATTAGCATATTGTAGTGCCTCTAGGACATCTTGACCCAATCCTTTTGCTCCAATTAAAGATGCAACTACAACCATTGCTAAACTCAACATTACTGTTTGATTTACTCCTGCTAGTATTGATGGTGTTGCTAATGGTAAATCTACTTTTCTAAGTAAATACCATTTGCTTGCTCCATAGGCAATTGCAGCTTCTCGTATTGTTTCTGGAACTCCTCTCAAACCTAAAACTGTCAATCTTACTACAGGTGTTCCTCCAAAAATCATTGTAATAATAACAGCGGCAACCTTCCCCGTTCCAAAAAAAGCAATAACAGGAATCATAAATACAAAAGCAGGCATTGTTTGCATAAAATCCATTATTGGTCTGATCATAGAATAAAATCTTTGACGTCTTGCACAAAAAATACCTAAGGGTATACCTATAACAATACTCAAAATTGCTGCTGTACCAAGCAAAGCTAGAGTTGTCATTGCTTTTACCCAGAAACCTAAAAAACCCATGTAACACAAAAATCCAGCAGAATAAATTGCTGCTCGCGGTCCAGCAGACAATCCTGTTAAAATAACTATGGTTGTTATGATAACTATCCAAGGTGTTTTTACGAATAATAATTCTAAAAAATCCAGAACAGATCGAATTCCAATTGTAATAGCTGTAAATAATGCATCTCCTTTGATAACCGCATAATTAAATACTGTTTCAACCCAACTAATAGATGTTAATCTTATTTCTGGATGTGTTGGAAATTCATTCATAATTGTAATTAAGCCTGGGAAACTATAATGAACTACTGAGAAAAACATTATTACTGATGTAAAAATACCACTCAAAATATAATTTTTAATCTTCATTCCTGGACTAATCGTTTTATCAGATAACCATTCTGAATATCTTTTTTCTAATTTAGAGTTTGCGATGACTCCTTGAATAATTTTAATTGATATTAATAAAATTATTCCAAAAATTGTTATCCAAATTGCTGAGGCCTCAACCCTCTCTACCTCATTAATATAACCTTGCATGGCATCTTCAAGAGACTTAATATTTCTTTTGTAAACATCAACTTTATCTGGGTTATTTGTTATTGCTGCTTCTAATTGTTTATTTCTAAAAGCAATTGTTGATTGGACTTGTTCAATCTTCTGAACTGCTTCTGCAGTAATATTTCCAAATAAACCTCTTATAATTTGAACAACTGCAAATGTTTCAATTATTAAAAATGTTAACGACCAATTCCAAATATTTCTCATTCCAAACCAAATTGGTCCTAAAATTGCTGCATATAGATTAAATGAAAAAGAAAAAGTTGGTTTACTACCTATTATTTGAAATTGCTCAATGTAGTAATTTGGATTAGTCTTTACAAAGTCCGTAATTAATTCTGATCTTGATGGGTTGTTATTTTGCTTATTCTCCATCACTACCCTCTATAACTGCTTTTAAAAGGTCTGCTTGAGTAATTACGCCAACTATTTGACCTTTTAAGTCTTTAACAATTAGCGGTTTATTTTTTGTTTTTGATTTTTCAATTAATCTACTTAATAAATCATTTTCTTGAACACTTTCTGGATCATCCCATAATTTTCCATTCTGCTTTTCATATTCTTCCGTTGTTTGCATTATAGACTTTGCCTGAACAACTTTTAATCTCGAAATACCTTTTACAAAATCTGCTACATATTCATCAGCAGGATTGACTACAATTTCTTCGGGTGTTCCAATCTGAATTACTTTACCATCTCTCATTATTGCTATTCTATGACCAACTCTTACTGCTTCATCTAAATCATGTGTAATAAAAACAGTTGTTTTTTTCATTTGTTTTGAAAGTTTAATAAACTCTGACTGAAGTTGACGTCTAATTAAAGGATCTAATGCACTAAAAGGTTCATCCATTAAAAGAAATTCTGGATCAGCTGCAAGTGCTCTTGCAAGTCCAACTCTCTGCTGCATACCACCAGATAATTCATGTGCAAATTTATTTCCCCAACCTTGCAACTCAACCACATCTAAAATTTTATTAGCTGCATCTAACCTATCATTTTTACTTATACCTCTAATTTCAAGAGGCATCGCTATATTGTCTACTACAGATCTATGAGGCATCAATGCAAAATTTTGAAAAACCATACCAATTTTTTTATTTCTTAATTCTTGTAAGCTCTCTCTATCAAGAGTCATTACATCTTGTTCATTAATTAAAATTTTTCCAGATGTAGGTTCTAAAAGTCTATTAATATGTCTTACTAAAGTTGATTTTCCACTTCCTGAAAGTCCCATTACACAAAATATTTCACCTTGCTTTACATCAAAGGAAACATCTGAAACACCTATTACAGAATTATACTTTTCTAAAGCTTCAGTTTTAGAAATTTTATGGTTTTGAATAGCATTTAAAGCTTCTTTTGAAGTATTGCCAAATACTTTCCACACATTTTTGATTTTTATTGCAGAACTTGTTGAATTCATTTTTATCTTTTATTACAGGAGATTATACCCAGCAATATCTAATCGCTGGGTATAAATAATTTAATCTTACTTAAAGACCTAACCAACCATCAACAGTTGATTTATTTGCTTTCATCCACGCTCTTGCTACGTCAGCTGGAGCTTTTTTCTCAACTGATATTGCATAAGCCATAGACGAAACATCATCTGCTGTTAATTGAAAATTCTTAAAGAATTCAACTATTGCTGGCGATTTTTTTTCTAAAGATGTACCCCATCCAATTTGAATTTGTTTAAGTGCATCTTTTGAAGCTACATATGATTTATTGTACCAGTCAGCATCTTCTTTTGGTTGAACCATTTTGTATTTTGCTGGATCGAATTTTGGCTCTTCCAACATAATTACATCTGCCATTCCCCAAATTGCATGTGGTTTATAACAATAGAATGCATATCCTTCACCTTTTTTAATTGAGTCCAGAACTCTTGCATTTTTAACTGCTTCTGCAGCTCTGATAGGTTCTATACCCGCATCATATAAACCATAATCTCTTAATTTGACTTGGTTAACATTTGCAGATGCCCAACCATCAGCTCCAATCCAAAACTCACCTTTACCATTACCATCGCTGTCCATTGCTTTAACAACTTCTGGTCTGCCTAAATCTTCTATAGCAGTGATATTGAATTTTTTTGCAAATTGTTGAGAAACACAATAACCTTGATTTCCTTCATAAGGTTTACTGCTTAATTTTAAAGTTCCTTTTGGAACTAAATCATTTGTATACGCTTGTTGATTTGGCAACCATATATCAGGATGAACTTCTATTTCACCTTTGCTCCTATCAATTGCACCATAAATTGCAGTATTGTTTCCTGGGACAAGCTCCGCTTCTCCTCCCATTTTATCAGTTACAACTGCTGCAAGTAAATTTGCAATTGCAGTCGCACCTGTCCAGCCCGGATCTCCTATTTTAACTTTTTCAGCAAAACTTGAAAAAGATACAAATAAAGAAATTAATCCAGCTACTAATGTGCTCTTTATTATTTTCATCATTTCCCCTCTGTTGATTTAATATCAAAAAGCTAACACTATATGTGATAACTTTAAATAAAAATGATTGTCCAATATGAGGCCAAACCTGCAAAAATCGTTGCTAAAATGCTTCTGCTGAAAATACCAACTAACATTGCAATAATTGCTGCTAAGATTTTAGGATTATCTTCAATTTCTATGGAACCAATGTTATCTAAAAAAATTGCTGGAAATATAATTGCTGGAAAAATTGCTGAAGGCACGTAAGATAAAATTTCTCTTATTCTATCATTAAACATTTCCTTTTTTAGAAGTGCTATCATAGAAAATCTTGTTAAAAAAGTAATCAATCCACAGTAAATAATTAATGCCCAATCACTCATTATTCTTTATCATCTTTGTTAATATCATTGCTACAAATAATCCTATTAAAGCAGCTACAATCACATAAGCTTTATAGGGAATATAATTGTATCCTAAAGTAGCAACTAAACCTGAGGTTATAATTACAATTACATTTATTAATTTTCTAAAATCATTAACTAATAATGCTAAAAAAGTTAAAGGTACTGCAAAACTTAATCCAAGTTGTTCAGGGATAGCAGCACCTAAAATAATTCCCAAAAATGTTGTTGATTGCCAAATTACCCAACAAGTTGCTCCACCACCAATTAAATGAAAATATTTGTTTTTATCTTTGTTTTTTTTGAAATACTCATTTGATCGAGCAAAAGCTTGATCAATCAAAAAATATGAAATTATAATTTTCCAAATTAGTTTTAAATCAGAAACATGTTCTGAAACCACTGCACCATATAATAAGTGCCTTGAGTTAACTGCTCCTACAGAGCTAATTATAATTAAAGAAGAGGCTCCTCCAGAGAATAATTGCAAAAGCACTATTTGAGATGCCCCACCAAAAATTATAAGTGACATTCCCATTGTAGCTAATGGACTAAAACCAATATCTATGGCTAAGATTCCAAATATTAATCCAAATGGAACCACCGGTATCATTAAGGGACTTACATCAACAATTCCTTTTAAGAATATTTTAAAATTACTATTCATTTTATTAAAAAGCTTTCTATTAGAAGCAAACTATATGATCAATATGAATTGGCCTTTTGATACCAAATTTTTCGTCAATCTCATGTTGATGGATATGATGGGAGTGAACAAAAACTGGAATTAGGGTATTGCTGGGAGTTTTAAGCGTATAAATAAAATTAGTGCCTCTAAACTTTCTGTCCACCACTTCAAATTTTAAATTACTTTTATCATCATGGTGTAAGTCCTCTGGTTGTACTAAAAGCTTTACTTTTGATCCTATTGGAAAGGGTTTAATAAAATTACCAGTAATTGTTCCAAGATCTTTATTTTCTAAACTTTTAGGACTTGTTACTTCTGCAGGAATAAGTGTTCCTCTATTTAAAAAATTAACTACCTCAATTGAGTTTGGTAAATGATAAACATTATACGGATCATCAAATTGTTTTAGTTCTTGATTTAAAATTATTCCACATTTAGATCCTAAATAAAAAGCTTCATAAGAGTCGTGAGTAACAATAATTGTGGTAATTTTGGAACTCTTTAATATTTTCTTCAATTTTTCCTGTATTTCTTCCTTAAAACTTTGATCCACATTAGATAATGGTTCATCTAACAATAATAAGTCTGGCTGAGTTACTAAAGATCTTGCAAGAGAAGCTCTTTGTGCTTCGCCAGCACTAATTTCATGTGGATATTTATTTAATATTAAAGAAATATCTAATAACTCTATAATTTCTTGTAAGCTGACTTGATGATCTTTTTTACCTTTATTTCTTTCCGCACCTAATAATATATTTTTTTCTACAGTGTAATGTGGAAATAAACTGTTTTCTTGAAACGCAAGAGATATATTTCTATCCTCTGGCTCAAGATTTTTTTTTTCTGAAGATAATATACTTCCCTTAAGTTCAATTGATCCTTTTTTAATTTTTTCTAAACCTGCAATTGTTCTTAAAATAGTAGTTTTTCCGATACCAGATGGACCTAAAAGACAAATCACATCGCCTTCATTTTCAATAGCAAAAGATACATTGGCTACTTTAGTTTTACCTCCAACTTTAAAATCAACATTTTTAATTTCAAAAAAATTATTACTCATTGTTCTCTCTTAAAATATATTTTGAACTAATTATAATGAATAAAGAAGCGATTAATATTAAAAATAATGAAGGTACTGCAGCAGCCTCTAACAAGTCCTCGGAAGCAGAAATATATGCTGTAGTTGCAAAAGTTTCAAAATTAAAAGGTCTTAAAATTAACGTAATTGGTAATTCCCTTATTATCTCCAGTGAGACCAAAATAATTATGAATAAAAGAGAATTTCTCAAAAAAGGAATGTGAATATTCATAAATGTTTTTCTTTTTGAGTAGCCTAACAAATAAGCACTCTCATCAACCGAAATATTAATTTTTTCATATCCTGACTTTATCCCGTTAAAAGCTAAAGAGTAAAATCTTATGAAATAAACTAATACTAAACCAAGAATAGAACCAATAAAAATTTTTTTAATCGAAGTAAATCCTAAGTATTTTACTATACTGTCATCGAACCAAGCAATAAAAGTAATAAATGCTATAGCTAATATAACTCCAGGAATAGCATAACCCGAGATTGATAAGGTTGATAAAGTATTTAAAGTTTTATTTTTAGAAACTCTATTTCCATAATTTGAAATTAAAGAAAAAAATATCAAAACTAAACTAGATAATAACACTAGATAAAGGGTGTTTAGTAAAAGGTTTGTAATTTGCATATCAAATAAATTTTCTGGAAATTTTATTGTCCAATACAACATCTGACTTAATGGGAATAAAAAACTCAAAAAGAATATAGAGAAACAAAAGGTAAATGCTAAAAAAGATCTACTACCATAAAGTTTGATTTTTTCTTTTTGCTTAAGTCCACCTCTGGTATTGAAATGATATTTTGCTTTTTTTCTGGATAGATTCTCTATGATAAATAATGAAAATATGAACAAAAGCAAAAAGGATGATATTCTATTTGCAAAAGCTAAATCATCAAAAGTTATCCATGAATTATAGATACCAGTTGTAAGAGTATTTATTGAAAAAAAATCTACTGCTCCAAATTCTGCTAAAGTTTCCATTGCCACAAGAGATAATCCTGCAACAATTGCTGGTCGTGCGGCTGGTAATATAATCTTATAGAAAGATTTAAATTTTGAAAAACCAAGATTTTTACCCAGATCAATTAAGTTTTGAGATTGGTATAAAAAAGATGCTCTAGCTAATATATATACATATGCATATAAAGAGAAGCTGATTGATAATATTGCTCCAAACATACCATCAAACTTTGGAATATTATTATTATAATTTCCATCCCCAAATAAATTTTTAAGGATTGTAAAGGCTGTACCATAATTCTCAAAAAAAGCTGTCAAAGAATAAGCATAGATGTAAGGAGGCACTGCAAAAGATAAGATAAGAGCCCATTTAAAAAAATTACTTAATGGAAATTCAAAAAAAGATACTAGATATGCTGATCCAGTGCCAATTAAGAATGTAAAAATCAATACACAAAATAGTAAAATAAAAGAATTGGAAATATACTCAAATAGGAAAGTATCTTTTAAAATTTGATAATAATTAGATGTATCTTCAAAAAAGCTCGTAAATACCGTTATAATTGGAATAGATACAAATATAGAAATTAGTAGTGAAGATAAAAGCCAAACATTAAAATTTCTAAACATATTTGATATATATTAATGTATGATTTGTATGTGTCCACTACAAATCCCCATTTGCAATGGACACAAGAAAGAAAAATTAAAAATTAAACACTTTAAGGAGATGCGGAACTTCCTTAGATTTAATTTCTTCTAGTTTTCTTTTATTTAGTCTCTTATTGATTTTTTCACACTCCTGTTTACATGGGGAACATGCACTGGAAGACTTATTTAAATCAATATCAGACATAAATTTTTTTTCTTCTTTCATTATTTACTTATTTCCAACCAGCAGCTGTCATTACTTCTAATGCAGCAGCTTGATTTTTTCCATAAGAAGCAAGTTTAGTTTTCATGTCTTGTTGAAAATCTAATCCTAAGTTATTTACTACTAATGGACTTGGTGAAACACCATCAATCATTGGAAACTCAAATGTATTGTTAGTGAAGTGCTCTTGAGATTGTGGAGTTAATAAAAACTCTACAAGTTTAACAGCATTATTTTTATTAGGTGCTCCTTTAACTAAGGCTGCACAACTAACATTCATGTGTGTGCCTCTACCATTTTGATTAGGAAAGAAAGCTTTTACTTTTTTTGCTGCTTCTTGTTGTTCAGCACCTTTTTTACCAGACAACATTAGAGCTAAATAGTAAGTGTTAGCTACTGCAATATCAGCTTCTCCTGCTGCTACAGCCATGATCTGAGCCCTATCATTTCCTTTAGAATCTCTAGCCATGTTAGCAACAACTCCTTTTGCCCATTCAGCTGTAGCTTTTTTTCCATTATTTTCTATTAATGAAGCTACAAGAGATTTGTTATATATGTTGCTAGATTTTCTTATTACTAATCTTCCTTTCCATTTAGGATCAGCTAGACCTTCATAAGACATTCCAGATAATTCAGCACCGGTAACTCTTTCGGGTGAATAATAAATTATTCTAGCTCTTTTTGCTATACCAACCCATTTACTTGTTCTAAAGTTTTTTGGAACAGCAGCTTTTATAGCTGCAGATGTTAAGCCACTTTGAAGATGACCTTTTGCATCCATAGCACCACATCTTCCAGCATCAGCAGTTATATAAAGATCTGCAGATGAATCTGCGCCCTCTTCAATTATTCTTTTTTCAAGTGCTCCTGATTTTCCATTAATTAGATTAACTTTAATTCCAGTCATACTTGTGAACTTAGAATAAAGTTCTGCATCAGCTTTGTAATGCCTAGCATTAAATACATTAATTTCGTTAGCAACCGCAAAAGTTGAAACAAATATTGATGCAATTAGCGTTAAAATTGAAATTTTCCTCATTTTTTACTTTCTCCGTTATTCCGCATATTGATTATTGAAAATGATAACTATTCGCAATGATAATGATAATCAATCGCAATAATGTCGCAGAATAATTATGCTTTCCAGTCGCCTATTTTACTAAAAAGGAAGTTTCTAAATGCCTGAACTCTAGCAGTGTTTTTTAGAGATTGAGGGTAAACGAAATGAGCCTCTGTAATTGGACCCTCAGATTTTGGTAGTACTTTTATGACTTTATTTGAGTCCATTACTAAATATTCTGGTAAAGCAGCTAAACCAACACCAGATTCTACTGCTAAAAGTAAACCCATAACACTATTTACTTTCATTATAGTTTTTCTTTTTTTACCATCGTGCATACCAAGTTTTAAAGCCCAATCTGGATTATAAACTGGTGAAGGTGCTCCTTTTCCAAAAGAAATAAATTTATGCTTATTTAAATCTCCCACTGTTTTAGGCATTCCGTGCTTTTCTAGGTATTTATTTGAGCCATATATAAAGTACTTAATATCAACTAGCTTTTTCTGAATATAATTGAGTTGCTTTGGTCTTCTCATAAATATGCCAATATCTGCTTGTCTTGTACTTAAATCGAGTTCTTTGTCGTCAAAGACTAATTCAATCTCTATTTCTGGATTTAGCCGCATAAATTCTTGAATTCTTGGAGTTAACCAATGAGTTCCAAAACTTCTAACAGTTGTAATTGTTAATTTTCCTGTTGGTTTATTTTTTTGGTCTCCTAATGTGGTTTCAACCTCTTTTAATTTAGTAATAACCTCATGTGCTGTCTTAAATACATATTCACCGTTTTCTGTAAGAGTTAAGCCTCTAGCATGTCTTTCAAATAATTGAACTTTTAAGTCTTGTTCTAAGGATTGAATTTGTCTGCTAATTGCTGATTGACTTAGGTTTAAATTTACTGTGGCATTAGTAAAACTGCCTGCTTCAGCAACTGCATGAAATATTTTTAATTTATCCCAATCCATTATTTATTAAGATCAACCAAAACTCTCCCAGAAATTTCTCCTTTTAATATTTTAGGATAAGTCTCGATCAGCTCTTCCAAGCTAACTGTTTGAATAGATTTTTCTAATAAATTAAAATCAATTAAATTTGCTGCTTCACCCCAAATAAATTCTCTTCTTTTTATACTACAATTTGCTGAGTCCATTCCCCAAAGTTTAATTCCTCGAAGCATGAATGGGATTACACTTGTATTGAGTTCATTAGTGTTTGCATTACCACAAACTGCAATGATCCCATTAGAGTTAGTCTGAACTATTGCATTAGCTAATATTTTTCCACCAACAGTGTCCACAACCCCATCCCATAAACCTTTATCAATAAGTCTTGGATCTTTGTCAAATTCAGCACGATTTACAACAGTTTTAGCACCTAATGATTTTAAATAATCAGCTTTAGAATCTTTTCCTGTAACTGCAGTAACATTGTATCCCATTTTATTTAATGCAATTACCGCAACACTTCCAACTCCTCCTGTTGCTCCAGTTACTAAAACATTATTTACTTTTTCACCTAATAAAATTTCTTCTCTTGCTTTAATTGCAAAAGCACTCATTAATGATGTAAAGCCTGCAGTACCAAGTATCATAGCTTGTTTACTAGTCAAATTTTTTGGTTTCTTTACCAAAAAATCTCCATTAACTTTTGCAATTTGAGAATAGCCTCCATAAAAAATTTCACCTACTCTAAATCCTGTTAAGATAACTTCATCAGCTTCTTTAAATTTTGAATTTTCACTTTCAACTACTGTTCCTGCAAAATCTATTCCTGGAATATGGGGGAATTCTTTAACTAATCTTCCACCATTTTTTAAGATCATACCATCTTTAAAATTTAAATCTGAATAGTCTACTTTGATTGTAACATCACCATGTTTTAAAAAACTTTTATCAATGGATTTTACTTCTCTAGAAAATTCTTCACCTTTTTGATCTAAAATTAATGCTTTAAATTGATCAGACACTTTAATCTTTAGTTATACTAATAAATCTTAAATACCTATTTTGATAACTAAGATCGTCTTTGAACTGTCCTAAATAATAATTTGTAACTGTTGTAGCTTGTTCTTTTTTAATTCCTCGCATAGTCATGCATTGGTGAGTTGAATCTATGGTTACAGCTACCCCTTTTGCATCTAAAGACTCCATAAGGGTATTCGCAATTTGCATAGTAAGTCTTTCTTGTGTTTGCAGTCTTTTTGAAAAGACCTCAACAACTCTGGCTAATTTACTTAAACCAACCACTCTATCTTTTGGAATATACGCAACATGTGCTTTTCCAATAATAGGTGCCATGTGATGTTCGCAATGACTTTGAACTGAAATATTTTTTTGAACGACCATATCATCGTAGCCCTCAACATCTCCAAAGGTTTTATCTAAAATTTGGTTAGGATCTTCTTTGTATCCTTTAAAATATTCTTTAAAAGCTTTTACGACCCTTTTTGGAGTTTCTAACAATCCTTCCCGATTAGGATCCTCACCCATCCAAGCTAAAATTGTTTTAAAAGCATCTTCAGCTTCTTTATCTGAGATCTTCTTAATTTGATTTTCGTTATTTGTATCTTTAACTAGTTTCATGCAGGGTTTTATACCTATATTTTCGTAATTTTAAAATATTTAAAATATACCTATATGTGCTACATAATAACTTAATATGTTCAAAAAAAGAGAGAATGTAGTTGAAATTGAAGAAGGCAACCTTCTGTCA
>CACEFF010000008.1 GCA_902558815.1 uncultured Pelagibacteraceae bacterium | reverse complement strand
GAGTCTTTCTAGCTCTTTTAGATGGAAGAATTGGTGCTCCACTTTTAGAAATTTCACCTTTATAAAGAGTATCAAAATCATCACCTACTTCTTCATCATCGTCTGTTCCCTCGTCAATTTGTTCAACGTGTTTTCTTAATTTATAAACAGCACTATCAATTAATTCTGGAACTTTAATATTTTCCTCAGCAATTTCTCTTAATGAAATAACTGTGTTTTTATCATTATCTTTTTCTAAAGTTGGTTCTATCCCTGAATTTAATTGAGTTGCTCTTTCTTTAGCAACTAAAACTAATTCATATGGGCTATCTACTTTATCAATACAATCTTCTACAGTGACTCTTGCCATGCGCAGTATCTACACATTGAGTAAAAAAAAATCAAGGGCTTTTTATATATATTGTGGATTTAGCTTGTTTCTGACAAAAAATAACAAGATCAAAGAGATGCAAATATAGATAAACGATACCATAGCAATTTGCTCTATAGAAAAACCTCTATCAATTAATAGTCCAAATAAAGCTGTTCCAAATGCTGTTGAAAAAACCATTAATGCAGTAGTTAAAGCTTTAATTGATCCAATAAATTTTACACCATAAATTTCAGCCCATGTTGATGAACCTAAAACATTGGCAAGACCATTAGAAATACCTATTAAGCCAAGAAAAATAAAAGAAGTAATTGGGTTATCAAATAAAAATAAAACGAATGTAGAAAACAATAATGGTATATTCATAAAGATTAATAATTTTCTGCTAGTAAATTTATCAATTAAAAAACCAGATCCCAATAAAGTTACTACAGATAGTATTGAATAAACCATAAATGATTGAGCAATTACAAAAGAACCCCATTCTTTAGCTTCAGTAATAAATGATTGATAAACAAATACACCAGTTGCAATCCATGGCATTGCTAGCATATTTAAGCAAACTATATAAAATCTGTAATCTTTAAGAACTTCAATTCTTTTCCATTGTTTAATTTCTTTTGTTTCAGAATTATTCGTGTTTACTTGTTCCCTTGTGTCAAAATCTAATTTTTTTATTAAAAAAAATGATGCTAAGGGTAAAAAAATTAAGATTAAAATTGATATAGATATCCAAATATTTTGCCAAGCAGTTATTGTTAGTAAATAAACAATTAATACAGGTAAAATAAATTCTGCTGTTGAAAGACCAAACCAACCAGCACTCAATGCTTTACCTCTAGATTTTGTAAAATATCTTGCAATAGTTGTAGTGGCAGTATGAGACATCAAACCTTGGCCAGAAAATCTCATTAAAAAAACTGCAATAAATAAAAAGGTGACTGAAAAAACTTTTGAGAAGAGAAAGCATGAAAAGGATAGAAGTAAAGTTACATAAAAAGCAAATTTAAAGATATTTATATCATCAATTTTTTTTCCAACCCAAATTAGAAGAAAACTACTTAGTAATGTTGCTGAGGCATAGATTGAGCCAAATTGTCCATGAGTTATAGAAAGTGTTTCTCTAATACTAGAATTAAACAAACCAAGAAAAAAACTCTGTCCAAAGCTAGAAAAAAATGTAAAAATAAAACCAAATACAATTACTTTTAAACTTAAACTATTAAACATAAAAAATTATGAGTTGTAATGTTGCTTTCATAGGTCTTGGTGTCATGGGTTATCCAATGGCTGGTTATATATCAAAAGGTGGTCACAATGTAACTGTTTTTAACAGAACAAAATCCAAAGCTGAAAAATGGGTTAATGAATACAAAGGTAAGATGGCTAATACTCCAGCTGAAGCTGCTAAAGATGCTGAATTTGTTTTTACTTGTGTTGGTAATGACAACGACTTATCAGAGGTTACAATCGGAAAAGAAGGAATTTATAATACTATAAAAAAAGGTGCTGTGCATATTGATAACACTACTGCATCAGCTGAAATTGCAAGAAAACTTTATAGTAGCTCCAAAGCACATGGCTGGGGGTTTTTAGATGCACCCGTTTCAGGTGGACAAGCTGGTGCTGAGAATGGTGCATTAACAGTTATGATCGGTGGAGATCAAGCTGATTTTGAAAAAGCAAAAGATAAAATTGATTGTT
Organism: uncultured Pelagibacteraceae bacterium; assembly: GCA_902558815.1. GTDB lineage: Bacteria > Pseudomonadota > Alphaproteobacteria > Pelagibacterales > Pelagibacteraceae > Pelagibacter. The sequence goes on along the minus strand of CACEFF010000008.1, from coordinate 36,893 downwards.
ACAGCAAAAAAATGAAGCTACTTGGTAAAGCTGGGTGTGGACAATTAGCAAAAATGGTTAATCAAATTTGCATAGCTGGATTAGTTCAAGGATTATCTGAAGGAATTAACTTTGGAATGAAAGCTGGGCTAAACATGGAAGATGTGATCGAGGTTATTTCAAAAGGTGCTGCTCAATCATGGCAAATGGAAAATAGATATAAAACGATGATTGATGATAAGTTTGATTTTGGTTTTGCGGTTGATTGGATGAGAAAAGATTTAAAGATTGCAATGGATGAAGCTAAAAATAATGGCTCACTATTACCTGTTACAGAACTTGTAGATAAATTTTATGGGGAAGTTCAAGGTTTAGGTGGAAATCGTTGGGATACTTCAAGCTTAATAAAAAGATTTAGAAAGTAATGTATGCAGCCAGCATACTATGAAAACCTAGAAGAAATTCAAAACAAATATTGGTCTATGTTAGATGATGCTGTGACCAATAGAGGTTCACCATTTAGAATTCCTGTCTTTATCTGTGCTCATCAAGATGAAGTAGATGGTAGAATTGTTGTTTTACGTAAATCAGATAGAGCAAACAATCTATTACAGTTTCATACTGATTTAAGATCTCCAAAGGTAGATATTCTTAAGAAAAATAACAAAGCTTCACTTCTATTTTATGACAAAGAAGAAAAAATCCAATTGAGAGTTAAAGTTAATTGTGAAATAAATAATCAAAACTCCACAACAGAAGAGTCATGGAAAAAAACTCAACATATAAGCAGACGTTGTTATTTAACTGATAGTCCTCCAGGAACCAATTCAGATAATCCAACGTCTGGAATGATATCTAAATTAGAAGATTTTGATTACACTATGGAGCAAAGTGAAGAAGGTTATAAAAACTTTACTGTTATTAAATGTGAAATTAAATCTGTGGAATGGCTTTATCTTGCAGCAAAAGGGCATCGGAGAGCAAAGTTTGATTTGGAAACTAATAAGAAAGCTTGGTTAGTTCCTTAATTTATTTAAAAAAATTTATCCAACCAATTTGATTATGATTAAAATTAAACAATTCAGGATGAATAATTTCTGCAAAAATCTCAAGAGACTCTACCAATCTCGGTCCAGGTCTATTAAAAAATTGATTGCCATCAACAATATAAATTTCTTTATTTACAAATGCATTTAAAGCATTCCATTTACTTTGATGGGTAAATAAATTTTCGACCTCTTGCTTTGTTTTTTCAATATTATAGCCACAGGGTAAAAAAATAACAATTTCTGGATTATATTTTTGAATTTCATCAAATTTAACCCAATGTGAATCTTTTCCTGATTTTCCAAATATATCTTCTCCGCCTGAGATTCTAACCATTTCCGGTATCCAATTACCAGCAGCCATCAAAGGATCTATCCATTCTATGCATGCTATGGTTTTCCTTTTTTTCTTTAAACTTTTAATTTGAATATTTTCTACTCTTTCTTTTAATGGTTTAATTAAATCTTTTGTTGTAATTTCATCAATATTAAGACCCTTAGCTACTCTCTTAATATCATCAAAAACATCATCTAAAGTATTAGGTTGAAGAGATATTATTTTAGTATTTTTATTAAGATGATTAGTAACAATTTCCTCAACTTCTGAAAAACTAACAGCACATACCTCACAATGTGCTTGTGTTACAACAACATCTGGATTTAATTTCTTTAATTCAGTTACGTCTACTTTGTAAACAGATAAAGAGTTTTCTAAAATTTCAGTAATTTGCTCATGAATTTCTCTACTTGTTCCATCAACATTTATTTTTGGTGAAGTCAGCTTCTTAATCTTGTTCAAGTCTTTTGGATAATCACACTCATGGGATCTTCCTACAATTAAATCTTTTTTGCCAAGAAAAGCAACGATCTCTGTAGCGCTTGGTATTAATGTAACAATTTTTTCCATAAAATCAAAAAATAGATTTAGAATATTTTTTCCAGTTATCTTGATAGTGTTTAGTATTTTCCCAAACAGCTTTTTTTTCTTCTTCGGTAACTTCTCTTACAACTTTACCTGGTGAGCCTACTACTAATGAATTATCTGGAATCACTTTATTTTCAGTAATTAGAGCTTTGGCACCTATAATGCAATTTTTTCCAATCTTAGCTTTATTTAGGATCACTGCACCGATACCAATTAAACTATTATCCCCTATCGTACATCCATGGAGCATAACCAAATGACCAACTGTTACATCTTTACCAACTTTTAAAGGACAACCTGGATCTGTATGTAAAACACTTCCATCTTGTACATTTGAACCCTCACCAATGTGAATATTTTCAATATCTCCTCTTAAGGTTGCATTAAACCAAATACTAGAATTCTTTTCTAAAGTAACATCACCTATTATAGTTGCATTAGGAGCCACCCAATTTTCGCCAGAGTTTTTTGGTTTTTTATCTTTTAAATCGTAAAACATAATTTATATATTATTACATTATGCCAATACAAACTCCAATATGTGATTTCGGCCAAAAGGCCCATGACTTTAAGCTTAAATCTACAGAGAATAAAATATTATCTTTAAATGATATCAAAGGTGAAAATGGAACTTTAATTATGTTTATTTGTAACCACTGTCCATACGTTAAGGCAGTTACAAAAGATATTGTTGATGATTGTAATGAATTAAAAAAAATAGGTATTAATTCAGTTGCTATATGTGCGAATGATGCTGAGAATTATCCTGAAGACTCTTTTGATAACATGATTGAATTTGCTAAAAAAAATCAATTTGCTTTTCCCTATCTAAATGATGAAACTCAAGAGATTGCTAAAACATATGATGCCGTATGTACACCAGACTTTTTTGGTTATAATAAAAACCTAGAACTTCAATATAGAGGAAGACTGAGAGAGCTTAAAAATTTAATTCCAGTAAGAGAAGGTGAAAGTGATTTATTAAAAGCAATGAAACAAATTGCTGACACTGGTAATGGACCTCAAAATCAAACTCCAAGCGCAGGTTGTGGCATTAAGTGGAAACAATAATTAATGTATCTAATTGTTACTAGAGCTTTTCCACCAGAGTTGGGTGGTATGCAAAGTCTTATGTGGGGTTTAACAAAAGAGATGTCTAAAAACTTTATGATAAAGGTTTTTGCAGATTATCAAGAAAACCATAAAGAATTTGACAAAAATGAAAATTTTTCAATTGAAAGAGTTGGTGGAATTAAATTCCTTAGAAAAATTAGAAAAGCTCAATTAGTAAATGAATTTTTAAAAGAAAATAAAGTACAAGGTTTGATTGCTGATCACTGGAAAAGTCTAGAATTAATTAATACTGATAAAAAGAAATATTGTTTAATCCATGGGAAAGAAATTAATCATCCAAAAGGAAGTTCATTAAACAAAAGAGTTATTAGAGTTTTAAATAATGTTGAAAAAGTAATTGCTAATTCTGAATACACTAAAAATTTAGCAATTAATAACGGAGTTAATAAAGATAAGGTAATTGTAATTAATCCTGGTGTTGACCCTGCCCAAGATTTAAATAAAAAATCACTAGAAAAAGTTGAAAGTTTGCTTAAAACAAAGTCACCAAGATTAATTACAGTTTCAAGGTTTGATAAAAGAAAAAATCATGAAAAAGTAGTTATGGCTCTTAGAAATTTAAAACAATTATACCCTGAAATAGTTTATATTTGTGTTGGTTATGGTGATGAGGAGGAAAATATTAAAGATTTAGTAAAAGAACTTGATCTGGGTTCTCAAGTTATGTTTTTTAAAGATATAAGTAATGATTTAAAAAATTCTTTAATAGCTAAGTCAGATATTTTTGTTATGCCTTCAATAATTTATAAAACGTCTGTTGAGGGATTTGGAATAGCTTATGTGGAAGCTGCACAATTCGGTGTTCCTTCATTAGGAGGAAAAGATGGTGGTGCATCAGATGCAATAGATCATGACAAAACGGGGTTGATTTGCGATGGAAAAAATCTAGATGATATTTATTCATCATTAAATTCAATGATTGAAAACAAGAAATACCATATGTTTGGTAAAAATGCCAAGGAATATGTTTCTAAATTTCAATGGAAAAAAATAGTGGAAGAATATAAAAAAATTCTTAATTAAGTTTTTTTTTCGTTAAAGTTTTATATATATGCCAAAGAACGATAAGTATTGTTGTTGCTAATATGCAAACTGTAAGAGTTCTGTCCCATAAAAATTCCCAAGACCCATTGCTTAAAAGTAAAGATCTTCTTAAATTTTCTTCCATTAAACCACCAAGAACAAATGCTAATATCAATGGAGGCATTGGAAAATCATATAATCTCAAGAATGTTGCAACAACAGCTATTCCAATCATTAAATAAATATCAAAATTATTAAATGACATTACATAAATTCCTGTTATTGAAAAAAATAAAATTAATGGAATTAGATAATTTTTTGGGACCGCAAGAATTCTAGCAATATATGGAATTAGAGGTAAGTTTAATATCAATAAAATAACCATACCAACATACATAGACATTATTACTGACCAAAAAATTTCAGGATTAGTCATATAAAGTCTTGGACCTGGTTGTATTCCAAAACCTAATAATGCTCCTAACATAACAGCTGTTGTTCCACTTCCTGGTATACCAAGCGTTAACATTGGTACAAATGAACCTGAACAAGCTGCATTGTTTGCTGTCTCTGGTGCAGATAATCCATTTATACTACCCTTTCCAAACTTTTGTTTTTCTTCATCTTTAACTAAATTTCTTTCCATTCCATAAGCTAAGAATGATGCAATAGTTGCTCCAGCTCCAGGCAAGACTCCAATTAAAAAACCAATAACTGAAGATCTTGGAATAGTTTTGTACATTTTAGTACGTTCTTCTTTATTAATTTTGATTGAACCCAATTCAGTTAACGAAACTTGTTTTGCAGCAGCCGTTGGATCGTTTCTTTTTAAAATAATTGTTAAAGCTTCACTCATTGCAAAAGTTGCCATCACTACAAGAACAAAACTTATTCCATCTGTTAAATTCATATTATTAAAAGTAAATCTTGTAATATCTGACAAAGAATCTTGTCCAACTGATGCCAACATCAGCCCTAGTACTACCATCATCATAGCTTTTAAAAATTGCCCTTTTGATGAAAATGCTGCGATTGCAGTTAACCCTAAAATCATCAATGCAAAATAATCAGGTGATCTAAATGATAAACTTACTTTTGATAAACTTGGAGCCATGAATAATAAATAAATTGCAGATAGTGTTCCTCCAGCAAATGAACTCCATGCTGCAATCGCTAAAGCTTTACCAGCTTTACCCTGTTGAGCCATTGGATATCCATCAAATGATGTAGCTACTGTTCCTGGAACGCCCGGTGCATTTAATAAAATTGATGATGTTGAGCCACCAAAAACTGCACCATAATAAACTCCTGCCATTAAAATTAATCCAGTAGCAGGATCAAAACCATATGTAATTGGTATCATCAAAGCTATTGCTGTCATTGGGCCTAGACCTGGTAGCATTCCAATGATTGTTCCAAAGAAACAACCAATCATCACCATAAAAATATTTTGAAATGTAAGAGCTGTAGTTAAACCAATTAGTATTCCCTCTATCATCCCATTACTCCAATTGATTTCAAGAAAGGATCTCTTAAATAAATATCAAGAACTCCATGTAACAAATACATAAATGCTGCAACAAATGGGAAAGATAACACAAACATTAGTATCCATCTTCTTTCACCTAAAAAATAATATGAAACAAATAAAAACAAGGATGTTGTTAAAAAATAACCAATTTTTAGAATTGTAGCTCCATAAATAATAGCAATTATTATTAATATTGCTGTTTTTTTGTATTCTAAATTTTTGTGTTCAACTTTTATAGTATCAGGATCTGGTAAAATTAATTTTAACCCAGAGAAAAATAAACCAGTATAACCTAAATAAATTGGAAAAGTTCTTGCATTAAAAGGAGCGTTTTCATCAAATGCAAAAACTTGAATTTGATATGCAGTATATAAATAGAATGCTGAGAAAATAAAAAAGAGCAGTGATATAATTTTAGTAGTATTTATTTTCACTGCTCTTTAAATTAGTTAATCCTAAGGATTAAATAACTCCTAATTTTTTCATAAGAGCTGTCATTTCTTTAGTTTGTGTTTTTAAAAATTTTACAAACTTTTTGTCTGGATTATAAATATTAACCCAAGCATTTCTTGCTCTAACTGCTTCCCATTCAGGAGTTTTTTGTACATCGCCTAGCATTTTGGCAATAGCTTTTTTGTCTTTGCTACTCATTCCTGGAGGTCCAAAAAATCCTCTCCAGTTAACAAATTGTACATCATATCCTTGTTCTTTAAGTGTTGGTGCATCAGGTGCATCTGAAACTCTATCAGGTGCAGTAATACCAATAATTCTTACTTGGTCTCTTGCGCCCATAAGTTCACCTAAACCTGTAGAAATAATTTGAGTTTCTCCAGATAAAAGTCCAGCTAATGCTTTTCCACCTGCATCGTAAGGAATATACGCCACATCATTTGGATTTGCTCCAGCAGCTTGAAATGCTAAAGCACCAATTAAATGGTCCATACTTCCTCTAACAGAACCACCAGCCATTTTAATTGAACTAGGGTTTGCCTTATATGCTTTCACAACATCTTCAAAGTTTTTATAAGGTGAATTTTTTGCAACTGCAATTGCACCATAATCACCAATAACTCCAGCTATTGGCACAACATCTTTGTAAGATAAAGTTCCACTACCACTCACATAACCTTTGTGCCTTGTAATAGATCTTAAAACTAATGGAGTAGATTGTACTAAAACAGTATTTTCTGGTTTAGTATTAATCATATAGGCAAGTGCTTTACCACCACCCCCACCAGACATATTTTCAAACGATGCGCTTTTCAAAAATCCAGCTTTTGTTAATGCTTCTCCAGTACCTCTAGCGGTTCCATCCCAACCACCACCAGCACCACCACCAATTACAAAATGAATTTTATCAATTGCGATTGAACTAGTTGTTGTTGCTGAAAGTAAAAGAACTGCTGAGAATAAAACTGAAAAAAAAGATTTAATTAGTTTCATTATTTCCTCTCATTGTTATATTTAATATGCAGATTAAACATATTTTTAATCAAGTAGTCAACAACCTTTAATAGAATATATGCAGCACGCTATTCCCTTAAACCGAGAAAATCTGAAAAATCTTTTTTCTAAAAAATTTTTATTAGTAATTATTATATCTATACCAAGTGCAATTATTGCTGATTTTTTCAACATTCCTCTTGCGTGGATGATTGGTCCAATGATTGCGATATCTGTGGCTGCTCTAAATGGTCTTAAGATTTTTATGCCTAGACTTGCTCTTAGTTCAATTTTAATTGTCTTAGGTCTACACATTGGAAATTACATAGATCAAAACCTTCTAAATCAAATGGTTAATTGGATTTGGACTACAATAATAATGTTTGGATATATTATTGTTAGCATATTAATTGTCTCAAAATATTTACAAAAATTTTCAGGTTATAAACAAAAAACTTCGATATTTTCTGCTGCTCCTGGAGCTTTAGGTCCTTTAATGATTCTGGCTGAGTATGAAAAATCAGATTTATCACAAGTCGCAACAGCTCACTTAATTAGACTAATAATCATAATAACTGTTTTTCCTTTTATTATTGTAAATCTTTCAGCTGCAGACACATTAGAAATTCAAGAATTTGATTACATGGCTCAAAATCACTGGGAATTAATTTTATTAATTATAGCTTCAATAATCTTTATTTTCTTTTTTGATAAAGCAAAAATTCCAGCTGCATTATTATCAGGTACTCTAGTTGCGAGTGGTATTCTGCAAATTTTTGACATTGCTTCATATAAATTACCTGATGCATCCATCAATTTTTGTTTATTAATATTAGGAGCTTCTGTTGGGTGTAGATTTGCTAACAAAACTGTTAAGGAAGTAGCTAACAATTCATTTCATGGTTTAGTTGCCACAATACTTTTAGTTTTATTGGGTTTGCTTGCTGCTTTTATTGCAACTTTCTTTGTAGATAATAGTTTTTTAACATTAATTTTATCATTTTGTCCTGGGGGAATTTATGAAGTAGCAGTAATAGCGATTGCTTTTGATTTAGAGCCAGACTTTGTTGCTTTTCATCATATAATTAGATTATTATTCATATTATTTGCTGTACCTGTAATATTAAGATTAATTGAAAAAACTAAGATAAAGAATTAGTTAATCTTTCAAAAACCTTTTCAGCACTTAAATTATTCAAATCATTTACCTGTATTGCTTTGAAATCTTCTCTTTCAATACTAACTTTATAGGCTGTTGTGTGCTTGCCAAATAAAGTTAGACCTTTAGCACCAACATGAGCTGCTATATGAGCAGGTCCAGTATCATTAGCAATTACAAAAGAACTATCTTCAATTAAAGAAGTTAATTGTGAAATATCTAGAGGTTTTCCGTTGTCCAATAAAGCAATTGCATTTATATCTTTTGCCTCATTTATTTCTGATGGGCCAGGAGCAGTTACAATTTTATACTCATCACTGTATCTATCTGAAATCAATTCAATAAGTTTATTGTAATAAGGCCATTTTTTTATTGTCAAATGCGGTGAACAAAAAGGAAATAATAAAATATATTTATCAAACTTATAAAAATTTTTAATTTCACTGATGTCTGTAGAAGCCCAGCTAAAGTCTGGCTTTAAAGTATTTGAGGTATTTAAGTCAGATTCCTTTAACTGATGGTCAAACCTTTCTAACACTGAAATTTTATCAAACTCTTCTTTATTTTGATCTAATGGTAGCGTTGTGATTGAGCTCGACCAAACTATTTTATCAGCATTTGGGAAAAGAATACTTTTGTAAAAATTAGTTCTTGATGAATTTTGAAGATCAAAAACTTTTGAGAATTTATGTTTCTTTAGTTCTCTCATTAAAAAATATAAATAAATTAAATTATATTTTGGCAACCTTTTATCTAAAATAACCTCATGAATGAAAGGATTTTTCTTAAATAAATCAAAGTAAGGTTTAGTTGTAAGTAGATATATTTGATCATTTTTATGATTTTCAGATATATCTTGAATTGCACCACTTGCTTGAGCTATATCTCCTAATGATCCGTGTTTAATAATTAAAATATTAGACATATTTATAACAAGATAGCACAGTATTAAATTTTATGAATAAAATTATCGTAGAAGTTTCAATTGGAGAACTTTTAGACAAAATTTCAATTTTAGAGATCAAACAGGATAAAATAAAAGATCCTGAAAAATTAAAATTTATCAATAACGAACATTCCATCTTAAAAAATCAATTAAAAAAGAATGTTAAGTCTGAAGATAAACTCAATAATCTTTATCAATCTCTTAAAGAGATAAATGCTAAGCTTTGGGTTATTGAAGATGATAAAAGACAATGTGAAAAAGATAAAGATTTTGGGGAAAAGTTTATTAAACTTTCAAGAGATGTACATTTTCTTAATGATGACCGTGCAAAGATTAAATCAGAAATCAACAATCACACTGGCTCAATAATTAAAGAAATTAAAGAGTATACCAGCTACTAAATAATTAATGGCACTCCATTTTTCAAAAGAGGAATTTTCAAAAAGAAAAAATAGTGTTCTTCAATCAATGAAAGAGCAAAATTTAGATGCTTTATTAATGTTTAGACAAGAATCGATGTATTGGTTGACTGGATATGACACATTTGGTTACGTTTTTTTTCAAACATTAATTCTAGATAAAGAAGGAAATATAAAATTATTAACTAGGGCTCCAGATTTAAGACAAGCTCAGAATACTTCAAACATTGAAGATATTGTAATTTGGGTTGATAAAGATGGATCAAATCCAACTAATGATTTAAAAATAATTTTAGATGAGTTTTCTTTGAAGGGAAAGAATATAGGTATTGAATATGAAGCTTACGGTATGACTGGACGTAATGCTTTGAAGTTAAATAAATCTTTAGAAAATTACTGTAATATTGAAGATAAATCTGAATTAGTAACAAAGCTTAGGGTTGTTAAATCTCAAGAAGAAGTAGTTTATGTTAAAAAAGCAGCTGAGCTTGCAGATAAAGCATTAGAAGAAGCTTGGAAATATACTAAAGCTGGTGCGAATGAAGCAAAAATTTTAGCAAAGATGCAAGGGGTTGTTTTAGAGGGTGGAGGAGATTATCCTGCAAATGAATACATTATAGGATCTGGACACAATGCTTTGTTATGTAGGTATCAATCAGAAAAAAGAATTTTATCTAATCAAGATCAATTAAGCATTGAATGGGCTGGTACTTATAAACATTATCACTCAGCAATGTTTAGAACTATTCCAATAGGAAAGGTCGATCCTAAACATATAAAGATGCATGAAGCGTGTGTTGAAGCTTTAAAAAATTGTGAGGAAAAATTAAAACCAGGAATTAAAGTTGGAGAAGTTTTCGATATTCATGCAAAAACTTTTGACAAACATGGTTATAATAAAGCGAGAATGAATGCGTGTGGTTATTCATTAGGTTCAACTTTTTCACCTAATTGGATGGATTGGCCAATGTTATACACTGGAAATCCATATGTTATAAAACCTGGTAATGTTTTTTTCATGCACATGATTTTGATGGATAGTAAAACTCAGTTAGCTATGAATCTTGGAGAGACGTATTTAATTACAGATACTGGTAATGAAAGATTGGGGAAACATAAATTAGATTTGGTAGTTTTGTAGCTCATAAACTAAATTTCCTTATAGAAAAACTTGATTTAAAGTAACAAAACTAGTTTAGTGTTGATTTATATATATTTAACGACATTGATAAAACACTTAAAGAAACATATAGTGTGTTATGAACGTTTTATTACTTAGAGCAGAAACTGGAGCACAATTTTCTCCACATCTTGGACTTGGATATTTGGCTGCTGCTTTAAAAAAAGAGGGTCATAACGTTAGAATTTTAGATAATTTAAGAGAAGAGATTAAATATAATCCTGAAGATTGGGATTTAGTTGGTGTGACAGCAATGTCTACATATTTCTCTGAACTTTGTTTGGAAGTAAAAAAAGCAAAAGCATTTGGATTAAAAACAATTATTGGAGGTGCTCACATTATATGTGATCCAGCACAAAGCTTAATAGACTCTGGGGCAGATTATGCTGCAGCTGGTGAAGGAGAGCGAACTATAACTCAGCTTGCTTCAGGTATGGATCCAAGTAAAGTTGAAGGTCTATTCTATTGGGAAAATGGTAAACCAAAAAAATCAAACCCGGATTTAAGTGAATTATTTAAAAAAAAGATAATGTACTCTACGAAAATTGGTGATCAAACTAGAAATTTTATTAATGATGTAGATGATTTTGGTGAACCAGCTTGGGAAATCATGGATCCTAGAAGTTATCCTCAAACAATGCCTCATGGAACTATATACAAAGAATCACCGTTTGCTCCAGTGATAACAACTCGTGGATGTCCTTATCAATGTACTTATTGTAGTGCACCAATTACTGCAGGAAGAAAAATGCGTTATAGAGATCCAGTTAAAGTTGTAGATGAAATTGAAAAACTTGTTAACGATTTTGGTGTAAAAGAAATTCAAATTGAAGATGACAATTTTACTCTTAGAAGAAGTCATGCGATGGGAGTGTGTGAAGAATTAATAAAAAGAAAAATTAAAGTGCATTGGAGTTTACCAAATGGAGTAAGGATAGATAAATTAGATCCTGAACTACTTGCAATGATGAAAAAATCTGGATGCTATTATATGGCTCTAGGGATTGAAAATGCTAATCAGAGAATTTTGGATATGATTAAAAAACGTCTAGACAAAAATTTAGTTAGAAAAGTTGTTAGATGGGTTAAAGAATCAGGAATAGATGCTGTTGGTTTTTTTATGGTAGGGCTGCCTACTGAAACTGAAGAAGAGATAATGAATACAATTAATTTTGCATGCTCTTTAGATTTGGAAAGAGCTTCCTTTCATAAAGCTACACCACTACCTGGAACTGAACTATATGATATGTGGCTTGAAAAATATGCTAAGAATAAAGATATTGACTGGAAAACTTTTCGTTTAGATCAATTCAATGCTGACTGGGCAGCTGTCTCACCAAAAAAACTTGAAAATTTACAAAGACTAGCCTTCTTTAAATTTTATTTTTCTAGATGGAGATTTTTTAAGTTTATTTACACATTAAAATGGAATCAGTGGTATTCATTTTTTCAAAGAGTTATGTTGGTTCTTATGCCATCCGAGTGGTACAATCGTATTTATTATGGAAATTCAAAAAATACAAAGTTCATTAACTCTGCTTCAAGAAGGAATATTAATGATAACATTTGCACATAAGCAATCTAATTAGCTTATCATTAAAATTTTCCAATTTTTTTTGAGCCACTATAAAAAATCTTTGATAACTCTTCATTGGCTTTATTTTGTGAAATAACTTCATTTTTTCCCATTAATTCAAGTGGTATATTGGAATATTCGTGATATTTAAATTTATCTTCTCCTCTTGCCTTTTGAACATACATTTTTCCAATCATTTGATTAACATTAGTTCCTATGTAACTTTGAATAACAAATCCTATTCTTCTATCATTACTTTGATTTAATCCTGATCCATGAACAATTGTTGGATGATGTAGTGATATTTGCCCTGCTTTAAGATTTATTGGTTCTGTTTTATCTAAGGGGACGTTTTTTATTGTTTGACCACGGGTTAATAAATTATTTTCATCAAATTTTTGCTCATGGGTCTTTAAATTTTCTTTATGTGAACCTGGCAACATTCTCATGCACCCATTTTGTTCATTTGCATCAGTAACGGCTAACCAAACAGTTACCCAATTATGAGGCTCTAGCCCTATATATTTGGCATCTTGATGAAAGCTTACAAAACCTTTTTCATTTGGGTTTTTTATAAAAAGTGTAGTTCCACAAATAAGAATATTTTTACCAATTATACTTTCAACAGCATCTAAAATATTTTTATGTAAACAAACTTTATTAAATATTGGAGAGATTAAATGAATATAGTTCCGGTTAATTCCTTTAAGTGCATCGGGCCAATCTTTTTCAATTTTTTCTATTTCATCTCTAATTTCTTTTGCTTCAGAAAAGCTTAAGGCATTAACAGGTGAGATGTATCCCTTGTTATTATAATGATCTAATTGTTTTGTTGTTAAACCTGACATCAAGTAAAACTATATTTTTTTTCCAAATATTTAATAATATTATGAATAACAAATGTCATAAAAAGATAAATTCCACCAGCAACAATAAATACTTCAACTGGTCTAAAAGTTGTAGAAATAATGTATTTTGCAACACCGGTTAGATCCATAATAGTAACTGTACTTGCAAGAGAGGTTCCTTTCATCATTAAAATTATTTCATTACCGTAAGCAGGGAGAGATTGCCTAATGGCAATCGGAATTTGAATCTTATAAAAAATTATCCTACTTGAAATCCCTAAGCTTTTACCTGCTTCAATAAAACCTGGCTTGATTGTTTGAAATGCAGATCTTAATATTTCAGAAGTATAAGCTCCAGTATTTAAAGCAAAAGCAATAATTGCACACCAATAAGGCTCCTTTAAAATAACCCATAAGAACGTCGTTCTTAAATATTCAATTTGACCTAGTCCAAAATAAATTATGAATATTTGAACTAGTAATGGAGTGCCTCTAAATAAGTAAGAGTATCCATATGCAAATTTATTTAGAAAAATATTCTTATTTAATCTTAAAATTGCAAATAATAACCCAATAAATAATCCAATAATTAAAGAAACTGACAAAAGTTTTAAAGTGATTGTTGCTGCACTCAGTAACTTAGGAAAGCTATTAATCATTAACTCAAAATCCATCAATAACCCCTACTATATCTTACTTCTAATCTATTAATTAATTTCATGCTTAAAAAAGTGAGCAGCAAATATAAAACTGCTGCACAAGAATAAAAAAACAACGGGTCTCTTGTTGAACCTGCTGCAACATAAGATTGTCTCATAATTTCAACTAATCCAGTTACAGAAATTAAAGAAGTATCTTTTAATGTTATTTGCCATACATTACTTAAATTTGGAATAGCCAACCTTAAAGTTTGAGGGAGTATAATCTTAAAAAATTTACCAAATTTGTTTAATCCTAAAACATTTGCAGCCTCAAATTGTCCTTTGTCAATTGACTGTATTGCTCCTCTGAAAACTTCTGTTGAATATGCCCCTGAAATGATACCAATTGAAAATGCGCCAGTCATAAAAGCATTTATTTCTATATATTCACCGTATCCAAAAATAGAAGCAACAAACATTATTGCTGCACTACCACCAAAAAAAAATAAATAGATGACAAGTAATTCTGGAACTCCCCGAATTACAGTAGTGTAAGAATTTGCTATTAAATTTAAAAATTTATTTTTTGATAATTTAAGAGGAGTGAATATTAAAGCGAAAAAGAAACCGATAAACATTGCTGTAATTGCTACAGCTATTGTCATTAAGGTTGCGTAAAATAACTCATCACCCCAACCAGTATCTCCAAATGCTAGAAGTTCCATACAGATTGGCGACTATACATTATAGTCGCCAAATCTAAAATTTAATTACATAGAAGCGTCGAAACCGAACCATTTAGTAGCTATTCTGCTAATATCTCCGTTCTGTCTTGCTTTATTAATTGCAGCGTTAAACTTTTTTAAGAGTTCAGTGTCATCTTTTCTAATACCAACTCCAACACCATTTCCGAATGCACCACCTGAAAAAGTTGGACCTGTTAATACAACAGGCTTACCAGATTTTTCTGCATAATCACTAAATGCAACCGCAGCAGCTAATGCAGCATCACATCTTCCAGATGCTAAATCTAAGTTAACTTCATCTTGTGTTTTATATGTTCTAACATTTACTTTTCCTACATCACCTGAGTCTAAAAAATTTTGGTGAATCGTAGCTGTTTGAACACAAACAGTTTTGCCTGCTAAAGCACTAGTTAATGTTTTTAAAGCTTTTTTTGCAGCTGCATTAGGCTTAGTTAAATTAATTCCAGCTGGAGTATCTAAACCTTCAAGACTTGAGCCTTTCATAACAGCTAAAGATGCAACTTCATCTGCATAACCTTGAGAAAAGCTAATTGCTTTTTGTCTTTCTGCGGTAATTGACATTCCTGCCATTATTGCATCAAACTTTCTCATGATTAATGCCGGTATCATTCCATCCCAATCTTGCTCGACTATTGTACATTGTTGTCCAATATATCTACATAGTGTATATGCTAACTCCACTTCAAATCCGATTAATTTACCAGACTCATCTTTTGAATTCCATGGAGGGTATGCACCTTCTGTACCAATTCTTATTTTATCAGCATGAACATTCCCAACAACTAATAGAGAAAGCAAAACTGAAAAAATTGTTTTTTTGAATATATTCATTATTTTCTCCTTTGATAATTTAATCTTAAGTATTTCACAAATTAAAGAATTTAAAAAGAAAAAATTAATGATTTATTGATGAAGAAAAATTCCAAGAACAGTCAAAACTAGGTATGTAAACTCTAGCTAAATTGGTGTTTCCAAAGTGATGATTAAATACATTGAGCCAGTTTTCAACTTGAAGAGGTTTTTTATCTTGGCTACCAACTTGAGCGGTAATTACTCCTTTTGGTTTAAGAATTCTAACTAAGGAGTCCATATTCTTCGCAGCTAAATCAATGCAAAACTGATCGTCATTTAGATCAACAAATATATGATCATAGGTATCTTCTTTGACAAGTTTAATATTTTGAAACGCGTCACCCCAAACACATTTTACAGAATTTTTTTCTGTTGCTTTTTTACTTATATCCCCCAAGTGTTTATTGCAGACTTCAACAACTTCTGGATCAAGTTCATACCAATCAATAAAGTTAAATTTTTTTGAAATACATTCTCTTGCAACACCCCCATCGCCTCCACCGATTATTGCTGCTCTTTCATTACCTTTGTTTAAATTTAAACCTGCACCAACAAAAGTTGAGCTATATAAATGTTCATCAGATGCTGCTACTTGTATTTCTCCATCTATAAATAATGATTTACCAAATTGTTCTAGATCTAAAATTTCAATATGCTGACCTACTTTAGATTTAAAATCTTCCAATACATCGTTAACAACATATGATTTTTGTAAACCAGGTGAACTATAAATATCGTGGTATAAAGCTTTCGTATCCCTATTAAATTCTTTTTTAACTATTCTAGTGTGTTTAAATTCTTTTTTAACTATATCAATTGCAATAGATGGACTTATTTTTCCACATGTAAAAAAATCAAAACTTATTATTCCTTTTTCTGGGAAAGTATGAAAGCTAATGTGGCTCTCAGCCAATAATGCTAAAATAGTAAAACCTTGAGGTTCAAATTTATATTTGGAAATATTTAATATGGTTACATCTGCTGCTTTCGCGATTTTATTAATTACTTTTTCAAAAACTGAAGGATCGTATTCTTTCGTAGTTCCAATTATATCTAAAGTAATGTGCTCCCCTACTTTTTTAACCATTTTTAGCTCCCCGACTCGTTCTGTTGTAGTTAAACAAATTTTTTTACTTCTTTCAAATAAAAAACTACTGTAAAACTTTATCCACAAGGAAGGTAATTTTGAAAAACAATTGGTCAAACACAGAAGCAAATAAATACATAAAAAAATATAGAAGTCTTGGGTACTCTAAAGATATGGCTCTTCGTGTATATACAACGAGGCTATTAGGAAGAAATAGTGAACTAGTTTTACATGGTGGAGGAAATACTTCCGTAAAAACATCAATTAAAGATATAGATGGAAAAAAGTACGATGTTCTCTGTGTTAAAGGTAGTGGCTGGGACATGGCTGAAATTGAACCTGAGGGTTTACCAGCAGTAAAATTACAACCTCTGCTATCACTGAAAAACAAAAAATACCTTAGTGATGATGATATGGTTGCATTTCAAAAAAGAAATTTAATAGATATAAAATCTCCAAACCCTTCTGTAGAAACTTTTCTTCACGCTTTCTTACCTTTTAAGTTTGTTGATCATACACATTCAGATGCAATAATGAATGTCACTAATAGATCAAATGGAAAAGATTTATGCAAAAAAATTTTTGGCTCAAAAGTTAGTATTGTGCCTTATGTAATGCCAGGTTTTGGTTTGGCCCAAAAAATTAACGAAGTTTATTCAAAAAATCCAAAAATTAATTGTTTAATACTTTTAAATCACGGAATTTTCACTTTTGATAATGATGCTAAAAAATCTTATGATTTAATGATAAAATATGTGTCAATTGCTGAAAATGCAGTAAAAAAAATTAAAAGAAAAAAAATAAAACAAATAAAAAATTATAATACTAAATTTAAACCAGATGAAATTGCTCCAATTTTAAGAGGATTATTGTCAGAAACTAAGGATCAAAAATTTATTCTAAATTACAGATCTAATAAAACTTTAAATTATTTTATAAATGGCAAAGAAGTTAAAAGGTATTCAGTTATTGGGACTGCTACTCCAGATCACGTTATTAGAGTAAAACCTTTTCCATTAGTAATTACGCCTAAGCGAAATTCAAGTATCGATGATTTTAAAAAGTTAGCAAAAAAAAGTTTTCAGAATTATAGAAAAAAATATATTAAATATTTCAACAATAATAAGAGGAAAGTAAAAGGCAAAAAAACAATGCTTGATACCTCTCCAAGAGTAATTTTAGTCCAAAATGTTGGATTATTTAGTGTAGGTGATAGTTTAAATGCTTCTAAAATAGCAGGAGATTTAACTGAGACAAATGCAAGAGTAATTTCTTCAGTAGAAGAAACTACGAAATATAAGTTTATACCAGAAAAAGATTTATTCGATGTTGAATATTGGTCATTGGAGCAAGCCAAAATTAAAAAAGCTAAAAAAATTCTTCAAGGAAATGTTGTTGTAATCACAGGTGGTTTTGGAGCAATTGGTTTGGAAACTTATAAGCTTTTTAAAAGTTATGGGGCCGAAATAGTCTTACTTGATTATAACAAAAAAAAAGTAAAAGAAATGCAGTCAAAAATTAAAGATCTTTGTTTGCATTGCGATGTAAGAAATAAAAATAGCGTCAAAAAAGCTTTTAAAATAATTAGCGAGCAATACGGTGGAATAGATATTCTAATTTCAAATGCTGGAACTGCAATTGGTGGTTCAATAGCTGAAGTAGATGATAAAATTTTAAGAAAGAGTTTTGAGGACAATTTTTTCTCACATCAAAATTGCGCATCTGAAACCATTAAAATTATGAAAAAACAAACTACTCAAGGATGCTTGTTGTTTAATATTTCCAAACAATCAGTAAATCCTGGAAAAAACTTTGGTCCTTATGGTCTTCCAAAAACTGCTTTGTTAAGTCTATGTAAACAATATGCAGTTGATTATGGATCGCTTGGAATAAGATCGAATGGAGTAAATGCTGATAGAATTAGAAGTGGTTTGTTAAATGATGGAATGATTAAAACTAGAGCAAAAGCTAGAGAAGTTTCTACTGATGAATATATGAAAGGAAACTTGCTTTTAAAAGAGGTAAAAGCAGAAGATGTTGCTAAAGCATTTTTTCATTTAGCTATTTCAAAAAAAACCACTGGTGCAGTTTTAACTGTAGATGGTGGAAATATTGCTGCATCTTTAAGATAAATTAGTTTCACTTAAATAATTTCTTTAATCCTTTTTCCGATGCTTCACACACTCCTCTTTCTGTAATCAATCCTGTAACATATTTTGCTGGTGTTACATCAAAAGCTAAATTCATTGACTTACTTTTGCTAGGATATATTTGTATCTTTTTTACATTACCTTTTTCATCTAGACCTTCCATATGAGATAATTCGTCAGAATTTCGTTCTTCAATTGGGATTTTTTTATGATCTTTAATATTCCAATCTATTGTAGAACTAGGCAATGCTACATAAAAAGGAATATTATTATCATGAGCAGCCAACGCTTTAAGATAAGTTCCAACTTTATTACAAACATCACCGTTAGCTAAAGTTCTATCAGTTCCAACAATGCACATATCAACTTCACCTCTTTGCATTAAAATTCCTCCAGTATTATCTGCTATGATTGTATTTTTAACTCCTTCTTCATTTAATTCATAAGAAGTAAGATTAGCACCTTGGTTTCTAGGTCTAGTTTCATCGGCCCATATATGAATTGGAATACCTTTTTTATGTGCATGGTAAATTGGTGAAGTTGCAGTTCCCCAATTAATTGTTGCCAGCCAGCCGGCATTACAGTGTGTTAATATATTAACTGTATCTTTTTTTTTACTATGAATATCCTCAATTATCTTAAGACCGTTTAATCCAATATTTTCACAAAACTTAATGTCTTCTTCGCAGATTTGGTTTGCTTCATTTAAAGCTATTTCTAAAATTTTATCACTATTGACACCTGATAATTTATTTATCATTCTATCAACTGCCCACTTTAAATTTATTGCTGTTGGTCTTGAATTAATTAAATTTTCTGCTGATTTTTTTAGAAAAGACTGATCATTATTTTCAATAATAGCTAAAACTAATCCATAAGCAGCAGTAGCTCCTATTAAAGGTGCGCCTCTTACTTCCATTATTTTTATTGCATTAATTGCTTCTTCAACTTTTTTAAGATCTTTAATAATAAATTGATGTGGAAGTTTTGTTTGATCAATAATTTTTACAATATTGTTTTCAAACCAAATAGTACGATATTCTTTTCCTTCTATTCTCATTTATTTAAAACTCTACCTGCAATGGTTGTGAGTTTATCAATAGTTTTTTTAGTTCTTTTTTCTTGAGCAGTAATAATTGCCACATCTAAACAATTATTTGTTGGATCTTTAGGATCAATATGATTTTCAAAATTTTCTATCAAATTTTTGATCATATTTTTTGCCTTAACTGCGTTACCTAAAAGAACTTTTATAACTTGTTCTACATCAACATTTTCATGATCAGGGTGCCAACAATCATAATCAGTTACCATTGAGACAGATGCATATCTTATTTCAGCCTCACGAGCTAATTTTGCTTCTGGCATATTTGTCATACCAATTACGTCAGCTTTCCATGATCTATATAAATTAGATTCTGCTAATGTTGAAAACTGTGGACCTTCCATAACAACATAAGTTCCGTTTCTTTTATAATCTATTTTTTCTTTTCTGATAGCTTCCTCACATGCATTCATTAAACCATTTGATGTAGGATGTGCCATAGATACATGAGCAACTATTTCTTCGTCAAAAAAGGTTTTCTCTCGTGCAAATGTTCTATCAATAAACTGGTCAATGATTACAAACTTTCCAGGTGGTAAATCCTCTTTTAACGATCCTACAGCTGAAACTGATACAATGTCTGTAACTCCTAATTGTTTGAGCGCATCTATATTTGCTCTAAAGTTTATTTTCGTTGGAGATATGAAGTGACCTCTTCCATGTCTAGGTAAAAAATAAACTTCTTTATTATTGTAACTAGTTTTTAAAATTTTATCCGAAGGTTTGCCCCATGGAGTGTTTAAATCTAGTAATTCTCTATTTTTAAATTCCTCAACATCATAAAGACCACTTCCACCAATAATAGCTAATTTATTTATTGTCATGTTTAAAAATTAATTTATTTATAGTTATATAAATAAGTATTATGAATTTAAAAGATTTTATTAGATCTATTCCAGATTATCCAAAAAAAGGGATATTATTTAGGGATATAACTACATTAATTAAAGACGAAAAAGCATTCTCTGAAACAATAAACCAAATAGTAGACAGATCAAAAAAATTTAGTTTTAACAAAATAGCAGCAATAGAATCGAGGGGTTTTGTTTTTGCATCAGCAATTTCATATATTTTAAAAAAACCTTTTATTTTATTGAGAAAGAAAAATAAACTACCAGCGAGTGTTCATTCTGTAGATTTTGAATTAGAGTATGGAACTGCTACTATTGAAGTTCATAAAGACTCTATTGATAAAAATGATTCAGTTCTAATTATTGATGATTTAATTGCAACAGGTGGAACAGCAGAGGCAGCAGCAAGGTTAATTGAGATTTCAGGAGGTAAAGTAAGTGCTTTTATTTTTGTGATTAATTTATTTGATTTAGAAGGATGTGATAAATTAATTAAAAAAAATTATAAAGTTGAGAACCTAATTAATTTTCCAGGTCATTGATCATCTAATTTAGGTCTATAAAAAGATTTTTTTCCAATCATCGAATTAAATAAACCAGATAATCTCATTTGATAAATTTTTCTTTTATATGAATTAAAAAAAATTAAGTAATAAAAAAATTTAAACTGAGCTGAAATCAAATTGTTTAAAACTTTTATAGTTGCAATAAAAAAACCATAATGTTTTTTGTTGAAATAGAATTTTGACCACATCCAATGCCAATTTCTTGAGAATTCAATTTCACTTTCATATTTTGAATCTACGGCTTCTCCTCCTAGGTGGTTTATTTTTGATTTAGGAACTATATAAATATTTTGATTATTTTTTTCTAGTCTTTTACATAGGTCATCATTTTCAAGATATAAAAAAAAATTTTCATCAAAAAAATTAAAGTCTTTAATCTGTCTAAGTTTTTTTAAATTCAAAAGCATCGCATAGCCATCAATACTTTTTACCTTAAAAGGATTAATAGTGTCTGGATTATCTGCTTTGTAATTTGGATATTCTAAATTTGAAGAAATTGGAGCCATAAGTCCAAAATTATCTATAGTATTAGAAGCTTTTATTATTTCCTCAAAAGCATTTATTTCTAGTGTTACATCTGGATTTAAAATAAGAGCAAAATCTTTATTTGTATTTTTAATACCTAAATTATTTCCTGCTCCCATCCCAATATTTTGTTCAGACAAAATACACCTTACATTCTCATATTTTTTTTCAATAATTTCTTTAAAATCTTTATTATTTGAATTATCAATTACAATAATTTCAATTTCTGAGTCTATGGACCGTATACAGTCATGTATTACTTTATCACTCTTAAAACTTACAATTATAACAGATAAATTTTGCCTAGATATTGACATACGATAAGTGTATTCAACTATACTAATAGTTTTTACCAAAGTAAAAAAAAAATAATGAAAAAAGTAATAGTAACAGGCGGACTTGGTTTTATAGGAAGCAATCTAATAGAACTTCTTATTAAGGATGGCTTTAAAGTAATAAATATTGATAAAATAACCTATTCTTCAAACTTTTATAATGTCAAAGAATTTAAAAATATAAAGAATTACAAATTTATAAAATGCGATATTTCAGACAAAAAATTAAAAAAAATCATTTTTGAACATAAGCCAATATGTATTTTTAATTTAGCGGCTGAGACACATGTTGATAGATCTATTGATAATCCAGAAAATTTTATTCAGAGTAACATAGTAGGAGTTTATAAACTCCTTGAGATTTTCAAAAACTACTCAAGAAGAAATAAATGTAGGTTGATTCATATATCTACAGATGAGGTTTATGGTGATGTTTTACTTGGTAGATCATCTGAAAAATATCCTTATCAACCAAGTTCTCCTTATGCGGCAAGTAAAGCAGCTTCTGATCACTTAGTAAGTTCTTACATTAGGACATATAACATTCCTGCAATAGTTACAAATTGCTCAAATAACTATGGTCCAAAACAACATCCAGAAAAATTAATTCCAAAATTAATTTACAATATTATAAATAATAAACCTTTACCAATTTACGGCAAAGGGACTAATTCTAGAGAATGGATTTACGTAAAGGATCATTGTGAAGCTTTGATTAAAATTTTTAAAAAAGGAAAAATAGGTGAGTTTTATAATATTGGATCCAATAAAAATTTAAATAACCTTCAAGTGACTAAAGAACTCTTAAATGTTTCAAAAAAGAGTATTGATTTAGGAAAAAATGTGAAAATTTTATTTATTAAAGACCGTCCTGGACATGATGTAAGATATGCACTTAATAGTAAAAAAATAAAAAAAACTTTAGGATGGTTTCCTAAAACAAAATTTAAAGAAGGTATAAAACTAACTTTTGATTGGTATTATAAAAATAAGTCTTATTATGAGTCCATTGCAAAAAAAGACATAATTAAAAGATTGGGTAAAGGATGATTAAAAAAGGAATTATTTTAGCTGGAGGAAAAGGAACAAGAATGAGCCCTTTAACAAAAGCGGTTAATAAACAACTGCTACCAATTTATGATAAACCACTAATCTTTTACCCATTATCTATTCTTATGCTAGCTAAAATAAAAGATATTTTGATTATTGTTAATAAAGGGCAACTTAATCAATATAAAAAAATTTTACCAAATGGAAAAAATTTAGGAATAAAGATCAGTTATTTAGAACAAGATAAACCAAGAGGACTACCTGATGCTTTTGTGATAGGAGAAAAATTTATTGGAAAAGAAAATGTCGCTATGATTTTAGGAGACAATTTTTTTTATGGTCAAAATTTAACAAGCAAATTACTAAATAATACTAAACTTAAAAAAGGTGCTAAAGTTGTTCTTTATAAAGTACAAAAACCAGAGTCTTTTGGAGTAGCAAAAATCAATAAAAAAAATCAGATAATTAGTATTAAAGAAAAACCTAAAAAATTTTTGTCAGACCTTGCAATAACTGGACTATACTTCTTTGATAATAACGTAGTAAAATATTCAAAAAAACTGAAACCTTCAAAGCGAGGAGAGGTTGAGATTGTTGATCTTCTTAATTTTTATAAATCCAAGAAGCAATTATCTGCTGATTTGATTGGAAGAGGTGGTGCTTGGCTTGATACTGGATCAATTGAAGATTTTTATAAAACATCAGCGTTTGTCTCAGCAATTGAAAATAGACAAGGTTTCAAAATTGCATGCTTAGAAGAAATAGCTTTAAATAATAGATGGATTTCAAAAAAAAATATTAGAGATTCTATTAGTTTTTATGGAAACTGTGACTATTCTAAATATTTATCAAAATTCCTATAGATGAAAATTCTTAAAACGCCAATTAAAGATCTACTAATTATTAAAAATAAAAAATTTGATGATAATAGAGGATATTTTAGAGAACTTTTAATTGAAAAAAAAATAAAAAAAAACTTTTGTTTTAATGTTGTTTCTGTCTCTAAAAAAAATGTTATTAGAGGCTTGCATTTTCAAATTAGAAAACCTCAAGGAAAATTTATTTCTGTGATTAAAGGAAAAATTATAGACGTGGCAGTTGATCTTAGAAAAAAATCTAAAACTTTTGGAAAACATTTCAAAATAATTCTTTCAGATAAAAATTGTACTTCAATATTCATACCTGAAGGTTTTGCTCATGGTTTTGGTGGATTAGATAATGAAAATATTATTGTATATAGTTGTACCAATTATAGATATCAAAAAGGAGAAAGAGGATTGCTCTGGAATGATAAAGATTTAAAAATAAATTGGGGGATAAAAAAACCGATTTTATCTACAAAGGATAAAATAAATTTAACTTTTAGTGAATATCAAAATATTTGATGGACCATATTACAATTTTTTGTTTATCGTTAAATAATGATCATTTAAATATGATTAAAAATTTAGGTTATACACCAGTGGGTCTTAATAAAGGAAATTTTTCTAAAGAGTGGTTAAGAGATAATACAGGAGATAATATTTCAGATAAAAATTCTTATTATGGCGAATATACATTTTATTATTGGTATTGGAAAAATTTATTAAAAAATAAAAAAGATAATGAGTGGGTTGGCTTTTGTAGCTATCGAGAATACTGGGGTAATAATAAAGATATTAATAGTAAAAAACTAAACGATCTAGTTTTAAAAGATTACGATCAGTCTTGGTCTAAGTATGACAGCATTATAGGAAAACCAATATTTGTAGGTGGAACTAAAGTTTCAAAAGTTTTAAAATACGGTAAAATGGCATTACTCAGAAACCCTCGAGCAATATTTTCTAAAAAAGGTCGAACAATTAGATGGCAATTTGAAATGTTTCATGGAATAAAAAATTTGGATTTAGCTATCGATTTGTTACCTGATAAAGATAGAGAGGAGTTCAGATTATTTACAAGAACTAAAAATTCTTTTTCTAGAGGAAACATGTTTATAACAAAATCATCAAAGATAATTAATGATTATTTTGAGTATATATTTGATTGGCTTAATAAATGTGAAAAGATTTTTGGTTTTAAATTAGAGGGATATGGTCAAGTAAGAATGTATACTTTCCTTGCAGAAAGATTTTTACCCTTTTGGTTTCAAAAATATACAAATTATTTAGAATGGCCAGTAATATTTCATGACATAAATAAAAATGACAAAATATAAATTTAAAAAATATAAAAAAAAAAGTGGAACGTTAGTACCTTTCTCACTTAAAAAAGATATTCCATTCAAAACAAAAAGAATGTTTATTATTTATGGAAATAAAGATTTTATAAGAGGAAACCATGCTCACTACAAATGCTCACAATTTTTAGTACCAATCTTTGGATCAATGGAAATCAATTTTGAAGATAGAAAATCGAAAAATTTAAAAAAAATAAATTATAAAAAAAAACAAGGTCTTCTTTTAAAGCCAAAGACTTGGTGCAAAATAAGGTTCCTTACAAACCAATCTATTTTGATGGTTTTTTGTGATAGAGAATATGAATATAAAGACTATATTGAAAAATATAAAGATTTCCAAAGAATTGTTGGTAAAATAAAATGAACTTATTAATAACAGGTTGTTGTGGTCACATTGGATCATATGTTGCAGAAAATATTCACAAAATTAAGAAAATTAAAAAAACTATATTAGTTGATAATATCAAATCAAATAGGTTTTGTTCTTTATTTAATTTAAAGAAAAAATCTAATCTTAAATTTTATTTAAGAGATGTTGAAAAACTAAATAGTTTAAATGATTTTAAAAAAATTGATTATGTAATCCATTGTGCATCAATGACTAATGCAGAAAAAAGTTTTGGTAAAGAAAATCAAATGTATAAAAATAATCTTGACTGTTTAAAAACAGTAATTAATTTCTGTAAAAGAAATAAGGCAAAATTAATCCATTTATCTTCAACTAGCGTGTATGGAAAACAAACAGACTTAGTAGACGAAAACTGTGAAAAAAAATATTTAAAACCGCAGTCCCCATATGCTGACATTAAATTAATTGAAGAAAAAATATTAAAAAAAAATTCCAAAGATCTTAAATATAATACCTTTAGATTTGGGACTATATCTGGAGTTTCAAAAGGAATTAGATTTCATACAGCTGTAAATAAATTTTGTTTAAACGCTGCAATAAATGAGGATATTTATGTTTATAAAACGGCAGTAAATCAATATAGGCCATATTTGTCTTTAAAAGATGCATTTAAAACTTTTAGGTTCTGTATAGAAAATAATTTTTTTAATAATGATATATATAATATTTTATCAGGAAACTTTACTGTTGGTCAAATTTTGAAAAAAATTAAAAAGTATAAAAAAAATATTAAGATAAAATTAGTTAAAACAGAAATTATGAATCAACTTTCATATCATGTGAGCAAAAAAAAAATTGAAAAAGAGGGATTAATTTTAAACCAAAATATTGAAAATGATATTAAAGATACACTTAAACTTTTGGGTAATATTTAATGATTTGTAAAATTACAAATAAAAAAATTAAACCTTTTATGTCTTTTGGAAAAATGCCAATTGCTAATGGCTTCATTACAAAAAAAGATTTTAAAAAAGAATTTTTTTTTAAAATGGAAGTGGGTTTTTCAAAAAAAATTTCCTTATTTCAATTAAACGAACATCCAAAACCCCATCAAATGTTTAATAAAAATTATCCTTTTTTTACGAGTAGTTCGAAGGGAATGGTTAATCATTTCAAAAAATATTCTGAATGGGTCAAAAAAAATTATAAAAAAGATTTGAAAAATTTAATAGAAATTGGCTCTAATGATGGAACTTTTTTAAAGAACTTCAATAAAAAAAAAATAAACCTAATTGGTTTTGAGCCCTCAAAAAATGTAGCACAAATTTCAAGTAAGAGAGGTATTAAAACAATTAATAAATTTTTTAATTATAAAAATGTTAAAAAATTAAAAAATTTAAAAAGAAAGATAAATATCATTACTGCCGCTAATGCAATTTGTCATATTCCAAACTTAAAAGATTTAATCAGAGGTATTGATTTTTTATTAGCTGATGACGGGTTATTCATTTTTGAGGAACCATATTTAGGATCTATGTTCACAAAAGCATCATATGATCAGATATATGACGAACATATTTTTATGTTTTCTGCTAGCTCAATTAAAAAGATATTTGATCTTTTTAACTTTGAATTAATTAATGCTATTCCACAAAAAACACATGGTGGATCAATGAGGTATGTTATTTGCAGAAAAGGATCATACAAGCCAAAAATTAGTTTAAAAAAAATTCTTAGAAAAGAAAAAAAGAAGAATATAGATAATATTAAAAGTTGTTTACAATTTAAGAAAAAATGTGAAATTTCTAAAAAAAAATTAATTCAGAAACTAGAGAATTTTAAGAAAAAAAATTATAAGATTGCTGGTTACGCAGCTACTTCAAAAAGCACTACTATTCTTAACTACTGTAATATTGGGACCGATTTTATCGATTTTATAAGCGATACAACTAAAGAAAAAATAGGTAAATTTTCGCCAGGGATGCATATACCTATAGTTTCTATGAAACATTTTCAAAAAAATCTACCTGATAGAGCTTTTTTGTTTGCTTGGAATCACAAAAATGAAATTTTTAAAAAAGAAAAAAAATTTAAAAAAAAAGGCAAATGGTTTGCTCATATTAGTATTTAGATGAAAATAATTTTTACAGGTGGATCAGGAAGATTTGGAAAAGTATTTAAAAGCAAATCTAAACTCAAAAATGTTGAATTTCCTTCAAAAAAAGAATTTAATATTTTAGATCCAAAATCAATAAAGAAATATCTATCAAAAAAAAAAGCAAAAGTTTTAATTCATTCTGCAGGCCTTTCTAGACCAATGGATATCCATGAAAAAAATATTGCTCTAAGTATTAACAAAAATATCATAGGAACTTGTAATTTAGTAAAAGTTTGTGAAAATTTTAATATAAAATTGATTTATCTATCAACTAATTATGTTTATCCAGGGAAAAAAGGTAATTATAAAGAATATGACTCTTTGCTTCCTTATAATAACTATGCATGGTCTAAATTAGGTGGAGAATGTGCAGTACAAATGTATAAAAACTCTCTAATATTAAGAATATGCATGACAGAAAAACCTTTCATTCATAAATTTGCTTTCAAGGATCTCATTACTAATTTTATTTTTCACGAAGATATTGTCGAAATGTTTCCAAAATTAATTAAACAAAGAGGAATTATAAATGTAGGTGGTAAAACTGCTTCTGCTTATAAATTTGCAAAAAAATATAATAAAAAAGTGTTAAGTACTAGTGCAAAGAAAACATTAAAAAATGGAATTCCACTTAAACACTCTATGAACTTAATAAAACTAAAAAAAGTTTTGAAATGATAAAATACTGGTCCTTCCTTGAGGAATATAAAAAGAATAAAAATAGATTTCTTAGTAATATTAATAAAACTTTGATTAAAGGTAATATTTTTTTTGGGAAGCAGTTAAATATTTTTGAAAAAAGATTTATCAAAAAATACAAAAGCAAATATGGAATAGCAGTGGGAAGCGGTACTGACGCAATTTTAATTTCATTATTAGCTTTAAATTTAAAAAAAGATGATGAAGTGATTGTGCCTGCAAATACTGCAATACCAACAGTATCAGCTATTGTTAATGCTGGAGGAAAACCAAGATTAATTGATATAGAAGATGATTACTTAACAAGTGTTTCAAAAATTAAAAAAGCAACTAACAAAAATACCAAAGTAATAATTCCAGTTCATCTCTATGGACAATCTTGCCAAATGGAAGAAATTATGAAATTTGCTAATAAAAATAAAATCAAAGTCATAGAAGATTGTGCGCAAGCTCAGGGAGCAAAATATAAAAATAAATTTGTAGGAACTTTTGGTTTATCAGGATGTTTCTCCTTTTATCCAACTAAAATACTGGGAACATACGGTGATGGAGGATTTATACTCACAAATGATTTTAAATTTTTTGAAAAGATAAAAAGAATTAGATTTTATGGAATTGAGACTAATAATCATAAAAAAAAATTTTTTAACGAATATTACGCTTATGAAAACGGAATAAACTCAAGATTAGATGAAATTCAATCTTCAATTTTAAACTTAAAATTTAAAAATGTAGATAATTTGATTTATAAAAGAAGAAAAATTGCTTCTATATATATTAAAAATCTTAAAAATTTAAAAATAATTTTACCAGAACAAAATACAAAGTGCTTTCATGTGTATAATACTTTCACTTTATACCATAAAAAAAGAAAATATATTATGAATTATTTAAAAAATAATAACATCCAATCAAGAATAATTTATCCTTATCCAATTCAAAAAATGAAAGGTTATGAGAAGATTAAAAAGGTTAAAGACTTAAGCAATACTGAAAAATTTTCTAAAGGTATTTTTAGCATTCCACTATATCCTGAATTAAAGTTAAAAGATGTTCTTAAAATTTGCAAAAATTTAAAAAATTGTATTAAAAGTATTTAGGAATGTTTTTTACAGATAATTTCAAAAAATTTTGGAAAAAAAACAAAAGCTCAAAAAATTTTGATAAAGATTTAAAGTTTATTACGGAGGTTTTTATCAAATCAAGTTCGTATGATTTTGTATCAAAACAGTGGCAAAAGCTAAATATAAACGATTACAAGACTATTAAAGAACATGGCTTAACAAAGTATGGCTCAAAAATATCAACTCATTACTTTACTTTTGCTGAATTTCAAGATGAACATTTAGAAAACTTATTATCTAAAAAATTTGACCAAAAAAAAATTAAATTAAATTCCAATATATTTAAAAAACAAAAAGAATTTAATTACAAATATAGTATTAATTATAATATCTTATGTTTACTACTATTTGAAAAACTTAAAAAAAGTAAGGTTTTTAATAAATTAAAGTTGTTGAAAGACAATACTTTTTTAGACTCAGAGTATCCATTTATCAGAATTGAAAATCATAATATTACAACAGATAAGATAGTTTCACTGTTTGATTATGAATATATTAATAATTTCAAAAGCTTAAAAAAAAAATTAAAAGTTATGGAGATTGGAGCTGGAGCAGGTAGAGTTGCTGAATGTTTATTGTCCATTAATAATAAACTTAAATATACTATTTGCGATATACCTCCATCAATATTTATATCATATAAAAGATTAAAAAAATCATTTCCTAAAAAAAAAATAAAATTACTTATAGATGAAAATAATCAAGAAAAACTAGTTAAAAATTTAAAAAATAATGACATATCTTTTATCTTGCCACACCAATTAGATTTAATAAAAGATTTTTACTTTGACATCTCTTTAGCTATTGATTGTTTGCATGAAATGGATAAAAAAACTATTAATAGTTATTTCAACTCAATTTCAAAAAACTCTAAATATTTTTATTTTTCAATATGGCAAAAAACTAAAAATTGGGATTCTAAAAGCTTTTTAAAAAAAACTGAAAGATTAGACTTTAATAAGGGTGATTATTTAATTCCTGAAAAATGGAAAAAAACATTTAAAAAAAAATTAGTTTTTCCATCAAATCAAATAGCTTTAGGATATAAGGTAAAATAAAAGTTTATTTTTTTAGTAGATTTTTATACTTAATGATTCTTAATTTTTCCTTTAAAGACAGATAAAAGTTTCTATGAAATATTTTTCTAACTAAGCTGTAAGCTAAAGTATTTTTTTTAATCTTTCCAATTTTACCTTCAAATTTTTTTTTAATTCTAATAAAATCACCATCATGTCTATAATCAGTGAAGTAATTTCTTAACTTCTTATTATTTTCAATCAACTTTGAATAAACTTTCTTTTCTTTTTTAAAAAAATTAAAACAAATCATTGAATCATAAAATGAAATAGACTCTATTTTTCTTGAAATAAAATTAGGTTTTTTATTAATTGATGGATTTTGTCTGTGTATATTTTCAATGATCAAGTTTGAAAAATTTACCACCGAATATTTTGAAGGATTTTTAAAACCTTTCTTTTTCATAAAACTTGTATGAGTATCTTCAATAATAATCATTCCATCTGGTTTAATAAAATCAATAGATTCCATTAGAGTTGTAATTTGTTGTATATTTTTATGTCCACCGTCATCTAAAAGTACATCAATTTTTCCATATTTTTTATAGAAGCTTTTCCAAAAATTTGGATCTGCTTGATCTCCAATTGCAATTTTAAATCCAAATTTTTCTAATTTTTTTGCTTCTGGATTGAGATCTATACCAATTATTTCAATTTTATTTTTAAAAAAAGATTTCCACATAAAAAGTGAACCTCCATCGCCTATACCAATTTCAACAAATTTTATCTTTTTATTTTTGTATTTGTTCAATATTTCTTCATAGACTTTAAAATAATTATTCCATTTTATGGAATATTTTGGAGATTTATTAAAAGATTTAATTAATATACTCATTCATTTAATTTTTATAATTTCAAAATACTATTACGGTAGCGGGAAGTGGGATCGAACCACTGACCTCGGGCTTATGAGTCCCGCGCTCTAACCAACTGAGCTACCCCGCCATGTTATGAATTGATTTATAATAGTTTAATTAATTGATTCAATGTTAATAAACACCACAAATATTGTAATTTTAAGTTAATTTACTTAATTTAACTAAAAGATAATTAAACCAAACAAAAGTAAACCACTCGAAGCTGCAGCAGAAAAAAAAATTTTTTTTCTCTTTTCACTTTTTTTATTCAATTTAATTCTGTTTAAAAGAACATTAATATCGTTGCTTTTAGGTTGAATGTTTTTGTGATCTTTTTCTAAATATTTAGCAACTAGTTTCTCTTTAACACTAAATCCCAAATTTTTCATAATTCTAGTAGACCACGAATTTTTAAAATTTGCAAACATTAGAAAGAAAGATAAACACCCAGAACACTTAAACCTAAAATAAGGGTAAATAGAATAGTAATATTCTTTCTGAATTCTTTGTCCTCACTCTCTTGGAGTTTTGACTTAAGGACGTTAATATCTACTCTTCCGGAAGCAGTTTGATTTGATAAAGGCTTTTCAGCAACTCCAATATCATTTGGGGTCTCGATACTAGTTTGATTATCCGCAAAGCCTTTATCACTCATAATTACATTTAACCAACAAAATAGATACTAAACAATTTTGTTAAAGTTCATACTGGGTCATAATAAGGTTGACACATGTTCATTTTGGGTTTCAAATCTCTTTTTTACAATTATGAGTTTACATCAAATAGATTTTTCAAAAGTTCTAAACGATGAACAAGTTTACGATCATATCATGGCTCACTATGATCAACTAGGAAAAGATTGGATTAATCACCAATGGAGATGGATGAATGCAGTTTATCGAGCTTTCAAGGATCATTATAAATATATGATTATCATTTCACTGGTTGAAAAAACTTTACAATTTTATGATCAGATGAATATTAAATTATCGTATGAGCAATATTATTCAAAAAATTTTCTCCAAATAGATAAATTTAGTATCACAGAGTTATGTGAAAAACTTCAACTACCAAAAGAAACTGTTAGAAGAAAAGTTTTAGAACTTGAAAAATTAGGAGTTCTTAAAAGACAGAAAAAACAAATTATAATTGATCGAAGGTCATTTTCTTTTATCAAACCTGAAAGACAAATGAAATATACAGCTGGCTATATTTTAAAAATTTCAGAAATACTTACTAAAGAAAAACTTTACTCCAAAAAACTTGAAGTAAAAATGATTGAAAATGTGCTAAAGAAAAATTTCTCTATTTGTTGGAGATGGTTTTATAGGATGCAAATTCCAATGATTATTGGATATCATGATATGTTTGAGGACTTAACAACATTTCACGTTTGGGGCACAGTTTGTATGAATCAAGCTTTTAATTATGGTGCATCTCTAGAACAAAAGAACGGTCACAATCAAGCTAAAAATTATATAGATTATCAAAGAGAAATGGTTAAGGGTGACTATAATTCATTTAACGAAGAATTAGTAAGAGGTATTAAAGCTAGAAGTAATGGTGTTAGTGCAATGTCTGTTTCTGATATGACAGGAATACCTCGAGCAACAGTTATTAGGAAATGTAAGTTCTTGATAAAAAATGATTACTTAAGATTAAACGAAAAAAAACAATATATCTTAACTGGTTTTAACGTTCAAAGAGTTATTCCATATCAAAGATTAATTTTCAAAAATAAAGCTAAATTTATAAGAAAAGTTCTTAATCTTTTAACTATTTCATAAAAAACTTTTTTTTAAAAAATTTTTAATGTACTGTTAATTAATTATTAATTTCATTAAGAGGGAAATGGGAATAGTAACAACAATAGCGCCAATAGCATTAGCATTAATAATGCTGGGACTAGGTGCGTCTTTAACAGTTCAAGATTTTACTAGAGTGGTTCAAAATCCTAAAGAATTTTTTATTGGATTAATTTGTCAGTTGGTATTGCTTCCTGTTATTGCATATTTTTTAATAATTATTTTAAAAACTCCAATTGAGTTAGCATTAGGTGTAATGTTAATAGCTGCAGCACCAGGTGGTGTAACCTCAAATGTACTTACAAAATTTGCTAATGGAGATGTTGCACTTTCCATATCTTTAACAGCAATTACTAGTTTAATTAGTATAGTGTCTGTTCCTTATGTAGTTTTTTTATCAATAGAATTATTTGACATTACATACGTCAAAAAAGAGGTATCTATGCTCAGTATATCTTTAAAAATGTTTTTGGTTGTAACTGTTCCAGTATTGATTGGAATGATTATTAGAAAACTTGCAGATAATTTTATTGTAAACAATATGAAAATTATCAATAAAATATCCATTGGTTTATTCTGCATTGTTTTTATTGCTATCTATATCGAGGAATGGGATAGCATAGTTATGTTTATAGAAAAAGCTGGAATGATTGCTTTTACTTTAAATATTACAATGATGATTGTAGCTTTTTATATTGCTAAATTTTTTGCAACTGGTGTTGCTCAAAGAAGATGCATATCTTTAGAGGCTGGTCTCCAAAATGGAACTTTGGCAGTATTTGTGGGAATGCAATTATTTGGTAATGATATGATATATATGGTTCCAACTGCTGCTTATGCATTAATCATGATGGCAACTTCAGTAATTTTTGTTTTTATTTTAAGAAGACAAACTTGATTAAAGATTTTTAAAATCTGTTCGTTTTAGTGGCTCAGATATAATAGAGATAGGATATTTTTGTTTTTCTACTTCAATAAATAAATTTTTAAATTGTAGTTCTTCATTAGATAAATCATTTTTAATATAACCAAATACTAAATTCTTTTTAAAATTAAATGAATAGTTTCCAGATGTTGATCTTCCTATAATTTTATCATCAATATAGATAGGTTCATCATGGAGTAATAATGGTTTTCCTGGTTCACTTTCTTTTAAAGTAAACATTGAAAATCTAGTTTTAACTTTGTTTTGTTTAATTTTTTCAAGAGCTTGTTTGCCTATAAAATCTACATCTTTTTTATTGCTAATAGTAAAAGCTAAACCTGCTTGATACTGATTTTCTTCAGGGGAAATATCATGTCCCCAATGTAAAAAACCACTTTCCATTCGCATAATATCCATTGCATGCATACCACAATTAGAAAGATTAAAATCTTTACCTTTTTCTATAAGTAGTTCGTATATTTTTTTTGCGTTTTTAAGATCTACATATAGCTCGTAGCCTAATTCACCTACATAAGATAATCTTTGTGTCCAGATTTTAACCCCATCAATTCTAATAAACTTTGCAAATCCAAATTTAAATTGATCATTTTCAAAATTATCTTCGCTTAAAGTTTTAAGTAAATCTCTGCTTTTTGGACCAAACAAACCAAACACACATAAATCATCTGTTATATCTTTTAACTCAATATTTTTTGAAAGATGTTTGTTAATATGAAATTTATCTCTCTCTCTTGTTGCTGCAGAACTGATTATTCTAAAATGATTTTTATCAACACATACAACTGTTAAATCAGTCTCTATTCCACCATCAGAATTTAACATATGCGTATAAACACATTTACCAGGCTCATTTTTAATGTTTGCAGTACAAATTTTCTGCAGTTCTTGATGTGCTTTATCTGATTTTATTTCAAACTTAGAAAATGGAGTTAAGTCAAATAAACCAACATTCTTAACTGTATTATTTGTTTCATATTCAGCAGATGGATACCAGCTTTGATAATTATAACTATATTCGTACTCAGCTTTTTCTCCATCTAGAGCAAACCACATAGGTCTTTCATAACCACCTGAAACACCAAAACATGCACCAAAACTTTTTAGATTATCGTGATGAGGTAAGGTTTTAATATTTCTAGAGGTTTTATGTTGTTTAAATGGCCAATGCATTCCATACAAATCTCCTAAGGTCTCTGTAATCCTTTTTTTTATAAATCCTAATTCTGAATGAAATTTTTGAAATCTTTTTATATCGTAACTAAAAATATCCTCATTGATATGGCCAGTTATTAACCATTCTGCAGTAACTTTACCAACACCTCCTCCACTCCCTATTCCAATACTATTTAATCCACAGCAAACAAAAAAGTTTTTAACTTCGGGAACTTCTCCTAATAATGTATTTGTATCAGGTGTAAAAGACTCTGGTCCTGAAAAAAATTTTCTAATACCAGCTGACTCTAAAACTGGAAATCTTTTAATAGCAGAGGCTAAATAAGGTTCAAAATGCTCAAAATTTTCTTGAAATTCACCGAAAGAAAAATCTTCAGGTACTTTGTTTGTCTTGTCCCAAGCAGGAATAGAATTTCCTTCAAAAATACCAACTAATATTTTGCCCGCATCCTCTTTAATATAAGTTCGATTATCAAAGTCCCTAATTACAGGTAATGTTTTAGACAAATTTTCTATTGGTTCAGTAATAATATAAAAGTGTTCAGCGGGATAAAGTGGGATACTTACTCCAGCTTTTTCTCCAATTTGTCTTGACCACATTCCAGATGCTAAAACAATATACTCACATTCAATTTCTTGGCCATTAACTTTTACTCCTGAGATTTTTCCATTCTTAGTTAAAATTTCATCCACAGGAGATTTTTCAAAAATTTTTGCTCCCTCTTTTCTTGCAGCTTTAGCTAACATATGAGTAACGCCTGATGGATCAGCAGCACCATCACCAGGCATTAAAATTCCACCAATGACTTCATCGGTATTAATAATTGGATAATCTTTTTTGATTTGATCTTTATTTAAAATTCTCACATCAACATCATAAAGTTGTGCCGTTGTTGCCTGTCTTAGAAGTTCTTGCCATCTCCCTTTATTTTGTGCAATAGAAAGTGCGCCGTTTAATCTTAACCCTGCAGAATGATCAATTTCTTTCTCAAGTTTTTTATATAAATCTAAAGTATATTTTCTTATTTTAGTTATTGCTGCAGTTGGACCTAATTGACTAACCAACCCTGCGGCATGCCATGTTGTTCCTGATGTTAACTGATCTCTTTCTAAGAGAATTGTATCTTTCCAACCAAGTTTTGCTAAATGATAAGCCACTGAACATCCAACAACCCCACCACCTATAACGATTGTTTTTACAGATTTTGGTAAAACTTTAGTCATTTACGATTTTGAAATTCATGACTTATCATTTTTTCAAGAGATTTTTTTAATTTAATTTTAATTTTCCAGTTTGGATAATCTTTTTTAAATTCAGAGTTATCTGATATCCACCAAATATGGTCTCCG
>CACEFF010000007.1 GCA_902558815.1 uncultured Pelagibacteraceae bacterium | reverse complement strand
TATAAAGAGGTTGAGAGTTGTGTGAACAATATTACAAAAAAGTCAAATATTGACATTTTAATTAACAATGCTGGCATAACAGGTCCTACAGCTGCTTTATGGGAATATGATATTGAAATATGGAAAAAAGTTGTGAATATAAATTTAATGGGAACCTTTAATTGCTGCAGAACCATAGTTCCAAATATGATTAAGAATAACTACGGAAGAATAGTAAATGTTGCTTCAGTTGCTGGTAAAGATGGTAATGCAAATGCAAGCGCCTATAGCGTTGGTAAAGCAGGGTCTATAGGTCTTACAAAATCTCTTGGTAAAGAGCTTGCTGATAAGAATATCGCAGTCAATGCAGTCACACCTGCTGGTGCTAAAACACGTATTTTAGATCAAATGACTAAAGAACATGTCCAAAGAATGCTTTCAAAGGTACCAAGAGGTAGATTTTTAGAGGTTGAGGAGTTCACTTCATTAGTTTGTTGGCTTTCATCAGAGGAAAACACTTTTTCAACAGCAGCTGTCTTTGATATAAGTGGGGGGCGATCAACATACTAACTTTTAGGTTTTTGCTCAACTATTTATGTATTGTTAACTTTTGCCCTACTTAGTTTAACATCATTAGACATAACAGGTGCAAAAATCATAATCGACCAGTAAATTAAGAGTATAAAAATTGAGATTGTCTTCACGATTATGATATAAAAATAAATATTGATTTTTGAATGTTTAAATCTTGTCAAAATAATGTATTAAGATCTTTTTTAAAAAAAAATTTATGAATATTTTAATTCAATTTTTCATTATTTGGCTTTCAATCATTTCTCTTACGTTAGCGGGTGAAGTAAAAGTGTTTGAATTTACGAATGAGGAGCTTGCTGAATTAGAGATAAGAAAGGTAAGAGGAGCAGATAATAAAACCATTTATAGCGTTGGAACAAATGACAATGGTAATTTTTTGAAAGCTATTGCTGATAATGCCGCCTCAGGATTAGGCAAAGAAGTAAAAATTGACTTAAACAAAACACCATTTATCAACATAACTTGGAAAATTGAAAAAGATTTAGTTGGAATTAAAGAGAACACAAAAAAAGGACATGATTTTGCTGCTAGGGTCTTTGTAGTGAAGAAGACAGGTGCTACACCACTTTCAAATAGAGCTATTAATTATGTATTTTCAAGTAATAGTAAAGTTGGGTTAAACTGGCCGAGTCCATATACAAAAAAATCTATAGATAATGTTTTAGCAACGACCAAAAACAATTTTAATCAGTGGCTTACAGTTAAAGCAAATGTCAAAGATGACTTTAAAAAATTTCATGATTTAGATGTTAATCAACTAGATGGATTAGCTATAATGTCTGATACAGATAATTCAAAAATGAAAGCTATTGCCTATTACCAAAATATCTATTTTTCTACTGAATAATTAGATTTTAAAATATTTCGTTAAAACATTACTGAATAAAGATAAAATTACTGCCACAGCAACATCTTCTAAAGGACTTGCTTGAGGGTATCCATAGTTCCAAATTATGACTAACATAAGCCATATAATAAAAATATTCATCTTGATACTTATATCCTAGTTTCTGTGAAATAATTAATTATTTGATATAAATAAACTATGCATGAAAATTTTTTTTATAAATTGAAAGTTTATTATGAGGACACTGATGCTGCTAAAGTTGTGTATTATGCAAACTATTTGAAATTTTTAGAAAGAGCTAGAACAGAGGCTTTAATTTCAATTGGATTTAGCAATAGAAAAATACAAGAAAAATTTAACGCTTTAATAATTGTCAAATCTTGTAATATTGAATATAAAAAACCCTCATTTTTAGAAGATGAATTGATCGTAAGATCTTTCGTAAAATCTATAACCAAAACTTCTTTTTTTATGAATCAAGTAATCTCTAAGGGTAATGAAATTATTGTAGAAGCACAAGTTCATTTAGTTTTTATAAATAAAGAGAGCAAACCTGTAAAAATTCCAGATGAAATATATTCTAAATTTAAACCTTATTTTTGTGACACTATTAAAACTTAGCAATTTTTTTTGCTTTTCGAAATAACTGATTAATCATTAAAGAAGTAATAACTTTAGTATTAACATTTCTAGGACTTGGATGATAACAAGCTAGCAAAGTTTTGCCATCAGGCAATAAATATTTTTTATTATGTTTAAAAAAAAATTTTTGATTAATTCTAAATTTTTTCTTATATATCTTCAGACAATTATCAAAAGCAACTTTTCCAAGGGTTACAATCACTCTTAGATGTTTTAAGTTATCAAGTTCTTTTACAAAATAATTTGAACATGATGTGAGCTCATTATTCATGGGTTTATCACCTGGTGGTACACATTTTAACATATTAGTTATATATGTAGATTTTAATTTTAAACCATCATTGACATTTT
The DNA here is from genome assembly GCA_902558815.1 of uncultured Pelagibacteraceae bacterium. Classification (GTDB taxonomy): domain Bacteria; phylum Pseudomonadota; class Alphaproteobacteria; order Pelagibacterales; family Pelagibacteraceae; genus Pelagibacter. The sequence continues at coordinate 39,478 of CACEFF010000007.1, read as the reverse complement.
TAGAAAAGTTTTGATTTGATATTTTTACTGAATGAAGACTTTTAAATAAAAAATCACCAGATTTATCTCCTGTAAAAGCCCTCCCCGTTCTAGTACCTCCATGAGCAGCAGGAGCTAAACCAATAATCATAAGTCTAGCTTTTGTATCACCAAATCCAGTAACTGGTTTTCCCCAATATTTTTCATTTATATTTTGTTTTCTTTTTTCAATTGAAATTTTTTTTATAAAATTAGTTAATCGAGGACATTTTTTACAATTAACTATTGTTTTATTCAATTTTTTAAATTTAATATTCATTAATGAGATTATTAAACTTTATTTTAATTATATTTTTAATTTTAACAAATGGAATTAAAGCAGATACTGAATTTCAAGTTTTAAAAAATCTAAAAAATGGCGGTAATTTAATTTTTATAAGGCATGCTTATGCGCCTGGCGGGGGAGATCCAGATAATTTTGATATCAATGATTGCTCAACACAAAGAAATTTAAGTGAAGAAGGCAGAGAACAAGCCAAAAATATTGGAAATTATTTTAAAGTAAATTTAATCCCAATTGATAAAGTTATATCAAGTGAATGGTGTAGATGTAAAGAAACTGCGGAAATAGCATTTAAAAAATTTGAAACAAATAATTTTCTCAATTCATTTTTTAGTGAAAAATTTTCGAAAAATAGAACAAAACAAATTAAAAATCTTAAAAAATATATAAATGAATGGGATGGTAATAAAAATTTGGTTTTTGTTACACATTATGTGGTAATTTCTGAAGCACTTAATTATTCCCCTAGTTCTGGAGAAATTGTAATTTCTAATATAAGATTTAAAAAAATTGGCAATATAGAAATAGAATATTAAAGATTATGTCATCAAAGAGAGCAATGAAACAAGCTCAAAAGCAAGCTTATGCTAAGCACAGAAGCAATATTACTAACAGTCAGTTTGGAACAAAACGAAGAAATTTTAAAAAAAATAAAAAAAAAAATTAACTTTCTTTTTTAAATTTTTCTATTTTTTTACATGTTGAAATTTTTGATATACCCTCTTCATCATTGAGCACTGTTTTCAAAAATATTTCTTGTTTTCCTTTTTCAAAAAACATTTGAGTATAAAATTGAGGATAACCATGCTTGTGAGTAAAAATTTTTCCATCTTCTTCATAGATATTTCTTACGTATGAATTAGATTTTTTAACACTTAAATCTGTTATTCTATATTTTTGATACGTTTTTTCTTTATAAACGTAGTTTCTAGTCATCATTAATTCATTAAGATTTAGAATGTATTCATTCTTTAAGAATTCATCTTGTTTATCATCACAAGAACTCATAATGATTATTTCTGAATTTGAATTCTGAAAAGGTAAAGTTATAAAAAAAAGAAAAATTAGGTATTTAATTTTTTTCATTCTTCTCAGCAAAAAATATTCCTATCAAAAGAAGAGCTGTCCAACCTAAACCTAGAAGGCCTTTTAAAATGCTTGTATCTGCACTCCAGATTTTAAGAACTAAAGCTCCAAAAATAAGCCCTATAATGTAGATAATTATTACTATTGAAGTTTTACTCATTTTTTAAATTTTTTTTAAATAAAGAAATACCATTTTCAATTTTATATGTATAGGATTCTTCAAAACTTTTTAATTGCCAACCTGATAATCTTTTTTTAATAATTTTAAGGTTTTCTTCTTTCCATTTATCAGTTGTATCCTCAATTTTCCAAATTCTTTTTTCATTATTACTTCTGCCACAGCCATAGCAATACCCTGTACTAGGATCAGTTTTACATATACTTATACAAGGTGAAATAATCATAGTAATATTATAAAGGAAAATTAATAAAATTTACAATAATTGTCGTTGGACAAATAGTTTCAATCATATATAAAACCATTAAATTTGTGGGGCGATGGCGGAATTGGTAGACGCGTCGGTCTTAGGAACCGATAGAGCAATCTGTGAAGGTTCGAGTCCTTTTCGCCCTACCACTTAAATTTTATGAAAGTTACAGTAGAAAATAAAAAAGGTCTAAACAAAGATATCAAAGTGTTCATAGATAAAAAAACTATGAATTCTTATTTAGATAAAAAATATGAGGAAATTAAAGGAACTGTAAAGTTAAAAGGATTTAGACCAGGAAAAGTTCCACGAGAAATTTTAAAAAGACAATTTGGTCAAGCTGTTTTTAGTGAAGTTTTAGATAAAGTTTTGAAAGAAACTTCTACAAAAGCTTTGGAAGAAAACAAAATTAAACCCGCAGGTCAGCCAAAGTTAGATCTTAAAACTTATGGTGAGGACAAAGATTTAGAATACGTCTTATCTATAACAGAATTACCTAAAGTAGAAATCAAATCTATAGATAATTTAAAATTTGATGAATATACAGTTAAAATTGATGAAAAAGATTCTGATAAGAGAATTAAAGAAATAGCAAAAAATCAACCAAGTTTTAAAGATGTTATAGACGCTAAAGCAAAAGAAGGTGATTTAGTAACATTTGATTATACAGCAACAATTGATGATAAATCTTTTAAAGGAAGTGAAGGTAAAAATACTCAATTAACTTTGGGTAAAGATTTATTTTTAAAAGGTTTCGATAAACAATTAGTTGGAGTTAAAAATGGTGATGAAAAGGTAGTTGAAGCCACACTACCTGAAAATTTTCCAGAAAAAAATTTAGTTAATAAAAAAGCAAAATTTAATTGCAAAATTTTATCAGTAAAAATTCCTGATGAAACTAAAATTGATGATGATTTTGCAAAAAATTTAGGGGCTAAGGATTTAAAGGATCTTAAATTGCTGGTAACGAAACAAATTAATGATGAATACAAAAACTCTCTAGATAGACTATCTAAAAATCAAATTTTAAAAGAAATAGAAAACTTTAAAGTAAGTGAAATTCCTGAAAATTTAATGGAGGAAGAAATTAAGGTTCTCTCGCAAGGTATGTCAGAAGATGACGCTAAAAAAAGTAGAAAAAATTTTGAAGAAATAGCAAAAAAAAGAATTAAAGTAGGTTTAATTTTAAATGAATTCGGTGAACAGAATAAGGTAAAAGTTACTGAACAAGAGTTACAAGCCGAGGTCCAAAAACAAATAAGAATGATGCCAGGACAAGAAAAAATGGTTATGGATTTTTATCAAAAAAATCCTTCTGCAATAGCGAGTTTGAGAGGGACTGTTTATGAAGATAAAATAATTTCTTTAATTAAAGAAAAAGCCAAATCTAATAAAAAAGAAATTTCAAAAGATGAAGCTGAAAAAATTTTAAAACAATCTCAAAACCAGGAACATAATCATAGTCATGATAATGATAATAAAGAAGAAAAAAAGCCAACAAAAAAGGCGGAAGCTAAAAAATCAGCTGTAAAAAAAGCTAAATCAAAATCACCCCCAAAAAAAACAAAAAAAGTTAGCAAAAAGTAATCTCAAGTTGTATAAGTAGAACGAATCAACTTATGACAAATAAAATTTCCGAACTTATGAGTAACTTAATTCCTATGGTCGTGGAACAGTCAAGCAAAGGTGAGCGTGCTTATGATATTTATTCTAGACTTTTAAAAGAGAGAATAATTTTTTTGACTGGTCAAATTAATGACAATGTTGCATCACTAATTACTGCACAACTTTTATTTTTAGAGGCTGAAGATCCAAAAAAAGATATTTTTTTATACATAAATAGTCCTGGCGGATTAGTTACAGCTGGTTTAGGAATTTATGATACTATGCAATATATAAAACCTCAGATATCCACTTTATGTATAGGACAAGCGGCATCGATGGGATCTTTTTTACTTGCCGCTGGATCAAAAGGAAAAAGGTTCTCATTACCTAATTCTAGAATAATGGTTCACCAGCCTTCAGCTGGATTTCAAGGTCAAGCAACTGATATAGAAATTCATGCTAATGAAGTTTTAGCATTAAAGAAAAGATTAAATGAAATTTATTCAAAACATACCGGCAAATCTGTTGAAGATATCAAGTCTGCTTTGGAAAGAGATAATTTCATGACAGCTGATACCGCAAAGTCGTTTGGTTTAATTGATGAAGTAGTAGAGAAAAGATCTTAAACTACCATATATTGACATTTAAATAATGGAAACTTGATTAGTAGGACTCATTTATAATAGAGTATTTAAATTGATTCGTTTTAAAATTTATGAGTACAAATAATAAAAATATTCTTTACTGTTCTTTTTGTGGAAAAAGTCAACACGAAGTTAGAAAACTGATAGCTGGACCTACAGTTTTTATTTGTGACGAATGTGTAGAGCTTTGCATGGATATCATTAAAGAGGAAAGCAAAGATTCATTTGTAAAACATCAAGACGGTTTACCATCGCCCAAAGAAATTTGTACAGTTTTAGATGATTACGTAATTGGACAAAATCATGCTAAAAAAGTTTTATCTGTAGCCGTTCATAATCATTATAAGAGGTTAAATTATGAAAATAAAACGAGCAAAAATGTTGAGCTTGCTAAGTCAAATATATTATTAGTTGGACCAACGGGATGTGGTAAAACTCTATTAGCTCAAACATTAGCTAGAATTTTAGATGTTCCATTCACAATGGCTGATGCTACCACTTTAACAGAGGCAGGTTATGTGGGTGAGGATGTTGAAAATATAATTTTAAAATTATTACAAGCTGCAGACTACAATGTTGAAAAAGCTCAAAGAGGCATAGTTTATATTGATGAAGTAGACAAGATAAGTAGGAAATCGGAAAATCCATCTATAACAAGAGATGTATCTGGTGAAGGAGTACAACAAGCACTCTTAAAAATTATGGAAGGAACAATTGCAAGCGTTCCACCACAAGGTGGTAGAAAACATCCTCAACAAGAGTTTTTACAAGTCGACACTACAAATATTTTATTTATTTGTGGAGGTGCCTTTGCTGGTTTAGATAAGATAATATCACAAAGAGACAAGGGAACCTCAATAGGTTTTGGAGCAGATGTTAAAAACACTCAAGATAAAAAAACTGGTGAGTGGATGAAAGGATTAGAGCCTGAAGATCTTTTAAAGTATGGGTTAATTCCAGAATTTATTGGTCGATTACCAATGATAGCAACTTTAGAGGATTTAGATGAAAAATCTTTAATAAAAATTTTACAGGAACCAAAAAACTCCCTTACTAAACAGTATCAAGAATTATTTAAGCTCGATGGCGCAAAGCTAACATTTAAAGAAACAGCTTTGAAAGAGATAGCACTTAAGGCAATTAGAAAAAAAACTGGAGCCCGAGGACTTAGATCAATATTAGAGAATATTTTACTTAAAACTATGTACGACCTTCCTAGTCAAGACAATATTGAGGAGGTTATTGTTGATTCTTCATCTGTTAAAGGTCAATCTCAGCCAATAATCGTTCATTCGAAAAACAACAATAAATCAAAGCCAGACAAAACATCAGCGGCTTAATATCCTTAATAAACAATAAAAAGGTATTGCAATATAAATTATAATATCCATATTTAGGGCTATGGATATTAAAATTTCATTACCCCTATTACCGCTTAGGGATATAGTAGTTTTTCCAAGCATGGTTATTCCACTTTTTGTTGGCAGAGATAAGTCCATTTCTGCATTAAATGAAGTAATGAAAAAAGAAAAAAAAATTATTTTAGTAACTCAAAAAAATTCAGAAATAGATGACCCAAAAAAAACAGATATTTTTACTTATGCCTGTGAAGGAAACATACTTCAACTTTTAAAACTTCCAGATGGTACAGTAAAAGTTCTAGTAGAGGGAATTAAAAGAGTAAAAATATTAGACTTTAAAGATAATGATAAATTTATTACTTGTGATTATTCTGTTTACAATGATATTGTAAATGAGGATGATGATTTATATCCTTTAGCCGTGACTGCAATTAGAAGATTAGAAAAATTAACTTCAATAAATAAAAAAATATCAACTGAAACTATAAACTCTATTAAGCAATTGAAGGACCCATCTCAAATTGCTGATAATATAGCCTCACATGTAACAGCTTCAATCTTAGAAAAACAACAAATTTTCGAAACCGCAGACGTTAAGAAGAGATTGAATGCAATTATTAAAATAATGGAAAATGAAACAAGCATAATTGGGGTTGAAAAAAGAATTAGAGGTAGGGTTAAAACTCAAATGGAAAAAACTCAAAGAGAGTATTATTTAAATGAGCAATTAAAGGCTATTCAAAAAGAATTAGGTGAAATAGAGGATGGAAAAGATGAAAGTACTAGTCTCAATAAAGCTATCTTAAAAGCGAAAATGCCAAAAGAAACTGAAAAGAAATGTTTACAGGAGCTAAGAAAGTTAAAAAATATGAGCCCCATGTCAGCTGAGGCCACGGTAGTAAGAAATTATTTAGATTGGATGATTGATTTACCATGGCATAAAAAAAGTGAAGTTGATATTGATTTATCGAAAGCACTAAATGTTCTTGATAAGGATCACTTTGGATTAGAAAAAGTTAAAGAGCGAATAATAGAATTTTTGGCTGTACAAAAAAGAATGGAAAAAATTAAAGGGCCTATTCTGTGTTTAGTTGGTCCACCAGGTGTAGGTAAAACGTCATTGGGAAAATCAATCGCAAAAGCAACTAATAGAGAGTTTGTGAGAATGTCAGTTGGTGGTATGAGAGATGAAGCGGAAATAAGAGGTCATAGAAGAACTTATATTGGATCTTTACCAGGAAAAATAATTCAAATGATGAAAAAAGCTGGAACAAAAAATCCACTAATCTTGTTAGATGAAATTGATAAAATTGGCAATGATTACAGAGGTGATCCATCATCAGCTTTATTAGAAGCTCTAGACCCTGAACAAAATACAAATTTTAATGATCACTACTTAGAAGTTGATTATGATCTATCAGACGTAATGTTTGTTACTACTGCAAATACGTTAAATATACTCCCACCTTTGTTAGACAGAATGGAAGTAATAAGATTAGCAGGTTATACTGAAGATGAAAAAATAAATATTGCAAATAAATATTTACTTCCAAAACAGATTAAAGACAATGGTGTAAAAGATAAAGAAATGAGTTTAAGTGATGATTTGATAAAAGAAATAATAAGAAGCTATACCAAGGAATCTGGAGTAAGAAATTTAGAAAGAGAAATTTCTAAGGTAGCAAGAAAAGTTGTAAAAAAAGTTGTGTCTGGAGAACAAAAGGAAGTTAATGTAGATACAAAAAATTTACCAGACTTTCTTGGCGTACCAAAATATAAGTTTGGAGAATTAGAAAGTGAAAATAGAGTTGGAATTGTTACTGGTCTAGCTTGGACTGAATATGGTGGTGAAATTCTAAAGATAGAGACAGTTACTATGCCAGGCAAAGGTAGAATGCAAATTACAGGTAAATTAGGTGACGTTATGCAAGAGTCTGTAAAAGCTGCAAAATCCTTTGTTAGATCTAAATGTTTAGAGTACGGGATTATTCCACCATTATTTGAAAAGAAGGATTTTCATATCCACGTTCCTGAAGGTGCAACACCAAAAGATGGACCCTCAGCAGGGATAGGGATGGTAACATCAATTGTTTCATCAATAACAAATATTACTGTTAGAAAAGATATAGCTATGACAGGTGAAGTGACTATCACAGGACAGGTACTACCCATTGGGGGTTTGAAAGAAAAATTATTAGCAGCTCATAGAGCTGGAATTAAAGAAGTTTTAATACCCAAGGAAAATGAAAAAGATTTAGTTGATATACCAAAAAAAATTATTGAGGAAATTAAAATTACTCCAGTTGAATTTGCTGATGAAGTTTTAAAAATAGCTTTAACCAAAGAACTTAAAAAGACTGAATGGGTTGAGGTAGATATTTCTAAAAAAGAAGATAAATCCCAGGCCAGTATTCAATAATAATTAATTTACATTATCTTAACCTTGATGTATTAGTAATCATCATTTTGGGCGGTTAGCTCAGTTGGTAGAGCATCTCGTTTACACCGAGGGGGTCAAAGGTTCGAGTCCTTTACTGCCCACCAAAATGAATCAAAAGTGGGGGTGTAGCTCAGTTGGTTAGAGCGATCGCCTGTCACGCGATAGGTCGAGGGTTCGAGTCCCTTCACTCCCGCCACTTTAAAAAAATTATAAGTATTTATGACTTTAAACAGTGATAATCGTTCTCAATTGCACTGTATATTTTGAATAATGTGACCTATCATCACTTCATCTACCTATAAAAAATGATATATATTCCACCATGACTGCGGAATTTTTAAAAGATTATTTGCCAATAATTTTATTCCTAATAATTGCATTAGGGCTTAGTTGTGCGTTTATAGTTATAAACTTTATACTATCTCCAAAGCACCCAGATCCAGAAAAATTATCGGCTTACGAATGTGGTTTTGAACCATTTCAAGATTCAAGAATGGAATTTGATGTAAGATTTTATTTAGTTGCAATTTTATTTATTATCTTTGATTTAGAAATAGCATTTTTATTCCCATGGGCAATTTCCTTGGGAAATATTGGCATCCTTGGTTTTACTTCAATGATGATTTTTTTATTCATACTTACAATTGGTTTTATTTATGAATGGAAAAAAGGTGCTTTAGATTGGGAATAATTAGAAATTTAAATGAACGACAAGCTAGAAAAAGTTCCTAAAGAATTTAAAAAACTTGCTGAGGATTTCAGCAAAAATGGTTTTATAACAACTTCTTTTGACAATTTGGTCAATTGGTCGAGATCAGGATCTTTGCACTGGATGACTTTTGGTCTTGCTTGCTGTGCGGTTGAAATGATGCAAACGGCTATGCCAAGATATGATCTTGAAAGATTTGGTGCAGCTCCCAGGGGCTCTCCAAGACAATCTGATGTTATGATTGTTGCAGGAACACTTACCAACAAGATGGCACCTGCACTAAGAAAAGTTTATGATCAAATGCCTGAACCAAGATATGTGATTTCTATGGGAAGTTGTGCTAATGGTGGAGGGTATTATCATTACTCGTATTCAGTAGTAAGAGGTTGTGATCGAATAGTTCCTGTAGACGTATATGTACCAGGATGCCCTCCTTCGGCAGAAGCGTTGTTATACGGGATAATGCAACTACAAAAAAAAATTAGAAATAAAGGTTCAATAAATAGATAAATGATAAATTTAATTGATTTAGAAAAAAAAATTAATTCAGAACTAACAACTAAAATTAAAAGTACAGAAATCAAACATAATCAAATTTATATAGAAATTGATAAGGAAAATTTAATAGATGTGACATTATTTATAAAAACAAATAAAGATACAAAGTTTAGACAGCTTATAGATATCACAGTAGTTGACTATCCTGAACAAAACAAAAGATTTAAAGTTGTATACCTATTCTTAAGTCATGAATTTAACCAAAGAATGATCCTCAGTTATTTCATAAACGAAAAAGAAGTTATTTCTTCATTAACATCAATTTTTCCATCTGCAAATTGGATGGAAAGAGAAGTTTTCGATATGTATGGTGTAAATTTTAAAGATCATCCAGATTTAAGAAGAATATTAACGGATTATGGTTTTGAAGGTCATCCATTAAGAAAAGATTTCCCTTTAACTGGTCACTCTGAAGTAAGATATAGTGAGCAATATAAAAAAGTTATTCAGGAACCTGTTAAATTAGAACAGAATTATAGAAATTTTGATTATGAAAGCCCCTGGGAAGGAACAAAGTATATTAAAGAACAAACAGATAATAATGACAAAAAAGATTAAAAATTTAAATTTAAACTTTGGACCACAACATCCTGCAGCTCATGGAGTATTAAGATTAATTCTTGAACTAGATGGTGAAGTTGTTGAGAAAGCTGATCCACATATTGGATTATTACATCGTGGTACTGAAAAATTGATTGAAAATAAAACTTATATGCAAGCAGTTCCTTATTTTGATCGCCTTGATTATGTAGCCCCTATGAATCAAGAACATGCTTTTGCATTAGCTATCGAAAAAATATTAAATATTGAAGTTCCAATAAGAGCACAATTTATAAGAGTTATGTTCTGTGAAATTGGAAGAATCTTAAGTCACATTTTGAATGTTACTACTCAAGCTTTAGATGTTGGGGCTTTAACTCCATCATTATGGGGGTTTGAAGAGAGGGAAACTTTAATGACTTTTTATGAGAGAGCCTCAGGTTCAAGATTGCATGCAAATTATTTTAGAGCAGGTGGTGTTCATCAGGATTTACCAGCTGGTCTTGAAAATGATATTGCAAGTTTTTGTGAGAGTTTCCCAAAAATTTTAGATGACCTAGAAAATCTATTAACAGATAATAGAATATTTAAACAAAGAAATGTTGATATTGGAATAGTAACTAAAGAAGATGCCTTGGACTATTCTTTTAGTGGTGTAATGATAAGAGGCTCAGGTGTTCCTTGGGATCTTAGAAAATCACAACCATATGATTGTTATGAACAACTAGAATTTAAAGTTCCAGTTGGAAAAAACGGTGATTGTTATGACCGTTATTTATGTAGAATTGAAGAAATGAAAGAAAGTGTTTCAATTATTAAGCAATGTTTAGCAAAAATGGAAAAAGGTCCAATTAAAACTTTTGATGGAAAAATATCTCCACCATCAAAAAAGGAAATTAAACAATCAATGGAAGCATTAATTCATCATTTCAAATTATTTACTGAAGGTTATCGCGTCCCAAAGGATGAAATCTATACTGCTGTTGAAGCTCCAAAAGGTGAATTTGGAGTATATTTAATTTCAGACGGTTCAAGCAAACCTTATAAATGTAAAATTAGAGCTCCAGGTTTTTCACATTTGCAATCAATGGACTACCTTATTAAGGGTCACATGTTGGCTGATGTTCCTGCAGTTTTGGGATCTCTTGATATTGTTTTTGGTGAGGTAGATAGATGAGTTTAAGAAGACCTGCTAAAGAACAGCCAGAAAATTTTGAATTTAATTCCTCTTCATTAGAAGCAGCTAAAATTATTATTTCAAAATATCCTAAAGACAAACAACAGAGTGCTGTTATGGCATTACTTTACATTGCACAAAAACAAAACAATAATTGGATACCTTTAGCGGCTATGAAATATATAGCAAAATTTTTAGATATGCCGTACATCCAAGTTTACGAAGTAGCTACTTTTTATTCTATGTACAATTTATCCCCAGTAGGAAAATATTTTGTTCAAGTTTGTACCACAACACCATGCATGATAAGAGGGGCTTATAAGTTGGTTGAAGCATGTAAAGAAAAAATTTCAGAAAATGAGTCAGAGTTGTCAAATAATAAAAATTGCTCATGGATGGAAGTTGAATGTTTGGGTGCTTGTGTTAATGCACCTATGATGCAAATTAACGATGATTATTATGAAGATCTTGATAAAGAAAAAACTTTAAAAATTTTGGATCAGATTCTAAAAGGTGAAACTCCTAAACCAGGCTCTTATAGAGGAAGAGTAAATAATGCGCCTGAAAATAATAGAAAAACACTTATGGATATAAAAAATGCTTAAAGATCAAGACAGAATTTTTCAAAATTTATATAACGATTTAGGATCTGACGTTGTTTCATCCCAGAAAAGAGGTGATTGGATAGGCACAAATGAATTAACGAATAAAGGTAGAGATTGGATAATTAATGAGATAAAAGATTCTCAACTAAGAGGGAGAGGGGGCGCTGGTTTTCCAACTGGATTAAAATGGTCTTTCGCGCCCAAAGAAGTTGGCTCAAGACCTCATTATTTAGTAGTTAATGCAGATGAGTCTGAGCCAGGAACCTGTAAAGATAGAGATATATTAAGATTTGAGCCTCATAAATTAATTGAGGGATGTTTAATTGCTTCTTACGCTGTTCAAGCCCATGTTTGTTACATTTATATAAGAGGTGAATATTTTATAGATGGACAAAAACTTCAAGTCGCAATTGACGAGGCTTATGAGAAAAAATTAATTGGTAAAAATGCAGCTGGAACTGGATGGGATTTAGATGTTTATATTCATTATGGTGCTGGAGCATATATTTGTGGTGAAGAGACTGCTTTACTTGAAAGTATAGAAGGAAAAAAAGGTCAACCAAGATTAAAACCACCTTTTCCTGCTTTAATAGGTCTCTATGGATGTCCGACTATAATTAATAACGTTGAAACATTAGCTGTTGTCCCAACGATTCTTAGAAGAGGTGGAAAATGGTTTGCTTCGCTAGGTCGAGAAAAAAATACAGGCACAAAAATTTTCTGTATTTCTGGCAATGTAAATAATCCTTGTAATGTTGAAGAAGAGATGAGTATATCATTGAAAGAATTAATTGAAGTTCATGCTGGTGGAGTAATAGGAGGGTGGGATAATCTACAAGCTGTAATTCCTGGAGGTTCATCTATGCCGTTAATTCCAAAAGAAAAATGTGAAACATTGAATATGGATTTTGACTCATTGGCAGCAGAAAAGAGTGGATTAGGCACAGCTGGGATTGTTGTAATCAATAAAGATCAAGACATTATTAAATGTATGGCAAGAATTGCAAGATTTTATAAACATGAAAGTTGTGGTCAATGCACACCATGTAGAGAAGGATCTGGTTGGATGTGGAGAATGCTTGAAAGGATGGTTAAAGGTGAGGCATCAAAAGATGAAATTGATATGTTAGGCGATGTAACAAAACAAATAGAAGGACATACTATTTGTGCTTTTGGTGAGGGATCTTCTTGGCCAGTTCAAGGTTTATTAAGACATTTTAAAAATGAAATTAAAAAAAGAAATAAATTTGACCCAATCGTTAAAGAAAATAAAAATATCCCGTATTTAGTGGATCAACACTTATTGGACAAAAATGCTTAAATTAAAAGTAAATGATATAGAGGTTGAAGTTGAGGAGGGCTTAACTGTTCTTCAAGCTTGTGAAAAAGCTGGTGTAGAGATTCCAAGATTTTGTTACCATGAAAAATTATCTATAGCAGGCAATTGTAGAATGTGCTTAGTTGAAATGGAAAAATCACCTAAACCTATTGCATCTTGTGCTATGCCAGCAGCCGACGGCATGGTTATTAAAACAAATACTCCAAAAATAGAAAAATCAAGAAAAGGGGTAATGGAATTTTTGTTAGCTAACCATCCTCTAGATTGTCCAGTTTGTGACCAAGGAGGAGAGTGTGATTTACAAGATCAATCAATGTTTTATGGAATAGACAAATCAAGATTCAAAGAAAATAAAAGAGCTGTTCAAGATAAAAATATGGGTCCATTAATTAAAACTCAAATGACTAGATGTATTCATTGCACAAGATGTATCAGATTTGCAACTGAAGTTGCTGGTGTTCCAGAGTTAGGTGCTATTGGAAGGGGGGAAGATATGCAAATTACAACATATTTGGAACATTCAGTTCAATCTGAGTTATCTGGTAACGTAATAGATCTTTGTCCTGTAGGAGCATTAACATCAAAACCCTATGTATTTGAAGCAAGACCATGGGAATTAAAAAAAACAGAAACTGTAGATGTCATGGATGCAGTTGGTTCTAACATAAGAGTTGACACTTATGATTGGGAGGTAAAAAGAGTTTTGCCAATTATTAATGAAGACATTAATGAGGAATGGATATCAGATAAAACCAGATATGCATGTGACGGTCTGTTAAATCAAAGACTTGATACGCCTTATATCAAATACAACAATAAATTTGAAAAAGCCTCATGGGATGAAGTTTATAAAATTATAAAATCTAAAATACAAAATACAAACAAAGATAAGATATGTGGTTTCATAGGAGATCTAACAAATATGGAAGCAAGTTTTATTTTTAAAGAATTTTTTGATAGAACAATTGACTCTAACAAATATGAGTCTAGACCCTCAAAAAGTTTTATAAACACTTCAGTAAGAGAAAATTATTTATTTAACTCAACAATTAATGGCATAGAAGAGTCTGATTTAATAATATTAATTGGCACTAATCCCAGGTTTGAAGCAACAATGTTAAATGCTAGAATTAGGAAAGCCTATCTAAATAATAAAATTAAGATTATTTCTTTAAATGACGTAGGCGATCTTACCTATCCTTATCAAAATCTTAATGGTAAAACACAAACGATTAAGGATATAGTAGAAAATAAAGATGAGCTATCTAATAAAATTAAAGATTCAAAGAAGCCATTAATAATTTTAGGAGAGTCATTTTTTAAAACTAAATCTGCGAAATATTTATTTTATTCTATAAAAGAATTTTTATTAAAAAATAATAAAATTAATGATGATTGGAATTCTTTAAATGTTTTATCTACAAATGCATCTACTGTTGGTAGTTATGATTTAGATTTAATTGATGAAAGCAATAAAATTTTGGATGATCTTAAAGAAAATAAATTTGAAATTATTTATCTTCTAGGACAAGATAATTTAGATTTTGTTAAAAAAAATGAATTTATAATATATCAAGGAAGTCATGGAGATAAAGGGGCAGAAATTGCAGATATAATTCTTCCTGGTGGCGCATACACTGAGCAATCAGCTCATTTTACAAACCTGGAAGGTAAAATTCAAAAAGCATTTAAAGCCTCATATCCTCCAGGAGAAGCAAAAGAGGATTGGCAAATAATAAATGAAATTGCAGAAACAATGAATAATCGTAAACTTTTTAATGATAAAGAGGAACTTGAAAGTAGTATGTTTAATTACTTAAATCTTAAAAAAGAAAAGCAAAAGGAAATTTTGACACAAAACACTGATTCAAATAAATTTGAAAATGAAGATTTAAATGTTCAATTTAAAGAATATTATTTTTCAAATGTAATAGCAAAAGCATCAAAAACAATGCTTGATTGTATTAATTCAAAAATTGATATTAAAAAAACAGGGACTGAAGGTTAAATAATGGAATATCTCAATACTATATTCCAAGAGGTTTACAAAATTTTATTTTTAATTGTCCCTGTCTTAGTTTCTGTAGCTATGATTGTATGGTTAGATAGAAGAGTTTGGGCTTTTGTTCAAAAAAGACAAGGACCTAATGTTGTTGGACCATTTGGTTTACTACAATCACTCGCTGATGCTTTAAAATATATTTTTAAAGAAATAATAATACCAGCAAGTTCAAATAAAGTTATTTTTATTCTAGCTCCAATAATTACCATGACGCTTGCCTTAATAGCTTGGGCAGTAATTCCATTTGGAGAAGATCAAGCTTTAGCAAATATTAATGTAGGAATTTTATATATTTTTGCTGTCTCATCTTTAGGTGTTTATGGAATAATAATGGGTGGATGGGCATCAAATTCAAAATATCCGTTTTTAGGTGCCATCAGATCAGCAGCGCAAATGGTTTCATATGAAGTTTCGATTGGAATCATCATTATAAATGTATTACTTTGTGTTGGGTCCTTAAACTTAAGTGATATTGTAGTTGCTCAAAAAGAAATATGGTTTGTGATCCCACTTTTTCCAATGTTTGTTATTTTTTTCATTTCAGCTTTAGCTGAAACAAATAGACCTCCGTTTGACTTACCAGAGGCAGAAGCAGAATTAGTCGCGGGCTATCAGACAGAATATTCTGGCATGATGTATGCAATGTTTTGGTTAGGGGAATATGCAAATATTTTATTAATGTGCGCCCTAGGTTCAATTTTATTTTTAGGTGGTTGGTTATCCCCAATAGATCTATATCCATTTAATATCATCCCAGGAATATTTTGGTTAATATTTAAAATCTTATTATTGTTCATTCTTTTTGCTTTGGTAAAAGCTATAGTCCCTCGATACAGGTATGATCAATTAATGAGATTAGGTTGGAAAATATTTTTACCTTTATCTTTAATTTACGTAGTTTTAACAGCAAGTTATCTTTTTTACTTTAACCTTTTACCAACAAATTAGATGAAAATTAGTAGATTTTTTAAAACAATATTAATGGTGGATTTTATTGGAGGATTATTGATTGCTATAAAAGAACTTTTTAAATCTAAAAAAACTATAAATTATCCATTTGAAAAAGGAAAAATTAGCCCAAGATACAGGGGAGAACATGCTCTTAGAAGATACCCTAATGGTGAAGAAAGATGTATTGCATGCAAATTATGTGAAGCAGTGTGTCCAGCACAGGCTATTACTATAGAGTCTTCGGAAAGATCAGATGGAAGTAGAAAGACTACTCGTTATGATATCGATATGATGAAATGTATTTATTGTGGGTTGTGTGAAGAGTCCTGTCCTGTTGATGCGATTGTTCAAGGACCAAATTTTGAGTTTTCAACAGAAACAAGAGAAGAACTTTATTATACAAAAGAAAAACTTCTTGATAATGGGGACAGATGGGAAAATATTTTAGCAGCAAATATAAAATCAGATAATCCTTATAGATAATTGATGATAGCTCACGCAATTTTTTTTTATGTGTTTTCACTTATAGCTATCATTTCTGCAATAATGGTTACTGTCTCTAAAAATACTGTCCATTCAGTATTTTTTTTAATTTTGGATTTTATAAGTATTTCCTGCCTTTTTATTATGATTGGTGCAGAATTTTTAGGCATGATTATGTTAATTGTCTATGTTGGAGCAGTAGCTGTTTTATTTTTGTTTGTGGTAATGATGTTAAATGTTGCTCAACAAAAGAATCAGTGGTTGTTATCTGAAGATAGTTCTGGGCATATACCAATTGGACTTATAATAAGTTCTTTAATATTTTTTGAATTAATTATTGTTATTGGTGGATGGAAGTATAAGCCTGATCTATTTAATTCAAATAATCTAACGAATCTAAGTGATCTAAGTAACACTCATTCCTTAGGACAAATTTTGTATACCGATTATATTCACGTCTTTCAAATTAGTGGAATGATTTTATTGATTGCAATGATAGGTGCTATTGTTCTTACTTTCAGACAGAGAGAGGGTGTTAAAAAACAAAGCTATATAAAACAAATTTCTAGAGAGAGGTCTGAGGGGGTAGAGGTATTAGAAGTACCTTCAAATAAAGGAGTTAAAATTGATGACTGAAATTGGTTTAGGCCATTACTTAACTTTAGGTGCAGTAATTTTTACAATTGGTATAGTTGGAATTTTTTTAAATAGAAAAAATATTATTGTAATCTTAATGAGTATCGAGCTTATTTTGTTGGCGGTTAATATAAATTTAGTTTCATTCTCAATATTTTTAAATGACTTATCAGGTCAAGTTTTTACCTTATTTATTTTAACAGTTGCTGCAGCTGAAGCTGCAATTGGTTTAGCAATCATAGTTGTTTACTATCGAAACTCTGGAACCATCAGAGTTGAAGAAATTGATAATTTAAAAGGTTAATATGGAAATTTCAATTATAGCATTACCTTTATTAGCCTCAATAATATCTGGTTTTTTTGGAAAATTTATTGGTGATAGAAATTCAGAAATTGTTACTAGTTTTTTGGTGACTATTTCAGCAATTTTATCTGCGATAGTTTTATATGAAGTTATTATTAATCAATATGAAGACAATATAGTTATAGCTAAATGGATTAGCTCTGGATCATTGGATGTTAATTGGTCAATGCAGATAGATCCTTTATCTGCTGTGATGTTAGTAGTTGTAACATCAGTCTCAGCTTTGGTTCACATTTATTCTATTGGTTATATGTCCCATGACCCTCATAAGCCAAGATTTATGGCTTATTTGTCTTTATTCACTTTTGCCATGTTGATGCTGGTAACTTCTGATAATTTTATTCAATTATTCTTTGGTTGGGAAGGTGTAGGCCTATGTTCATATTTTTTAATTGGATTTTGGTTTAAAAAAGATACTGCTAATTCAGCAGCTATTAAAGCTTTTTTAGTTAATAGAGTAGGAGACTTCGGTTTTGCTTTAGGAATTTTTTTAATTTTTTATTTGTTTGGTACTGTAAATTATAAAGAAGTTTTTGATTTAATCCCTACTATTATTGACAAAAATTTATTTTTTCTAGGCATAGATGTTAAAGCCATTGATTTGATTTGTTTACTTCTATTTGTTGGAGCGATGGGTAAATCAGCTCAAATTTTACTTCACACCTGGTTACCAGATGCTATGGAAGGTCCCACACCTGTTTCAGCACTTATTCATGCTGCAACTATGGTTACAGCAGGCGTTTTTTTAGTAGTAAGATGTTCACCTATTTATGAATATTCTGCTTTAGCTTTAAATATCATTACTATTGTAGGGATGAGCACAGCTTTCTTTGCAGCAACAGTTGCTCTTGTTCAAACAGATATTAAGAAAATAATTGCTTATTCAACTTGTAGTCAATTAGGTTATATGTTTTTTGCTGCAGGTGTAGGCGCATACAATGTTGCGATGTTTCATTTATTCACACATGCATTTTTTAAAGCTCTTTTATTTTTAGGGTCTGGTTCAGTTATTCACGCTTTTAAAGATGAGCAAAATATAAATAAAATGGGGGGAGTTTGGAAAAAATTACCTTATACTTATATATTAATGATAATAGGCACTTTAGCTTTAACCGGCTTTCCTTTTTTATCAGGATTTTATTCTAAAGATGCAATTATAGAATTTGCGTATTTGAGAGGAAATACTACTGGATATTATGCAGCAGGGATTGGTGTTATCACTGCATTTCTTACATCTATTTATTCATGGAGATTGATTTTTAAAACTTTTCATGGGGATTATAATAATAAAGATATCAAGATTGAAGAAACTCACGAGTCACCTTTGGTAATGCTAATACCTTTAATTTTTCTTTCCATAGGTGCTATATTTGCTGGGTATGCCTTTAAAGAACTTTTCTTGGGATATGGGGGAATAAAAAATTTTTGGCAAGAGTCAATTTTTTTTCTAGAACCTTTAAGTACTGATCATCCACCTTTTTGGTTTTTAGTATTAACTCCTATTTTAGTAATTTTATCAATCCCAGTTGCTTATTACTTATTTGTAAAAAATAAAAATTTATCTGATCAAATTGCAAATGTAAATAAACCTTTATATCAATTTTTAATTAATAAATGGTATTTTGATGAGCTGTATGATGTCTTATTTGTAATTCCATCAAAAAAAATAGGATTATTCTTGTGGAGATTTTTTGATATCAAAATAATTGATGGCTTTGGCCCAGATGGTATTTCATCATTCATTAAAAAGTGTTCTTTAAAAGCTAATAAATTTCAAAGTGGATTTATATACCAATATGCATTTGTTATGTTACTTGGTTTTTCTGCTTTACTAACCTTTTTGATTGTTAAATAATGAATTTTCCAATTCTTTCGTCTTTAATATTGCTACCTAGTATTGGTGCTCTTTTTCTTTTTTTTACAAGAAGTGAGAAAAAGAATAAAATAACTGTCAAATATGTTGCCTTGTTCACCTCATTGGTAACTTTTTTTTTATCAATTTATTTATGGATATTGTTTGATCAATCCACATCAGAATTCCAGTTTGTTGAAGATAGAATTTGGATAAAAGGTCTTATAAATTATAAAGTAGGAATTGATGGTATATCAGTATTATTTATTATTTTAACAGCTTTTATAACCCCCTTATGTATAATCTCAGTCAATAACTCTATAAAAAATAGACTTGGTGAATTCTTAATTGCAGTCTTAATTATGGAGTCATTCATGATTGGCGTTTTTTGTTCATTAGATTTAGTGGTTTTTTATTTATTTTTTGAAGCGGGTTTAATTCCAATGTTTTTAATTATTGGAATTTGGGGTGGTTCAAGGAGAGTTTACTCGGCATTTAAGTTCTTTTTATTTACATTATTAGGATCTGTATTGATGCTGGTAGCTATAATTTCTATTTATTGGATTTCAGGTACAACTGATGTAGTTCAACTTTATGAATTAGGAATAGATGCTAAATATCAAAATCTTTTGTGGCTTGCATTTTTCAGTTCTTTTGCTGTTAAAACTCCTATGTGGCCAGTACATACATGGCTTCCAGATGCTCATGTTGAAGCTCCAACAGCAGGATCAGTTCTTTTAGCTGCAATTTTATTAAAAATGGCAGGTTATGGATTTATAAGATTTTCTCTAGGTTTATTCCCTCTTGCCTCAGAAATTTTTACTCCATTAATTTATACTTTGAGTGTTATAGCTATAATTTTCACTTCTCTTATAGCTTTAATGCAAGAGGATATGAAAAAACTAATAGCATATTCTTCAGTCGCGCATATGGGTTTTGTTACTTTAGGGATTTTTACAATTCAACAACAAGGTCTCGAAGGAAGTATCTTGCAAATGATAAGTCATGGATTAGTTGCAGCAGCACTCTTTTTATGTGTTGGTGTAGTTTATGATCGAATGCACTCAAGATTAATCGACACCTATGGTGGTATTGTAAGTATTATTCCTAAATATTCAGTTTTATTTATGTTATTTACATTAGCAGCCTTAGGTCTACCAGGAACAAGTGGGTTTGTAGGTGAATTTTTAATTTTAATGGGAGCATTTAAAGACAATTTTTTAGTAGCTGTAACTGCAAGTTTAGGAGTGATAATAGGAGCAGCATATATGCTTTGGTTGTATAAAAGAGTAGTTTTCGGAAAGTTGATTAATTCTGACTTAAAACAGATGGTAGATCTAAATAAATCAGAATTATTTATTTTGTCTTGTTTGGCAATACCAATTTTATTTTTTGGATTTTATCCAGATCCTTTAATAAATACTATAGAAGTTTCTATAAGTGATTTAATAAAAGTATATAACCTTAATGTAATGAATAATTAAAATGACAAATCTAGAATTAGTGTTTCCAGAAATTTTTCTTTCTTTATCAATAATGTTTTTACTTATTTTAGGAGTTTTTAAGAAAGATAGTTCAAAATTAATTCAAAATATTTCATTAATTATTTTACTTAGCACTGCGGTCATTGCTTTTAATGAAACCTTAGGTGTTACAGAAACTTTTTTATTTAATTCAAGTGTCATAATTGACTATTTATCATCATTTATGAAGATAATTACTTTATTAGCGGCTTTTTTAGTTTTAGTGATTTCATCAAGTTATCTTAAGACATTAAAGATTTTTAAAATTGAATATCCAATTTTAATTTTAAGCTCAGTTTTGGGAATGATGATAATGATTAGTTCTAATGATTTAATTGTATTTTATATGGGTTTGGAACTTCAGTCTTTGGCCCTATATGTTTTAGCCACATTTAATAGAGATCAACTTAAATCTTCTGAAGCAGGATTAAAATATTTTGTTTTAAGTGCATTATCATCTGGATTATTACTTTATGGATGTTCATTAATTTATGGATTTACAGGCACAACTAATTTTAATCTTATTGCTGATAAATTAAACTCAGGCGAATATGCTATTACTTTTGGAATAGTTTTTATTTTAGTTGGGCTTGCGTTTAAAATTTCAGCTGTACCATTTCATATGTGGGCACCTGATGTTTATGAGGGCTCACCAACTCCTGTTACATTATTTTTTACAATGGTTCCTAAAATTGCTGCTCTTACTGTATTTATAAGATTTTTATATGTTCCTTTTTTAAACTTAATTGATCAGTGGCAAATGATCTTGATTTTTTTATCTATAGCATCAATGCTTTTTGGTGCAATCGCTGCTATTGGACAAACTAATCTAAAAAGGCTTATCGCATACAGCTCTATAAGTCATATCGGTTATGCTTTAGCTGGATTGGCAACGGGATCTAATGATGGAATTCAAAGCTCAGTTATTTATATTACTATTTATATTTTAATGAATTTAGGTTTATTTTCATGTTTACTGATGATGAAAAGAAATCATAAATATTTTGAGGATATAGGAGATCTATCTGGATTGTCAAAAAATCACCCTTTAATATCTTTATCATTATTAGTAATTTTATTTTCATTGGCTGGCATTCCGCCTTTAGCTGGTTTTTTTGCGAAATTTTACATTTTTAAATCAGTCTTAGAACAATCTATGTATTTTTTAGCGATAGTTGGTTTGTTATCAACTGTTGTGGCAGCTTTTTATTATTTAAGAATAATTAAAATTATGTATTTTGATAAAGAAAAAGAGAAGTACGATACTGACCATAGCTTATGGTTAAAATTTTCTCTAACTTTTTCAACTTTATTAATTCTAATGTACTTCATATTTCCTAGTCAATTAATTGAGGTAATTTCTAGAATTAATATTATTTGATGAAATTTAAAGTATTTAGATTTAAAAAAGTTAGTAGCACTAATAATACTGCTATTAGAATAATAAATAGCTCAAATATAAACTATGGAATGATTATTTCAGAAAATCAAATTAAAGGGCGTGGGCAATATGGAAAAAAATGGATCTCTTATAAGGGTAATTTATTTATAAGTTTTTTTTACAATATAGAAAATTTTACTATTTCTTTAAAAAAATTGACTTATATTAACTGTATATTAGTTAAAAAATTGCTATCTCATTACTATAAAAATAAGATTATTTTAAAAAAACCAAACGATTTATTGATAGATAAAAAAAAGATATGTGGGATATTACAGGAAACATTTATTAAACATAGTAAAAAATATTTAGTTGTAGGAATAGGGCTTAACTTGATAAAAAATCCATACATAAAGAATTACCCTACAACCAACCTTTGTGATTTGATTAAAAAAAAAATATCAAAAAAAGAAATTGAGAATAAAATTAAAAAAATTTTTGAATACAAACTAAAAAAATTTTATAATTAAGAAAAAATTGGTTATGTATATTTTAGGCGATATAGGAAATTCAGAAACCAAAGTTTTTTTGGTTAATTCTGATTATAAAATTATAAGAAATATTAATTTTTCATCAAAACAAATTAATAAAAAGATTATAAATTCTAATTTTAAATTATTAGTTAAAGATTTTAAAAAAATTAAAAAAATTTTATTTTGTAGTGTTGTGCCTAAATCTTTTACTTTAGTAAAAAATTTTTTACAAAAAAAAACTAAATGTAGATGTTATGAAATTAAAGACCTAAATCTTAAATCACTTATAAATATTAACGTAAATTTCAATCAAGTAGGATCTGATAGATTGACAAATGCTATTAGTTTACTTAATCAAAAAGATAATTTCATTATTTTAGATTTTGGTACTGCTACAACTTTTGATGTTGTTATAAAAAAAACTTACAAAGGGGGAATAATTGCTCCTGGTATCAGAATTTCCTTAAATACTTTATCTGATAAAGCAGCTCTAATTCCAAAGATAAATCTAAAAAAGATTAATAAAATTATTGGCGATGACACAATTAGTGCTGTTAGATCTGGTTTTTTTTGGGGGTATAGTGGTCTAATTGACAATATTGTTAATTTGATTAAGAAAGAAACAAATAAGTCTTTTAAATTGATTATTACTGGAGGATTTTCGAGTTTATTTAAGAGTTCAATTAAAACGAAAGTAATTTTAGATAAGAATATCACTATAAAAGGTCTGATTAAAATTTCAAAATTAATTAAATAAATGAAAGAAGAATTATTATTTTGCCCTCTTGGAGGCTCTGGAGAAATTGGAATGAACATGAATCTTTTTGGGTATGGTCTTCCAGGAGATCACAAATGGATTATGGTTGATATTGGAGTTACATTTGCAGATGATACAATTCCAGGTGTAGATCTTATTTATCCTGACCCTGGTTTTATTGTTGAAAGAAAAGATAATTTATTGGGAATTGTATTAACACACGCTCATGAAGATCATATTGGAGCAATTGCACATCTGTGGCCTAAACTTAAATGTAAAATTTATGCTACACCATTCACAGCAGTATTAATTCGAGAAAAATTTAAAGAGAAAAATATTGATATTACTAATGACCTTAAGATTGTTGAACTAAATGGTAAAGTCTTATTAGATCCATTTGATATAGAATATATTACTCTAACTCATTCTATTTTAGAACCTAATGGTTTGAGAATTAAGACACCAGCAGGTGTTATACTTCATACAGGTGACTGGAAAGTTGATCCAAATCCTTTAGTCGGTGAAAATATTAATTCTAAAAGGTTAAAAGAAATTGGTGAAGAAGGTGTTCTCGCTATGATATGTGACTCCACAAATGTCTTTAGTGCTGGGAGATCTGGTTCAGAGCTTGATGTAAGAAAAAATTTATTAGATATAATGAGTAGACTAAAAAAACGTATAGTAATTACATCATTTGCCTCTAATGTAGCAAGAATGGAAACAGCTTTTTATTGTGCTGAAAAAACAGGTAGACAGATTTCATTAGTTGGTAGATCAATGCACAGGATCTATAAAGCGGCTAAACAATGTGGATATCTTAAGAACACAATAGAACCAGTTGATCCTAGAGAAGCTAAAAATTTTTCAAGAGAAAAGATTGTTTATCTTTGTACAGGTAGTCAGGGAGAACCAATGGGTGCTATGATGAGAATATCTAGCTACACTCACCCAGATGTTTTTATTGAAAAGGATGATACTGTTATTTTTTCTTCAAAAATTATTCCAGGTAATGAAAAAAAACTTTATAAATTACACAATCAATTAGTTAAAGATGGAATTGAAGTTATATCAGAAGAAACCGAATTTATTCATGTTTCTGGTCATCCTAATCGAGAAGACCTTAAGGATATGTATGAATGGGTAAAACCAAAATGCGTAATACCAGTTCATGGTGAACATAGACATATGATTGAACATATAAATTTTGCCAAAGAAATGCAGGTGCCTCATCCTGTGCAAGTTGAAAATGGAGACATTGTAAAATTGTACCCAGGTAATGAACCAGAGGTCTATGACAAAGCACCAAGTGGTAGATTATATTTGGATGGTAATGTAAGCGTTGATGAAGATTCTCAATCAATCAAAGATAGAAAAAATTTAGGAACAAATGGATATTTAGAGGTTACAATTTTAATAACTCCTAAAGGAAACATTCATAATAATCCAATCACTACTTTTAGAGGGCTACCTGTTTATGAAAGAGAAGAATTTATTTATGGGCTAGAAGATGAAATAGAAAAAACAACTAAATCATTTAGATTAGATAGCAAACAACAAGAACATAACTTAATTGATGCACTTAAAATTGCTTGTAGAAAATTTACAAAAGATAAAACTGGTAAAAAACCTTTTACAAATATTAATTTAGTTAAAATTTAATGAGCATCACAGGCTTAGCTATAATTTACATAATAATTTGGTGGATCATTTTTTTTGCAATTTTACCAATAGACGTAGAGAGAAGCAAAACAGTTAAAATAGAAGGTGAAGACCCAGGTTCACCTGAAAATCCTAAAATGTTGAAAAAATTCATATTTTGTACTGGAATAACAACTATTTTGTTCATTATAATTTATTTGTTAATGAAATTTGAATATTTGAATTTAAGAAATATAATCATTTAACATGTATATTTCTAAAGCTTTTATCCCAATTTTAAAAAATAATCCTTCAGAGGCAAAAATAAAATCACATCAATTAATGCTCAGAGTTGGAATGATAAAACAGTCTTCAGCTGGTATTTATTCGTGGTTACCTTTGGGATATAAAGTAATGAAAAAAATTGAACAAGTTGTTAGAGAGGAACAAAATAATATTGGAGCACAAGAAATTTTAATGCCAACGATTCAATCTAGTGAAATTTGGAAAGAAAGTGGAAGGTATGAGGATTATGGTGAAGAAATGCTCAGGATTAAAGATCGTCAAGATCGTGAAATGCTTTATGGACCAACTAATGAAGAGTTAGTTACAGATATATTTAGATCTTCTGTAAAATCTTACAAGTCACTTCCACAACTTTTATATCATATTCAATGGAAATTTAGAGATGAGATAAGACCAAGATTTGGAATAATGAGATGTAGAGAGTTTTATATGAAAGATGCTTATTCTTTTGATATAACTGATGAAGAAGCTTTATTTTCATATAATAAATTTTTTTTATCTTATTTAAAAACTTTTAAGAGATTAGATCTAACTGCTATTCCAATGGCCGCAGATACTGGTCCCATTGGAGGTAACCTTTCTCATGAATTTATTATTCTTGCCGACACAGGGGAAAGTAAAATTTTTACGGATAAACGAATTTTTGATCTAGATAGTGGCGATACTAAATTAGATAAAAAATCACTTGAAAATTTGAGAAATAAATATGAGGAATTTTACTCTGTTACAGATGAAAAATTTAATAAAGTTGAGTTTGAAAAAAAAGTGTCTGAAGAGAATAGACTGAAAACAAAAGGTATAGAGGTTGGTCATATTTTTTATTTTGGAGATAAGTATTCTAAACCAATGGATGCATCTGTTGATTTACCAGGAGGAAAAAAAAATTTTGTTAAAATGGGTTCTTATGGGATAGGTGTATCAAGATTAGTAGGAGCTATTATTGAAGCGAAATATGACGAAAAAAATGAGATCATGAAATGGCCAATTTCTGTTGCTCCATATGATGTTTCTATAATCTTAATGATAAATAAAAATGAAACTACAGCATTAGATAAAGTGATCAAAATTAATTTAGAATTAAAAAAAATAATATTGATGCACTAATAGATGACACTGATGAAAATTTTTCATCAAAAATAAAAAAGATGAATTTAATAGGTGCTCCTTACCAAATTATAATAGGAAAACAAACTGAAGGCGATTTATTAGAATTTAAAGAAATTGGTAAAGAAAGTCAAAAAATTAATTTAGAAAAAATTATTAAAGTTATAAAAGAACAAAAAGTTAAAAATTGATTTCTACATTAGAAAAAGAAATTACATTCAGATTTTTAAAGGCCAGAAAAAAAGATGGTTTTCTAAATATTATTTCTATTTTTTCATTTATAGGAATAAGCTTAGGTGTGGCAGTTTTAATTATTGTTATGTCTGTTATGAATGGATTTCGGACTGAGTTGATTAATAAAATTGTTGGTTTCAATGCACATATAACTGTTGATCCATATCAAAATATGATTGAACTTAATAAAGTTAATCAAAATCTCAAAAATATCTCAAAAAATTTAATTCTAAGTAATTCTGGTGAAGCAATTATAATAAGAGGTGATACTTCAAAAGGTATACTACTGAGAGGTTATAAAACAAATGATTTTTCTCAATTACAAATTTTTGATAATGATGAATTTCTAGGTAATAATGAAACTTTATCAAAAAATCATATTTCAATAGGTAAAGAATTAAGTTTTACTTTAAATCTTAATATTGGGGATAATGTTACCTTAATGTCTTCAGCTGGAATGCAAACAATTATTGGAAATCTCCCAAAACAAAAAAATTTCATAGTATCTTCAATTTTTGGAAGTGGAATGGCTGAATTTGACAATAATATTGCTTTTATCAACTTAGAAACATTAGAAGAATTCTTTAATTTAGATGAGAATGACAGAAATTTAGAAATATATTTAAAAAACCCTCAAAATATTGAACATCAAAAAATAGTTGCTCAAAACAATTTTTCAGATGAGTTTGTTTACACATGGTCAGACATGAACAACTCATTATTTTCGGCTTTAAAAGTTGAAAGAAATGTGATGTTTATTATTTTATCACTTATAATCATAGTTGCGGCATTCAATATTATTTCAGGTTTAACAATATTAGTTAAAAATAAAACACGTGATATAGCTATCTTAAAATCCATTGGAGTACTAAATAAGTCAATTGTAAAAATATTTTTTTTAATTGGAATTATAATAGGAACCTCAGCAACTATTTTTGGTATTATTTTAGGTATAACTTTTTCATTATATATTGAAAATTTACGTCAATTTTTAAGTACTATATTTAATATAAGTTTGTTTCCAGAAGAAATTTATTTTTTGAGTACAATGCCGTCAGAGATTAATCCAACATCAATTTTTATTATTTCTTTATGTTCAATATTTACAACTATTTTAGTCTCAATATTTCCAGCATTAAAAGCAGCTAAATTAGATCCAATTAAAGCACTTAAATATGAATAATTTTATAAAACTTTCAAATATAAGCAAAAATTTTGACTCTTTCAAAAAAGTGAAAGTCTTAAAAAAAATTTCTTATAAATTTAGAAAAGGAAAAATATATTCTTTAATGGGACCATCTGGATCAGGAAAATCTACACTATTAAATTTACTTTCATTAATTGATAGACCAAGTTCAGGTTCAATAACTATAGATAACAAGCATATTAACTTTAATGATTTTAAAAAAAATGATATTTTAAGAGCTAAAAAGATTGGAATAGTTTATCAACAAGATAATTTATTACCTGATTTCACAGCATTAGAAAATATATACTTAGCTAGTCTTGCAGCAGGAAAAAATAAGGAATTATCAATATCTAAAGCAAAGAATTTATTAAAAAAAGTAGGCCTTTTAAACAGATCTGATCATTATCCATCTCAATTATCTGGTGGTGAGAAGCAAAGAATATCTATTTCAAGAGCATTAATTAATGATCCTCAAATTATATTGGCAGATGAACCTACTGGAAGCTTAGATCTGGAAACAGCAAAACAAATTTTTGAACTGCTAAAAAAACAAATTAATTCAAATCGAATAATAATATTTGCAACTCACAATAGATTTTTTGCAAATAAGTCAGATTGCTTATTGGAGATAGTTGATGGTAATATAAAATCAACTAATGGCTGAGTCTAAAATACAAAAATATAATCATTTAAAAATTCATTCACAATATTCTATATGTGAGGGTGCGATTAAGATTGATGATCTAAAAGAATTTACTAAAGAAAATCAATTGGGAGCATTGGCTTTATGTGACACTGTAAACTTATGTGGTGCATTAGAATTTGCTGAAAAAATATCTAAAGTCGGCACACAACCAATAATTGGAACTCAAATAAATTTTAAATATGGTGATACCTCTGGTCTTCTTCCTTTATATGCTCTTAATGAAGAAGGTTACAAAAGAATAATAGAACTGTCATCTTTATCATATCTCAAAAATGATGAACTTTCAGACCCTCATTTAGATTTTGAAGAATTATTGATTAAAAATGAGGGAATTAGTTTATTTTCAGGTACTATAAACGGTTTATTTGGTCAGCTATTTGATAAGGGTAAATTTTCTGAAATAAATGAATTATATCTAAAAATTAAAACAAAATATAACGATAATTTTTATATTGAGATCCAAAGACATGGTGACCAAAATGAAATTAGTTTTGAAAAATTTAATTTATCAAAATCATTAGAATTAAAAATTCCAATAATTGCAACAAATGAAGTTTTTTATATTAATAAAGATATGCATGAGGCACACGACGCTTTAATTTGTATTAAAAATAAAACTTATGTAACTGAAAAAAATAGAACCAAATATAGTGATCAACATTATCTTAAAAAAGATACAGAAATGTTTGAGTTATTTGCAGACATTCCTGAGGCGTTAGAAAATAATCATAATTTTCCTTATAGATGCTCCTATAGACCACAATTATCAAAGCCAATTTTACCAAATATCAGTTCAAAAAAAGATGGTAATGCTGATGAAACTCTTAAAAAAGAATCTTTGAAAGGCTTGGAGGATAAATTTGAAAATTTTTTTAAAATTAAAAAAGAAAATCATTTATCTAATAAAAATTTCCTTAAATACAAAGATAGACTAGACCATGAGCTTAATATTATAATAGAAATGAAATATGCAAGTTACTTTTTAATTGTATCCGATTATATCAAGTGGGCAAAAAGAAACGATATACCAGTTGGACCAGGTAGAGGATCTGGTGCTGGTTCATTAGTTGCTTGGTGTCTATCGATTACTGATGTAGATCCAATTAAATTTAACTTAATTTTTGAAAGATTTTTAAATCCTGATCGTATCTCAATGCCAGATTTTGATATAGATTTTTGTGAAGAAAAAAGAGACTTAGTTTTTGAATATCTGACAAAAAAATATAAAGAAAGTGTAGCCCACATTATTACCTTTGGAAAATTAAAAGCTAGAATGGTTATTAGAGATGTGGGAAGAGTTTTAGGCCTCGCTTATGGTTTTGTAGATAGTATATCAAAAATGATACCCTTTGATCCTTCCAGGCCTCAAAGCTTAACAGAATGTATAGCGGGAGAACCTAGGCTTCAAAAATTGATTAATGACGATCCTAGAGTTAAAAAATTAATTGAACTCTCATTAAAATTAGAAGGTCTTAACCGCAATGTTGCAACTCATGCTGCTGGAGTAGTAATAGCTGATAAAAAGTTAACCGAAGTTGTGCCGTTGTATAAAGATTCATCAGCTAATTTATTATTACCATCCACACAATTTGATATGTATTCAGCAGAAAATGCTGGTTTGATTAAATTTGATTTTTTAGGCTTAAAAACTCTTACTGTCATTAACAACACACAAAAACTAATAAAACAAATAGATAAAGATTTTGACATTGAAAAGATAAGCTATGAAGATCAAAAAGTTTTTGAATTACTGTCTTCGGGAAAAACAGTAGGACTATTCCAAATTGAAAGTTCAGGTATGAGAGAAGCATTGATTCAAATGAAACCAAATCATATTGAGGATATTATAGCATTAGTAGCTCTATACAGACCTGGACCAATGAGCAATATTCCAACTTATAATGATTGCAAACACGGAAAACAAACACCTGATTATTTGCATCCATTATTAGAAGAAATTTTAAAACCAACATATGGAGTAATAATTTATCAAGAACAAGTTATGCAAATTGCTCAAAAACTATCAGGTTTCACTGCTGGCCAAGCTGACCTTTTGAGGAGAGCTATGGGTAAAAAAAAAAGATCTGAGTTAGAAAAACAAAAACAAAATTTTATAGCTGGTGCTGTTAATAATGGAATTAGTAAAGATATAGCAGCAGGAATATTTTTAAAAATTGAACCATTTGCGGAATATGGTTTTAATAAAAGTCATGCTGCAGCATATGCTATAATTTCTTACCAAACAGCTTTTTTAAAGACTTATTTTCCTAAAGAGTTTATTGCAGCGTCAATGACAATGGATATTTCAAATCAGAATAAACTTAGTGAATTTTACGAGGAACTTAAAAGATTGGATATTAAAATTGTAAGACCAGATATAAATGAATGTTATGCAGACTTTAAAGCAGATGATCATAAATTTTATTATGCTTTGGGAGGAATTAAGGCTGTAGGCTATGAAGCTATATCAAATATTATTTATGAAAGATTTCAAAATGGGAAGTTTAAGTCTTTAAATGATTTTTTAAGTAGAGTAAATCCAAAAGATATAAACAAATTACAATTAGAAGGATTAGTTAAAGCAGGAGTATTTGATAATATTAATTCAAATAGACATTCACTATTTACGTCAATTCCTAATATGATTACTAAATCAAAAAATATTTTTGAAAACAAATTGGCTAACCAGATTGATTTGTTTGGTGATAATAATGAGGAAGATGAGGTAATTTCAAATGTTGAAGACTGGAAATTTGAAGAAAGACTCTCTAAAGAATTTGAAGCTATTGGTTTCTTCATATCTGATCATCCTCTCAATCAATATAAAGACATATTTAAGGATTATAATATTATTGATTATCAGAGTTTTATTAATAATGATGAATTTAAAGAAACTAATATTGCTGCTACTTTACTTAAAGTTCAAGAAAGAAAAACTGCTAAAGGTAATTCTTATGCTGTTTTAAAATTAACTGACTTAACAAGTGTTTTTGAATTATTCATTTTTTCAGATATTTTAGAATTAAATCGTCAAATACTTAAAGAAGGTAGCTCTTTAATTTTGACTATAGTAAAATCAATTTCTGATAGCGAAAATAGATTTAAGAGAATTAACGTTCAAAAAATTGCCTCTCTAAAAGATCTTTTAAACAAACCTATAGATCAGGTTACTTTTAATTTAAAATCACTTAAAGAATTAGATGAAATATCAAAATTTTTGCCTAAAAATGGTGACACCTTGATTAAAATCAAATTAAACGATGAAAATAATAATTTCAATTTTCAGCTTAAAAATAAAAGAAATATAGACAGAAAAACTATAAATATACTTAGAAATAGAGAAATATCTGCAATAATTGGATAAATTATACTTGTTAATTAAAAGAAATCTTTGTAAATACACAAGAAATTAATTAATACGCACACAGTTGTTGGTTTTATACCTCCGGTCCTTAGTTGGAAATTACTGTGGTGGCTTAACCGGGAATAAATATGAAAATACCTAACGTAACTATACAACAATTATTAGAAGCTGGAGTTCATCTTGGTCACAAAACTTTAAGATGGAATCCAAAAATGAAAAAATACATATTTGGAAAAAGAGATTCAATTCACATTATAGATTTAACGCAAACTTTAGAATTGACTAAAATCGCTTTAGAAAAAGTATTTGATACTGTTGCAAATAATGGAAAAGTTTTATTTGTATCAACTAAAAAACAAGCATCAGAGGCCATTGCCGAAGTAGCAAAAGAAACTGATCAGTATTTTGTTAATTATAGATGGCTAGGTGGTATGCTGACGAACTGGGGAACTATTTCCAATTCAATTAAAAAGTTAAAAAAATTAGAAACTGACTTAGTTTCAGAAAATAGAGGTTTTACTAAAAAAGAACTTCTTAAAATGAGTGTTAAAAAAGATAAATTACAAAGATCACTCGGAGGAATTTCAGAAATGAAAAAAGTGCCAGATCTAGTATTTATAATTGATACTAACTACGAGTCCTTAGCAATACAAGAGTCTGTTAAACTAGGTATTCCAATTATTGCAATTTTGGACAGTAATTCAAATCCGGATGGAATAGACTACCCAATACCTGGAAATGATGATGCAAGAAGATCAATAGATCTTTATTGTAATTTGATAAAAGAAACTATAATTAGTGCAAAAAAAGCTTCACCAGTAAGTGAAACAAAAAAAACTACTGAAAAAAAAGACAATACGGATAAAACAAAAACTGTAGCAGAAGTGGATAGAGAAAAATTAGAAAAGAAATTTTCTAAAAAAAAAGAGGAAAAACTTCATTAAATGAGTGACATAGAAAAAGTAAAAAAACTTAGGGAAGCTACAGGTGCAGGTTTTAAAGATTGTAATTTAGCAATTAAAGAATCTAATGGAAATTTAGATAAGGCAGTTGAGATTTTGAGGGTAAAAGGAATTTCAAAAGCTTCAAAAAAAATGTCTAGAGATGCAAAAGAAGGAGTTGTAGCAATCAGTGGTGATGAAAAAAAAACATCAATTATTGAGGTAAATTGTGAAACAGATTTTGTTGCTAAAAATAAAGACTTTATAAACTTTGTTAAAGAAATAAGTGAGCTTAATAATAAGAATGATTCAAATATTGATGAATTAAAAAAAGCTAAAATGAAAAATAATATTACTGTTGAAGAGAATTTGGTAGCTTTAATAGCAAAAATTGGTGAGAAAATTACAATCGGTAAAACAAAAACAATTTCAAATTCTTCATCAATTAATTATCAATATCTTCATACTGTAGTAAAAGATAATTTAGCTAAATTAGCAGTTATAGTTTCTCTAGAAACAAAAGATAATTCAGATATGGTAAAAACATTTGGAAAACAATTATCAATGCACATAGCTGCCTCTAATCCTTTAGCCCTAGAGTCAAATTTAATAGATAAAGCTATTATTGATAAAGAACAAGAATTAGTTACAGAGGAGCTAAAAAATTCAGGTAAGCCAGAAGAGATTGCTAAAAAAATTAGTTTAGGTAAAATGAATAAATTTAAAGAAGAAAATGCTCTTCTAACTCAAGCATGGGTAATGGAACCCAAAAAAAAAGTTCAGGATGTTTTAAAAGAACTTGCTATTAATGATTTAAAGATCAAGGAGTTTAGCAGAATTAAAATAGGGGAATAAATGTTTGATGAAAAATCACATAGCCTCAAAATGGATAAATCAATTGAAGCTTTTTCAAAAGAATTGTCTTCTTTAAGAACTGGTAGAGCTAATTCAGCGATGTTAGACCTAGTTAAAGTTGATGTTTACGGTCAACAAATGCCAATTAATCAAGTTGGTAGCATAACAACACCAGAGCCTAGAATGATAAATATTCAGGTTTGGGATCAAAACAATGTACAATTAGTTGATGCTGCAATCAAAAAGTCCGAATTAGGTTTAAATCCTCAGATTGATGGACAATTAATTAGATTACCGATTCCAGAGTTAAATGAAGAAAGAAGAACTGAATTAAAAAAATTAATTAAATCAATGGGAGAAAAGTGCAAAGTTTCAATAAGAAATATTAGAAGAGAAGCTAACGAAGAATTAAAAAAACTTCTTAAATCAAAAGAAATAGGTGAAGACGAGGAAAAATCTTTTGAAAAAAATGTTCAAAATATTACTGATAAACATATACAAATAGTTGATGAAAAAGTTTCATCAAAAGAAAAAGAAATAATGACCATATGAACCCATTAAATCATGTAGCCATTATCATGGATGGTAATGGAAGATGGGGCTTAAAATATAAAAATTCAAGAAATGCTGGTCATAGAGCTGGCTTAAACACAGTTGAAAAAATTATTAAAGAAACAATTAAAAATAAGATTAAGTTTTTAACACTTTATGCTTTTTCAACAGAGAATTGGAAAAGACCTAAAAAAGAAGTTAATTTTTTGTTCAATTTGCTAGAAAACTTTTTAATTAATAGAATAGATGAATTACACAAACAAAATATAAGACTAAAAATAATAGGTGTTAAAAATTTTTCATCAAAATTGAATAACTTATTGATTAAATCTGAGAAAAAAACTTTTAAAAATCGAAAATTACAAATTAATCTTGCACTAAATTATGGATCAAAATTTGAGTTAATTAATGCATTTAAAAGTTTAAAAAAAAACAAAGAAAAAATTAATGAAAAAAATATAGCAAAATATTTACAAACAAAGAATATACCAGATCCAGACCTTTTAATTAGAACAGGAAATACTCAAAGATTAAGCAATTTTTTGTTGTGGCAAGTGGCATATGCAGAAATTTTCTTTGAGAAGAAATTATGGCCAGAATTTAATGAAAAAGACTATTATAAGGTTATTAAAAAATTTAAAAACATAAAAAGAAATTTTGGTAAAATTTAATGGAAAAAGAGCTTCAAAAAAGAATATTAAGTTCAATAATCTTAATACCCTTATCTCTTTTTTTTATTATTAAAGGTTCTGCTTTTTTTATTTTGTTTTTAGTTATTCTTTTTTTAATTTCCTCATCTGAGTGGTTAAATATGGTTAAAAAACTAGAACTAAAAATTTTAGGAATTCTTTTTTTAACATTTTCTTTTTATTCAACATTTTACTACAGAGAAATGAGTTTAGAATTTTTTTTATTAATAATTATAGCTTGTGTTTCAACTGATCTAGGTGGTTATATTTTTGGAAAATTATTTAAAGGGCCAAAATTAATAAGAATAAGTCCTAACAAAACTTATTCAGGAATGTTGGGTGGGTTTTTATTAGCAATAATCATCTCATACTTGTTTGCAACAAAGTACACTCCAACCGAAGTCATTAACAATACTTACATAGGTGACTTACAATTTATAATTTTAATCTTAATAATCTCGAGCACTAGTCAGATAGGTGATTTAATAATTTCTTACTTCAAAAGATCCTCTAAGATTAAAAACACTGGAAAAATTTTTCCTGGACATGGGGGAATGCTTGACAGAATCGATGGAATGATTTTTGTATTCCCTATTATTTATCTATTATCAATAATTTTCTCATGAAAAAAAAAATTGCTATTCTTGGATCAACAGGTTCTATTGGAAAATCTTTAATTAATATTATTAAAAAAAATAAAAAAGATTTTGAAGTAATTCTTTTAACAGCAAATAGAAATTATAAAGAATTATACAAACAATCCAAATTATTGAATGTTAAAAATTTAATTATCACAGATTTAAAAGGCTATAATTTTTTAAAGAGAAAGAATATGAATTTAAAAATTTACAATGATTATTCAAATTTACATAAAATACTTAAAAATAAGGTTGATTATACTATGAGTTCAATAACTGGGTTGGATGGATTAGAACCAACCTTAAATATCATTAAAAAAACAAAAACAATAGCGATAGCTAATAAAGAATCAATAATATGTGCATGGGACCTAATCAAAAAAAGATTAGATCGTTATAAAACTAAATTTGTACCAGTCGATTCTGAGCATTTTTCTATCTGGTCTTTGATTGATAATAACAAAACTGAAACTATAGATAAAATATATATTACTGCTTCTGGAGGTCCGTTCATAAATCTTCCAAATGATAAATTCAACAAGATTAAACTTTCTGATGCCTTAAAACACCCAAGTTGGAGAATGGGAAAAAAAATTACAATAGATTCTGCTACATTAATGAATAAAGTTTTTGAAGTAATTGAAGCCAAAAACATTTTTGATCTTTCTTATAATAAGATTTCTATTTTGACTCATCCAAAATCATATATTCATGCTATTGTTAAATTTGAAAACGCTTTAAATAAAATACTTGTTCATGATCCTGACATGAAGATACCTATTCATAATTCCTTATATACTTCAGAGATGAAAAGATATAAGTCAAAAATCTTAAATCTAAATATCTTAAATAATCTAAATTTAAAAAAAGTTGATTTAGTCA
Source organism: uncultured Pelagibacteraceae bacterium (assembly GCA_902558815.1). Lineage (GTDB taxonomy): Bacteria > Pseudomonadota > Alphaproteobacteria > Pelagibacterales > Pelagibacteraceae > Pelagibacter. The sequence continues at coordinate 3,024 of CACEFF010000007.1, read as the reverse complement.
AATTTCCGTTGGTTAAAATATTAAATAATTTGCCAAAAAATTCATCATTATATGAAACTATTTTAATTACGATAAATGATTATTTAGTTCTAAAATTTTTGAAAAAAAAGATTAGTTTTAAAGAATTAATCAATTTAATAATTAAATTTTCAAATTTAAAAGAATTTCAAAAATTTAAGAAAATTAAGCCTAAAAATGTACAAGATATATATCGTTTAAGAAATTATGTAAGTTTAAAAATGGATACTTTCAGTATATAAAGCGTTCTCTTATGAATAAAATAATACTCAAAAGTTTTATTATTTTTTTACTTTCTATAGCTAATTGCTTATCAGACATTATCAATAAGATTCAGATAAATGGTAATAAAAGAATTTCCAATGAAACAATTTTAGTATTAGGTGATATTGCAACAGGCAGTGATTTCAATAATGATAAGTTAAATCGGTCATTAAAAAATTTGTATAATAGTAATTTCTTTAAAGATGTTGAGTTAACATTTGATAACAACATATTAAACATTACCGTAATAGAAAATCCAATTATTGAAGATATAGAATTTACAGGAATTAAAAGCAACGCTTTGTTAGAAAAATTAGATGAAGTAATGAATTTAAAAAATCGAATGTCTTTTTCTGATGACCTAATTAAAAGAGATATAGATTTAATAAAAAATGTTTTAAAAGCAAATGGATTTTATTTTGCAAAAGTTGAAACATCAATAAGTAGAAATCAAAATCTAAATTCTGTCAGATTGAAAATAAATATTGATCAAGGAAAAAAAGCTAAAATTAAAAGTATTGCTTTTTTAGGTGATAAAAAGATTAAAGACAAGAAGTTACGTGAAATAATTGCATCTGAAGAACACAAGTTTTGGAAATTCGTTTCTAATAAAGTTTATTTAAATGCACAGTTGATTGAACTTGATAAGAGATTGTTAAAAAACTTTTATAAAAATCAAGGTTTCTATAATGTTAAAATTTTAAATTCATTTGCTGAACTTGATAAGGATGGTTTTTTTAAATTAGTATACAATATAGACTCAGGAAAAAAATTTTATTTTAATAATTTTAATTTAGATTTGCCCACTGACTACAAAGAGGAAGATTTTGTTAAAATTCAAAAAATCTTTAAAAAATTGCAAAACCAAGAATATTCTTTAGACAGTATTAATTTAATTCTTGATGAGGTAGATAATATTGCATCTTTACAGCTTTATGATTTTATAAATGCTGAAGTGGAAGAAACGTTTATAGCTAATAACAAGATTGATTTTAATTTCAAAATCAAAGATTCTGAAAAATTTTATGTTGAAAGAATTAATATTATTGGAAATTTCAACACAATTGAAGAAGTTGTTAGGCATAATCTTATAGTTGATGAGGGAGATCCTTTAAATAAAATTTTATTCAATAAATCTATAAATCAAGTTAAATCTCTTGGAATATTTAAAAAAGTTGAGAGTGAAATTTTAGATGGAAGTTCTGGAAACACAAAGGTTGTTAATATTAAAGTTGAAGAACAACCAACTGGGGAAATTTCATTAGGTGCTGGAGTAGGAACATCAGGATCCACTTTGGGTGGTGGTTTAAAAGAAAAGAATTTTTTAGGAAAGGGGATAAATTTAGATACTAATTTTGAAATCTCTGAGGAAAGTATAAAAGGAAAATTCGTATATGCTAGACCAAATTTTAATTATTCTGACAACACTTTATTTACTAGTTTAGAGTCATCAACATCAGATAATTTATCAGATTTTGGTTATAAAGTTTCGAATATTGGTTTTTCATTAGGAACAAGTTTTGAACAATATGAAAATCTTTTTTTTAAACCAGAGATAGATATAAATATTGAGGACTTAAAAACGAATTCAAACGCCTCTAAAAATCTAAAAAAACAAAAAGGAACTTATGAAGATCTTTATGTTAATTATAGTTTGACTTACGATATGAGGGACTCTTATTATAGGCCATCTAAAGGACATAGAACTAACTTTTACCAAACTATACCTATGGTTTCTGATAATGGTGAAGTTGCAAATATATTTACTCATTCAAGATACAAACCTTTAAGTAGTAGCAAGGATATGGTTGGTAAAGCTTCATTATATTTGAAAACTGTTAATTCAATTAATGGATCAGATGTTAGGATTTCTAAAAGAGGAAATGTTCCATATTCGAGATTAAGAGGATTTGAAAAAGGTAAGATCGGACCTGTTGAAAATGGAGATTACATTGGTGGAAATTACGTTTCAGCTGTTAATTTATCCACAAACTTACCGTTTATTTTTAGTACAGTTGAAAATATTGATTTTTCTTATTTTATAGATGCAGCAAATGTCTGGGGTGTTGATTATGATAATAGTATTGATGACTCTGGGACTTTAAGAAGTTCGACTGGCTTAGGAGTTGATTTATTAACGCCTGTTGGTCCATTAAGTTTTTCATTCACTCAACCAATTTCAAAAGCATCTTCAGATAAGACAGAAACTTTTAGATTTAATTTAGGTACTACTTTTTAAAACATTAATAATTTTATTATGAAATTAGATAAGTCCGAAATTCTTGAATTGCTTCCTCATCGTGAACCAATGTTGCTAATAGACGAGCTTTTAGATATTAAAAAATTACATTCAGCAACTGCTATTATGAATGTGAAAAAGGATGGATTTTATGTTAATGGTCATTTTCCTGGCCAACCAGTTATGCCTGGAGTAATTATAGTAGAGGCCTTTGGTCAAGCTGCTGCTGCTTTAACGGCACATGGAATTGATAAAGAAACATATGAAAATAAGCTTGTTTTTTTGATGAGTGTTGAAAAAGCAAGATTTAGAAATCCTGTTATTCCAGACTGTAGATTAGAATTGAAAATAGAAGCAATTAGATCTCATGGTAGAGTATGGAAATATAAAGGTGAAGCTTTTGTAGAAGGAAAAAAAATGGCTGATGCTCAATGGTCAGCAACAATTGTTGATAGAAAATAATTAGTAATATTTCTTGATACTTTATTATCTCTATTCTTTGA
>CACEFF010000006.1 GCA_902558815.1 uncultured Pelagibacteraceae bacterium | reverse complement strand
TAATTTAAAAAAATAAATGAAATTAGAAATACTTATAGTTGATGACAATGCAGATATAAGAAAAATTCTTAATGAATTAATATTAGATGCTGGTTATCAAACAAGAATTGCAGCAAACTACAATCAAGCATTAAACGAGATTGATAAGAAAATACCTGATGTTGCAATTTTAGATGTAAAATTAGACAAAGGAGATAATGATGGTATCAAGTTACTTTCTCATATTAAATCTAAAAATAAAGATGTTCCAGTAATTATGATAACTGGTCATGCCAACATTGAAATGGCAGTCAATGCACTTAAACTTGGAGCCTTTGAATTTATTGAAAAACCATTTGATCAGCCAAGATTAATGAATTTTATAAATAGAGCGGTTGAAAATTTGAACCTTAAAGTTCAAAATAAAGAATATGAAAACAAATTATTTTCTTCATATGAATTTGTAGGAAATAGCAAAAATATTTTATCTATTAAAGAACAGATTGATAAAATTTCTTTGACGGAAAGTCGAATAATTATTAATGGACCCTCAGGTTCTGGAAAAGAGTTAATAGCAAGAAAGATTCATAAAAACTCTAAAAGAAATGAAAATTCTTTTATTATCTTAAACGGAGCATTGCTAGATACCAATAAATATGAATTAGAATTGTTTGGTGAAGAAAAAAAAGATGGATCAATCTCTTATGGAGCACTAGAAAAAGCTAACAAAGGAACGTTGTTAATTGACCAAGTATCAGAAATTCCTCTTGAGATTCAATCAAAAATTTTAAGAGTTTTGATTGATCAAAAATTTAAAAGAGTAAATGGGAATAGCGATGTTAATGTTGATGTAAGACTTATTTGCTCATCCAGCAAAGATCTTAAAGAAGAAATTAAAATTGGAAATTTTAGAGAGGATCTTTATCATCGACTGAATGTATTTGAAATCAATATTAAACCTTTAAAAGAGAGAATTTCAGATATACCACTATTAATTAAATATTTTTCAAAAAAAATTTCACAGAACTATAATATTAAAGAATTGAGAATTGATGAAAATGATACTTATATTTTAAATCATGATTGGCATGGAAATGTAAGAGAGTTAAGAAATCTTATCGAAAGGATAGCTATTTTACAGCCTGACACAAAGGATAAAGTATCTGATATAGTTAAAGAATCATTAAAAAATGATAAATTTGATAATAGAATTACCGAAAATGACCTATCTGTACCATTAAAAGAAGCTAGAGAAAAATTTGAAAAGGAGTATTTAACTATTCAACTAAAAAAATTTAATGGAAATATATCAAAAACAGCAAATTTTGTAGGCATGGAGAGAAGTGCATTACATAGAAAACTTAAAGTTTTAGGAATAAAAGAATTTAATTAAATGAATATCATTATTTGTGGCGCTGGAAGAGTAGGCTTTACTATTTCAAAATTATTGAGTGATCAAGGTCACTCTATAACTGTAATAGATCAATCAAGTGAGGATATACAAAAAATAAATGATAGTTTAGATGTTAAAGCAATAGTGGGAAAAGCTACATACCCATCAATTCTTGAAAAAGCCAACGCTTCCGAAACGGATATGATTATTGCAGTTACAAGAAATGATGAGATTAATATGTTGATATGTCAAATAGCTTTTTCTATTTTTAATATTCCAAAAAAAATTGCTCGAATAAGATCTCAAGACTACTTAAACCCTAAATTTACAAGAGTTTATAGTAAGGAAAATCTACCTATAGATGTAATTATTTCTCCAGAAATTGAAATTGCAAAATCAATTCAACGAAAATTAGAAGCGCCAGGAGCGCTAGATAGCGTGCCATTTGCAGATAATAGAATAAGATTGCTAGAAATCCTTATTAAAGAAAATTGCAAATCAATAAATATTAAATTTAATGAACTTACGAAAAAATACCCTAAACTTGAAGCAAATATAATTGGTATAAATCGAGAAGAAAAATTTTTTATTCCAAAAAAAACAGACACTGTTAAAAAAGATGACAAAATATATGTATTAATCAATTCTTCACAAATGGCTGAAACCTTAAAAGCTTTTGGGCATGAAGAAAAAATTTCAAAAAAAATCTTAATTATTGGTGGAGGCAATATTGGGTATAATCTTGCTAAAAATATTGAGGAAACTTTAGAGGCAGTAAGAGTAAAGATTGTAGAAAAAAATAAAGATCGTGCAGAATATTTAGCAAATGAACTAAATAATACGATTATTATTAATGGCAATGGTCTGGACGAGGAAGTTTTAATTGAAGCTAATTTAGATGAAGCGGAAACTGTATTAGCCCTTACTAATGATGACGAAGATAATTTAATGGTAAGTGTTTTAGTTGAAAAATTTGCTAAAGATCAAAAAGAAATTGAAGATAAAAGGACCATGGCATTAATTAATAAACCAAATTATTCTTTACTTCAGTCATCTTTAAAAATTGATGATTTGATTGACCCTCGTATGAATACTGTTTCAAGTATTTTGAAACATATCCATAAAGGGACTATAGAAAACGCTTATACTATTTCGAATGGTGAATATGAAGTTATTGAGGCAGAAATTATTGAAACATCAGAGTTAATAAATAAAGAATTAAAAAATTCAAACCTTCCAGAACAAGTAAGAATTGGTGCTGTTTTAAGAGAAAAAAAAGTTATCATTCCAAGATCTGATTTTATTTTTAAAAAAGATGATCAAGTTGTTTTTATTGCTAAAAAAGATTCAATTTCCTTTGTCGAAAATATTTTTAGATTAAGTTCAGTTTAATTAGATGTTTGGATTACAGATTAGATTTTTAAGCTTTTTTTTTGGATTATTAACAATTTTATCTTTCTTTAATATAATTTACTCTTACTATCTTAATCTATATCTTAACTTAGATACGTATTATTGGTGTTTAATAATTTCATTAGTAATTTCAGTACTATTTTATAAAATAAAGATTTCTAGAAAAAAACCAAATATATATAATAAAATTTTAACTGTATTTTTAGGCTACTTATTATTGCCTTTAATTTTATCGATTCCATTTTATTTAAGTATATATAACCTCACTTTTTTAAATTCTTTCTTTGAAGCTGTATCAGGTTTTACATCAACTGGTTTTACTATTTTTGAAAACATTAAACATATTGATCAAAGTTTAATTTTGTGGAGATCCTCATCTCAATGGATAGGTGGATTATATTTTCTATTTTCCATTATATTCTTAATTGATATTTATGATGATAACTTTAAAAAATCATTAACCAACTTTATATCATTTAATAGTTCCGAGATATTTAAACAAGCAATAAAGATTTTCTTTCTTTACTCAGGGTTAACTCTTTTAATTTTTATTATCTTAAACATTTTTTCTATAAGATCCTTTGACTCATTAAATCTAGCTCTAACAATCATTTCATCTGGAGGATTTTTACCTGTAAATGATCTCTCAAATATTATTAGAGAAAATTCTCAAGTAATCATTTTGTCTTTATTAATGTTACTTTCTTTTTTTAGTATTTTTTTTAGCTATAATCTAATCTTTATAAAGAATAAAAATATTAATTTTTTTTACGAAGATTTACACTTAATTATTTACTATATTATTATAATTTCAATTTTTTTTCTTTTTTTTAGTTTTAACAGTAATTACTCAAATAATCTTTTGTCTATCTCCACCAGTATTTCAAATATTGGCTTTTCTCTAGATGACCAAAGATCAAACTTAATTTTTATATTTTTAATTTTAGTAATTATAGGTGGTTCTTTTTTTTCAACTAGCTCAGGTTTAAGATTTATTAAAGTTTACTCATTATTTAAGTATTCAATGAATCAAATTTTGTCATTTAGCAGACCAAAAAATATATTTATGAACCGACTAATATTCACCAAAATTAATTTTGATTTTAATGAAATTAATAAATATTTTTTAACAATTTTGATATTTATTATTTCTTTATTTTTACTGACTTCACTTTTAAGTCTTAACGGCATTGATTTTGAAAGTTCTTTTAAACTGTCAATTTTAACTTTGATGAATACAGTAAATTCTTCAATTTATGGTTTAGCTGGATTTGATTTTAATAATCTTCATTTTTTAACAAAATACATACTCATTTTCTTTATGATTATAGGTAGAATTGAATTGTTAACAATTTTACTTCTTTTGAAAAAATTTCTTTTTAAAAATTAATTTAATATTGTATACGTATACTTCAATTACGTTGCGCCCTTAGCTCAGCTGGATAGAGCATCGGTTTTCTAAACCGAGGGTCGGAGGTTCGAATCCTCCAGGGCGCGCCATTTTGAGTTCAAAATGGGTTTGTTTTGCAACATTATCATAGCTGTTTTGATTTAATTTTATGTTGCAGAGCATTTTCTTACATGTTTAAATTATAGATATTCAAAAGTTATTTTGAATTATTTGTTAACAAATAAATAAACAATAGGAAGAAATATGTTTAAATACTTAAAACAATTAACTTCTTTAGTTGCTATGGTAGCTGTGTTGTTCACTTTTACAACAGAGTCTATGGCTGCTAAAAAATCTAAAACACTTAAAAACACTCAAAAAAAGGGTTTTGTAAGATGTGGAGTATCTCAAGGTCTTCCAGGATTTTCTAATGCTGATGCAGCAGGAAATTGGACTGGTGTTGACGTTGATGTATGTAGAGCGGTAGCTGCTGCAGTACTAGGTGATGCAAACAAAGTTAAGTTTACACCATTAAGTGCTAAAGAAAGATTTACAGCTCTTACTTCTGGTGAGATTGATATCTTATCAAGAAACACAACTTGGACTCTTTCAAGAGATGCTGATATCGGACTTACTTTTGTAGGTGTGAACTTTTACGATGGACAAGGTTTCATGGTAAGAAAAAGTTCAGGTATTACTTCAACTAGTCAATTCAAAAATGGTATCTCAGCTTGTACAAATATTGGTACAACAACTGAGTTAAACATGAGAGACTTCTTTAATTCTAGAGGAATTTCTTATGAGCCAGTTGCTTTTGAAAAAGCTGACGAAGTTGTAGCTGCTTATGATGCAGGTAGATGTGATACTTACACTACTGATAAATCTGGTTTAGCTGCTCAAAGAACAAAAATGAAAAACCCTGATGAACACATTGTTCTACCAGAAACTATTTCTAAAGAACCTTTAGGACCAGTTGTTAGACAAGGTGATTCAGTATGGGAAGATATCGTTAGATGGTCTTTGAACACTATGATCGAAGCAGAAGAATACGGAATTACTTCAGCTAATGCAGACTCAATGAAAACTTCAGATAACCCACAAATCAAAAGACTTGTTGGTGCTGAAGGTGAAATGGGTGCAGCATTCGGTTTAGATAATGAGTGGAACTTAAGGATTATCAAACAAGTTGGAAACTATGGTGAAAGTTATAAGAGAAATATAGCTGACACTGGTATTTTACCAGACAGAGGTCCAAATGAATTATGGACTAAAGGTGGTATTTTATACGTTCCACCATCAAGATAATTTAAGTTATAAATTACATAAAAAGGGCTAGTTTTTACTAGCCCTTTTTTTTATAAACTCATATATTATCCCAACTGTGAATTTTAAACTTAAAGATATAGGCCCGCAATTAATGACAGTTATAGCTGTTGTTCTTGTCTTTGGATTCTTTACTTATAACGCTCAAGTCAATATGGAGAATAGAGGTATTGACTTTGGTTATGGATTTTTATCACAAGAATCATCATTTGATGTTCAATTTTCTTTAATTGAATATGATGGATCTCATTCTTATTTTAGAGCTTATTTAGTAGGTTTATTAAATACTATACTTGTTTCTGTTATTGGAATTATTATTGCAACTATACTCGGTGTCATAGTTGGTATTGCAAGATTATCCCCTAATTATTTAATCAATAAATTTGCTGCTTTTTACGTAGAATTTTTTAGAAATATCCCATTACTTTTACAAATATTTTTTTGGTATTTTGCTGCGCTAAGAGCTTTACCACTACCACAGGATGCTGAGGCAATGTTTGGAATTTCATTCTTAACAATTAAAGGTTTATTTGTTCCTGCATTTATTTGGCAAAATTTTAATATTTTCTTTTATTCAATAATTGCTGCAATTATTGCAATAATAGTTATTCGTAATCGTGCAAAAAGAGTACAAGAAACTCAAGGTAAACAAACACCAGTTTTGTTAATATCAATAGGTTTAATTTTAATTTTACCTCTTTTAAGTTTTTTAATCGGAGGTGTAAGATTATCATTTGAAGTTCCTGTTTTAAAACAATTAGCTACTACATCATTTATTTATGAAGGTGGTGTAAGTTTGCCACCCGAATTAATAGCATTAGCTTTATCTTTGTCACTATACACAGCAACTTTTATTGCAGAATGCGTTAGAGCAGGAATTCAAGGTGTTGGTAAAGGCCAAAAAGAAGCAGCTGCATCTATTGGTCTTACTCAAAATCAAGTACTAAAACTAGTAGTGATGCCTCAAGCCCTGAGAATAATAATTCCACCTACAACAAACCAATATCTAAATCTTACTAAAAATTCTTCCCTTGCTGCTGCAATAGCTTATCCTGACTTAGTATTAGTTTTTGCAGGAACTGCTTTAATGCAAACTGGTAAAGCAATTGAAATAGTTTCTATTACAATGTTTACTTACTTATCATTAAGTATTTCAATTTCATTATTTATGAATTGGTACAATAATAAAATTGCAATAACAGAAAAATAATGTCTAAAATTAATTTTTTAAAACCAGATAAATCTAACCTTTACACTTTTTTGTATTTAGGCTCATTTTTGTTTTTTATTAGTGTTTTAGATGTTTTTTTAAATTCGTTTTTTAGTCTTAATTTTATAGGTTTTTTGCCTAATTTTTTAAGTTTTTTCTTTCCGTTAATAGTTGGGTTTATTGGTCTTTATTTTATAAGAATTGAACTAAGCGGTATTAAACAATTAGATCTATTAAATAAGCATATTAATACCAATAATTTTAACGCAGTATTATCTTTATTGATTATATTCATAATACTAAAATCAATTCCTCCTATCTTGAGTTGGTTTTTTGTAGATGCTAGTTTTGCAGGTGATTCTAAAGATGTTTGTACAGGCACAGGTGCTTGTTGGACTTATATCAAAGTTTGGATGAGAAGATTTATGTATGGAATGTATCCTAATGGAGAACAATGGAGAATAAACTTATCTTTTATAGCTTTAGCTTTACTCGGTTCAGTTGGTTATTTTGCAACTGATAGATTTAAAAAATATTTAACTCTTTATTACGTTGTTATTTATCCTTTTATTGCATTCTTATTTATATTTTTCTTTATATCAGGTGGCCCAGTATTCTTTGATTTTTCATATGGAATAATTGCTGCAATTCTTTCTATTATTATTGGTTTTTTTATTCCTAGTAAGTTTAAGTTTTATTACTTCTTAATAGTTCCTTTTGCTCTTTACGTGTTATTAAAATATTTTATTTTTTACGAAGAATTGATTGAATTAGGAAAATTAGATGGTTTAAACTGGGTTGAAACTGGAGCTTGGGGTGGTTTGTCATTAACTTTTATAATTTCTTTCTTCTGTTTAATTTTTTGCTTTCCAATAGGTATGGCTTTTGCACTTGGAAGAAGATCTGGATTTCCTTTAATTAGATACATATCCATAGGCTTTATTGAATTTTGGAGAGGTGTTCCTTTAATCACAGTACTATTCATGTCAGCGGTAATGTTTCCAATGTTTTTACCAGCAGACTTTTTTATTGATAAATTAGTGAGATGTATAATAGCTATTTCATTATTTGAAGCAGCTTATGTTGCTGAAGTTATAAGAGGAGGCCTTCAAGCTCTTCCTAGAGGACAATACGAGGCTGCAAAATCATTGGGAATGGGATATTGGAGAATGCACATTTTTGTAATATTACCTCAAGCTTTAAAACTTGTAATTCCAGGAATAGCCAATACATTTTTAGCTTTAGTTAAAGATACACCATTGATCTTTGTTGTTGGACTTCTAGAAATAGTAGGAATGTTAAATTTAGCTAAAACAAATCCAGAATGGTTAGGTTTTGCAATGGAAGGCTATGTATTTGCAGCAATAATTTTCTGGATTATTTGTTACGCAATGAGTAAATATAGCTATAATTTAGAACAAAAATATAAAACAGATCGTTAAAAAATATGTCAGATAATATAATCCAAATAAATAATATGAATAAATGGTTTGGAGATTTCCAAGTTTTAAAAGGAATTAACTTAGAAGTAAAACCAAAACAAAAAATTGTTGTTTGTGGTCCTTCTGGTTCGGGTAAGTCTACATTAATAAGATGTATAAATAGATTAGAAGAACATCAAGAAGGTGATATCATAGTTGATGGAACTGAATTAACAGAGGATACAAAAAATATAGAACAAATAAGAGCAGAAGTTGGAATGGTGTTTCAACAATTTAATTTATTTCCACATTTATCAATTCTTGATAATTGCACATTAGCTCCAATTTGGGTTAAAAAAATGCCAAAGAAAGAAGCTGAGGAATTAGCGCTTAAACACTTAGAAAGAGTACAAATTTTAGATCAAGCTCAAAAATATCCAGGACAATTATCTGGTGGGCAACAACAAAGAGTAGCTATAGCTAGAGCTTTATGTATGGAGCCAAAAATAATGCTTTTTGACGAACCAACATCTGCACTAGATCCTGAAATGATTAAAGAGGTGCTAGATGTAATGGTTAATTTAGCAAAACAAGGAATGACCATGATCGTGGTTACTCATGAAATGGGTTTCGCTAAAGAAGTTGCAGACCAAATGATATTTATGGATGAAGGAATGATTGTAGAAAAGGCTGATACAAAGGAATTTTTCGCTAATCCAAAGAGCGATAGAACCAAACTTTTTTTAAGCCAGATACTATAGTCAACTATAAATTCAAGATATATTTTGCTTTTTTGAGCAGAAGTAATGCTTGACATATTTTCTAAATTTCCACTTTTTACTCAAAAAATAAAAAATAATATTGTTGCAGTAGGTATTAAAAACTAGTTCAATAAGTTTTTAAAAATTTAAGAGGGGTCTTAATGGAAGATAATTTTAATAAGCATTTAGGCAATAAGCTTAAACTTAGAAGACTTGCTTTAGGTTTGACACAGACAAAAGTAGCTAAAGCAATAAATGTTACGTTTCAACAAATCCAAAAATATGAAAAAGGAACTAATGGAGTTAGTTCGATAAGACTTTTACAGCTTTCGAATTATTTAAAAGTTCCAATTAATTATTTTTTTGAGGATTTTTCAGAATATCTAATAAATTTAGAAAAATCACAAGAAGGTCACATGAATGTGAACTATAATTTTTTAGTTAAATTATATTCTGAATTAAATGCTGACCAAAAATTGAAGTTTAACAAATCTTTACAGGTAGCAAGTAGCAGTATTTCAAAGGTTGGGTAATTTTGGCTCCTCGGGCAGGACTCGAACCTGCGACCAATTGATTAACAGTCAACTGCTCTACCAACTGAGCTACCGAGGAATATTAAAAATCTCAACTTACTTTCTTTTAAGACTAAAACAAGAATTTTTTTGGAGGCAACGCCCGGAATCGAACCGGGATACAAGGATTTGCAATCCTCTGCGTAACCATTCCGCCACGTTGCCAGATGTTTTAGTAGATAGCTACAAGGAGTTTTATATAAAATATTTGTGATTAGTCTATTAAATAACGATTTAATTTGATTATTGTTAATTTAGATTAATAAATTATAAACTACTTAATCCATGAATAGTGATAAATATATACATTCTGAAGTAGAAGATAATATTTATTCATATTGGGAAAAAAACGAATTATTTAAACCAAAGAAAAATTCAAAAAAATACTCAATTGTTATTCCACCACCTAATGTAACAGGAAGTTTACATATGGGTCATGCTCTAAATAATTCCATTCAAGATCTTTTAGTTCGTTATTATCGAATGAATAATTATGAAACTTTGTGGCAACCAGGAACTGATCATGCTGGAATTGCCACTCAAGCTCTTGTTGAAAAAAAACTTGAAAAAGACAATTTAAATAAAAATGATTTAGGCAGAGAAAAATTTATCGAAAAAGTGTGGGAATGGAAAAATCAATATGGGGACATTATTATTAATCAGCTTAAAAAGCTTGGGTGCTCATGTGATTGGTCTAGAAATGCTTTTACAATGGATGAAAATCTATCAAAATCAGTAGTGAAAGTTTTCGTTGAACTTCATAAAAAAAAATTAATTTATAAAGCAGAAAAATTGGTCAATTGGGACACAGTTTTAAAAACAGCAATATCCGATCTAGAGGTTGATCAAAGGGAAATGAACTCAAAGATCTACTATATTAGATATCCAATAGATAATTCATCAGATTTTATAACTATTGCAACTACAAGACCTGAAACAATGCTTGGTGATACAGCTATTGCTGTTAATCCCAAAGATAAAAGATTTAAAAAATATGTGGGCAAAACTGTCACTATCCCAATTGTAGGTAGAAAAATAAAAATTATAAAAGACAATTACGCGGACCCAGAACAAGGAACTGGTGCATTAAAAATTACCCCAGCTCATGATTTTAATGATTATGATGTTGGACAAAGAAATAAGCTAGAAATTATTAATGTGTTCACTGAGGATGGAAAAATTAATAATAATGCACCTAGTGATTATGTTGGATTAGATAGATTTGATGCACGTAAAAAAATTTTAAACGAATTAAAAGAAAAAGATTTTTTTGTTAAAGAAGAAAATATTAAAAATAAAGTACCATATGGGGATAGATCAAATTCAGTTATTGAACCTTTTTTAACAAAGCAATGGTTTGTAAATGCAAAAAAATTATCTGTTAAAGCTAAGCAAATAGTTAAATCAAAAAAAACAAATTTCTTTCCAGAAAATTGGTCAAAGACTTATTTTCAATGGATGAATAATATTGAGCCTTGGTGTATTTCTAGACAACTTTGGTGGGGTCATCAAATACCAGCTTGGTATGGACCTGATAAAAAGATCTTTGTTGCAACTAATGAAACTGATGCAAAAAAACAGGCTAAAAAGTTTTATAAAAAAGATGTAATAATTACCAGAGATCCTGATGTTTTAGATACATGGTTTTCATCTGGTTTATGGCCTTTTGCAACATTAGGTTGGCCTGATAAAAAAGATTTTGTTAAAAAATTTTACCCAACAACTGTTTTAGTCACCGGCTTTGATATTATATTTTTCTGGGTTGCTAGAATGATGATGTTTGGGATGGAATTTTTAAACAAAGAACCATTTAAAGATATTTATGTTCATGCTTTAGTTAGAGATGAAAAAGGTCAAAAAATGTCTAAGTCAAAAGGAAATGTGATTGATCCATTAGATTTAATTGAAAAGTATAGTGCAGATGCTTTAAGATTTACTCTTCTTTCAATGGCCTCACCAGGAACAGATGTAAAACTTTCAGAAGATAGAGTTAAGGGGTATAGGAATTTTTTAAATAAATTATGGAATGCTAATAATTTTTTAATTACCAATAAATGTGATTTTAACAAAACTGATAAAGTTCCTAAAACTACACTAAATATTAATAAATGGATTTATTCAGAACTAATTCAAACCAAAGATAAAATTGAGAAGAATCTTAAAGATTACCGATTTGATGAAGCAGCAAAAAATGCATACCAGTTTGCTTGGCATTCTTATTGCGACTGGTATATTGAGCTTTCAAAGACTATTCTGTTTTCAGATGATGAAAAATCTAAAAAAGAGGTAAAAGAAGTATCAGCTTATATATTTAAACAAATACTTGTTATTCTTCATCCATTTATTCCATTTGTTACTGAGAAAATCTGGTTAAAAAATAAATTTGATAAATCAGATAAGAATTTCTTAATGCACGCTAATTGGCCAACAGGCAAAGTTAAGAAAGATCAATCTATGAAAGATGTAGAAGATATCATCAATGTTATTTCTGAACTTAGATCTTTTAAAAATGAGCTAAATGTCAGCCCAGGTTCATTTATTGATATTTCAATTAATAAAATTGCTAAAAAAAATAAAACATTAATGACCAATAATGAAATTATTCTTAAAAAGCTTGGTCGTATCAATAATTTCTATGATAAAGAGCAAGAAAAACCCTCAGCCACATTGGTTATATCTGGCGACATATTTAAGATTTATTTTGATGAGAATGTTGATTTAAATCTAATAAAAGAAAACTTAGTTAAAAGACAGAACAAATATCAAGAGGAAATGGACAAAATATCTCAACGATTATCTAACAAAGGATTTACCGATAGAGCTCCAAAAAATATTGTTGAACAAGAAAAAACTAACTATAGTAATTTAAAAAATGATATCAAAAAAATATCATTAACAATTGAAAGTTTATAATGCGGAAGTTTAATAAGAAGAAATTACCTAGTAGACACACATCATTAGGTGCTGATAGAGCGCCACATAGATCATTTTATTATGCAATGGGTGAAACTGAGAAAGATGTTTCAAAACCTTTTGTAGGTGTTGTATCTACATGGAATGAGGCTGCTCCGTGTAATATTGCTCTTATGAGACAAGCACAATCGGTTAAGAAGGGTGTTAGAGCTTTTGGTGGAACACCAAGAGAATTTTGTACAATTACGGTTACTGATGGTATTGCTATGGGCCATGAAGGTATGAAATCTTCATTAATCTCTAGAGAAGTAATAGCAGATAGTGCTGAACTTACTGTTAGAGGTCATTGTTATGATGCATTAGTAGGTATTGCAGGTTGTGATAAATCTTTACCAGGTTTGATGATGTCGATGGTACGATTAAATGTTCCGAGTGTTTTTATTTATGGAGGATCAATACTACCAGGAAGATATAAAGGTAAAGATGTAACTGTTGTAGATGTTTTTGAAGCAGTTGGAAAACATTCATCAGGGCAAATGTCAGCAAAAGAATTAAGAAAATTAGAATTAGTTGCATGTCCAAGCGCAGGTGCTTGTGGTGGTCAGTTTACAGCTAACACTATGGCATGTGTATCAGAAGCCATTGGTTTGGCATTACCTTATTCAGCAGGAACACCAGCTCCATATGAAGAAAGAGATAAGTACGCCAAATTAAGTGGTAAAATGGTTATGGAATTATTAGCAAAAAAAATTAAACCAAGAGATATTGTTACAAAAAAAGCATTAGAAAACGCTGCAACAATTGTTGCTGCAACTGGTGGTTCAACTAATGCAGCTTTACATTTACCCGCTATTGCTAATGAAGCTGGAATTAAATTTGATTTAATGGATGTTGCAAAGATATTTAAAAGAACACCTTATCTTGCAGATTTAAAACCAGGTGGAAAATATGTTGCAAAAGATATGTGGTTAGCAGGTGGTGTGCCAATGTTATTAAAAACTCTTTACGATGGTGGTTATATTCATGGTGATTGTATGACAGTTACTGGTAAAACTATGAAAGAAAATTTAAGAGGAATTAAGTTTAATCCAAAACAAAAAGTTTTAAGAGCTTATAACAGACCCTTATCACCAGATGGAGGTGTGGTTGGATTAAAAGGTAATTTAGCACCAGACGGAGGAATTGTAAAAATTGCAGGTCTTAAAAAATTACAATTTACTGGAAGAGCAAGATGTTTTGATAATGAAGAAAGCGCAATGAAAGCAGTTCAAAGTAAAAAATACAAAGATGGTGATGTAATTATTATTAGATACGAAGGCCCAGTAGGTGGACCAGGAATGAGAGAAATGCTTTCAACAACTGGTGCTATTTATGGTCAAGGTAAAGGAGAGAAGGTTGCTTTAATAACTGATGGAAGGTTTTCAGGAGCAACTAGAGGATTTTGTGTTGGCCATGTTGGACCTGAAGCAGCTTTAGGTGGTCCAATCGCTTTATTACGTAATGGAGATATGATTGATATTGATGCTAAAAAGGGAACAATTAATGTTCGATTAACAAGAGTACAATTAGCTTCAAGAAAAAGAAAATGGAAGGCTAGAAAATCTGATTTTGGATCAGGAACACTTTGGAAATACGCTCAAACTGTTGGACCTGCATATTTGGGAGCACCAACTCATCCAGGTAAGAAAAAAGAAGTTAAGGATTATTCAAAAATTTGATGAAAATTCGCCCAGTTATTTTATGTGGTGGCGCTGGAACAAGACTTTGGCCTAATGCCAAAAAACATCAAGCTAAACAGTTTATAGATTTTGGTAATTGGACATTACTAGGTAAAACTTTAGAAAGAGTCAAAGCATCAATATTTGATGCCCCAATCATAAGCACTAATGCAAAATATTTAAGACAAGTAAAACAACACTTAAAGAAACACAAAATAAGAAAATTTAAGATAGTTTTAGAACCAGCTAAAAGAAACACAGCACCAGCTATATTAAGCACCGCTTTAATCAAAGATATTCCAAACGAACAACCTCTGATGTTTTTGGCTGCTGATCATTTGATAGAGAAAATTGGTTTATTCAATAAAGCTATCAAAAAAAATCAAAAGAAACTCACTCATAATAATATCTTTATATTTGGAATTAAACCGACAATGCCTTCAAGTGAATTTGGTTATTTTTTAACCAGAAATAACAAAGTATCTAGATTTGTAGAAAAGCCTAAAGAAGCAAAAGCTAAACAAATAATTAGTAAAAAAGGTTATTGGAATTCTGGAATGTTTTATTTGAGAAAAGACTCAATCATTAATAATTTCAAGAAATACCAACCAAATATTTACCGAAACTGTAACAAAGCTGTAACAAAAGCAAAATATAAAAGTAATGTGTATTATTTAAACAAACAAGCATTTACCAAAGCAACAGCAAAATCTTTTGACTATGCGATATTAGAAAAAACTAAAGATATAAACGCTATCAAATTAGATATCCCTTGGTCTGATTTAGGATCTTGGAAAGAAATCTGTAAGATGTATGGAAAAAATAAGAGACATTATTTTAATAAGAAGAATGTATTTCATAGACCTTGGGGTAGTTATGTAAATCTATTTAATGGCAAGGAATTCTTAATTAAAGAATTATATGTAAAACCAAAAGGTATATTAAGTCTTCAAAAACATCATCATAGAGCAGAACATTGGGTAGTTACTCATGGTAAACCTAAAATTACTTTAAATAAGAAATATTTTACAATGAAACCTGATGAAACTATTTTTATTCCATTAGGTGCAATCCATAGAATAGAAAACCCATATAAAAAACCAGTAAAAATTATTGAAGCACAAGTAGGCTCAATTTTAAAAGAAACTGATATAGTTAGATACCAAGATATTTATGGAAGAATAAAATAATTATTTTACAAGAAAATTCACTTTTTTATTTGATAGATTTAAATGAATTTTTTTATATGAACCAAAATTATCTCCATCAATTTGAACAGGTATCAAATCATTTCCATCAATTGTAATGTTTTGTGCATAAGTAGTAATAACATTTTTATTTTTACTTAAATCACCATTAAGAATTATTAAAAAAATTGAATATAATAAACTAATCCTAGTCAAATCTTTAAATATATAGGTGACTAATTTCTCTTCAAAAATATTTGTTTTATTTATTTTATGATGTCCAGCGTAATATTTGGTATTTGAAGATAATATCCAGTCTGCTTGATAAAATTGACCATCAAAAGTGACATTTAACTTTTTATTATTCATAAACAAGAAATATTGAAAACCTTTGATACCAAATATAATTTTACCTAGAATCTTTTTAATTTTTGAATTAATTGAATGAACAATTTTTGCATCCCATCCTATACCAGCCATTAAAAAGAAATAATTATCGTTAATTTTTACAAGATTAGAGGATTTATAATTATTAGAAACCAACACATTTACTATATCATCAACTTTTTTATTCATTGATAATTCAGCTTGAAGCAAATTTGCAGTGCCAGCAGGAATATAACCTATGGCAAAATCGTCTTTAAAATCAAAATTATTTTTAATTAATTCATTAATTGCAAAAGAAACTGAACCATCACCACCAGCTACTATTAATCGATCATAATTTTTTTGATTAAAATTTTTGAAAATTTTCTTAGCTTGATTTATTGTTTTTGTTTCAAAGTAGTCTACAGAAATATTCTCTTTTAACTTAGATAAAATCCTATTTATGAATATAGATTTTCTTCCAGAGGAAGAATTCAAATTATAAATCAAACAACATAACATAATTAATCCTTAAAAAATTTTTAACAAATTTGTAACATTCAAATGAAATAAGAAGTACATGATTCGTGTTACAGTTGTATTAAAATATAGGTCTTTAAATGCCTAATTTACTTAAATATAAAAGTATATTTATTTCTGATGTTCATTTAGGTACCAAGGGTTGTCAGGCGAAAAAACTTTTAGAGTTTTTTAAAAACTCAAGATCCGAAAATCTTTATCTTGTAGGGGACATTATAGATATCTGGGAAATGCAAAAAAGTTTTTTTTGGCCTCAAGAACATAATGATGTAATCCAAAAAATTTTAAGAAAAGCTAGACATGGTACCAAAGTTTTCTACATAATGGGTAATCATGACGAAATGTTAAGAAAATTTATTCCAATGCATTTTGGTGACATCCATATGGTTAATAAAGTTATTCATGAAACAAATGCAGGAAAAAAATATGTTGTTGTTCATGGTGATGCTTGGGATGGTGTTATGAAACATGCTAAATGGTTATCTAAACTTGGATCAATAGCCTATAATTTACTATTAAAATTAAATGTAATAATTAATTTTTTTAGAAGATTGAGAGGAAAAGAATATTGGTCTCTTGCAAAATTTTTAAAGTATAAAGTCAAAAATGCAGTTAAATATATTGGTGAATATGAAAAAACACTTTCAGATTATGCAAAAAGAAAAAAATTTGATGGAATTATTTGTGGCCACATCCATCATGCTGAGGATAGAGACTTTAATGGGGTCAATTATTTAAATTGTGGAGACTGGGTTGAATCTTGTACCGCATTAGCCGAAAATTATGATGGTAGTTTTGAAATATTATATTGGGACAAAATAAGAGAACAATATTTAGACGATAAAGAAATAATTGAACCAATTAAAACTGAAGAATTAAAAAAAGCTTCATAATTAATGAAAATTTTAATTGCTACAGACGCATATTTTCCACAAGTAAATGGTGTCGTAAGAACCTTACATGAAACAGGCAATGTATTAAAAGAACAAGGTCATAGAATAGAATATATTACACCTGACTTATTTTTTACTTTTCCGATGCCGAAATATAATGAAATTAAGTTGTCTATAAATGTATGGCCAAGAGTTGGTAATTTAATAAAGAAAATCAATCCAGATGCAATTCATATCGCTACCGAAGGCCCGATAGGCACTATGGCAAGAAGATATTGTTTAAAAAATAATCTAAAGTTTACTACGAGTTTCCATACAAGATTTGATAAATATCTAAAACTTTACTTTCCTATTATACCAGCAAAATGGGCTGAAAAATTCTTAGCAAATTTTCATAATAAGGCTGAGAGAATTTTAGTAACTACAGAGTCTATGAGAAAAGAATTAATCGATATAGGTATAGATGACAATAAAATGATTACTTGGACTAGAGGAGGAAATCATGGAGCTTTTAAGAACCCTAAAAAAATTGATTTACCTCATAAAAGACCTATTTGGATTTATGTTGGAAGAGTTGCAGTTGAAAAAAACATAAGAGCTTTTTTAGAATGTGATTTAGAAGGTACAAAAATAATTATAGGAAAAGGACCTGATTTAAAAAAATTGAAAAAAGAATTCCCTAAAGATATTTTTTTAGGAGAAAAAACAAATGGTGAATTAGCATCACATTTTGCATCTTCTGATGTTTTTGTATTTCCAAGCAAAACAGATACATTTGGAATTGTAGTTACAGAAGCTTTAAATTGTGGAACACCTGTTGCTGCGTATCCTGTTCCAGGTCCTAAAGATATATTTGAGGGCTCTAAAATAGATTGTTTAGATAATGATCTTAAAGTATCAGCCCAAAAAGCTTTAAAAGTTGACAGAAATGATTGTCTTGAATTTGCAAAAAAATTCACTTGGGAAGAAACAGCAAAAATATTTTTTAACAATATTTCACCAAATCATTAGTTAATTTTTCCTTAATTTATTTGCATTAAAAAGTGTAATGATGCAAAATTAAGCCATCTAAATTTATGGAATATTTCGTCATTCTACTTATAGTTGTGATAGTTTATCTTCTCTATTTACTTAATCAAAAAAAAAATAAATCAATAAATACCGCTACAATAGTTAATAAAAGAGAAGAAAAAACAAAAAGAGTAATTATTGATGAGCTTGAAGATCAATTTTTTGCATTAAATAAATTTAACATAATTAAATATGCCAATCCAAGTGCATTAAAAAGATTTGGAAGTAATTTAATTGATAAAAACATATCTTCTATAATTCGAAAACCAGAATTAATAGAAAATATTGAAAAAGCTATCGTAGAAAATAAAACAAAAAATATTGATGTTGAAATAGACCTCCCATCATATCAATTCTATAAAATTTATATTATTCCTGGCCCAACTCATTTATTTACTGAACCAGATTCTGTTGTATTATTTCTAAAAGATTTTACTGAAATTACAAAAGCACAAAAATTTAAAACTGATTTTGTAGCAAATGTAAGCCATGAATTAAGAACACCCTTGATGGCTATCAAAGGATCTCTAGAAACTATTGAAGGTCCAGCGGCAGAAGACGATAAAGCAAAAAAAAAATTTATGAAAATAATGACTGATCAATCAAATAGAATGGAAAATTTAATTAATGATCTTTTAATACTCACAAGAATTGAATTAGAAGAACACATTAGGCCAAACTCTTTAGTTGATATAAATAATCTTTTCAAAACTATCGTCAGTAATTTTGAGATTGTTTTAAAAAAAAAGAAATTAAATATTAATTTATCTCTCGCAAATCCAACAATTGTTATTGGAGATGAAAAAAAATTACAAACTGTTTTTTCTAATCTTTTAGATAATGCAATTAAGTATTCAAAGGAAAATAAGTCTATTTTTATATCAAGCAAAATTAGCGACGGTAAATTGTTAGAAAAAAATTTTATGATCAGTGTTAAAGACGAAGGTGTTGGTATTCCTCAAAGATATATTTCTAGAATTACAGAAAGATTTTTTAGAGTAGATCTCGAACAAAGTAATAAAGTAGGTGGAACCGGTTTAGGATTAGCTATAGTTAAACATATAGTTACTCAACATCGTGGACATTATGAGATTCTAAGTGAGGAAAACCAAGGAACTGAAATTCAAATTTATTTACCAGCGAAAACTTAAATTTAAAAAGTGTTATATTGTAATAGTTTTAGAAGATTTTTTTAACAATTCTTTACTTGATTAATGTTAATCTTTTAATTAATTTTTTATATGGTTAAAATATTCAAAAATATTTTGATTTTTGCTTTTTTATTAAGCTCTATAACAACAAGTGTTTTTTCTAAAGATATCACAACATTATTAAGAAATCAGCAACTTACAGTTTTTGATATTGGAATTTTTAGATTAGAAGCAGATTTAAAAACTTCATATCCTTCTATAAAAGATCATTTAGAAGTTACTGAAGCTGAATTTTATACAGACGTAGTTACCTCGTATTCTAAAAATTCAATTGATTTAATTGTTTCTGTTCCTATGAATAAAAATCTCAAGAAGGAAAATTATTTTTCAGATTCTTTTAGATGTAGGAATATTTTTAATTCTGTAAGAGATTTTTTATTGAGGAATGAAAATTTGAGTAATTACAGATATACTATGGCTACAAGTTATTTAACCTCTATATTTTCAACCCCAAGTTCATGGCCTAGCTGGAGATATGATGAAGAAATTAGAGAAGAATTAGTAAACTTAGTAAAACTAGAAATAACTTTACGTCCAAGCAATGAACTCGCTATTAATGAACAGGTAAACCCTGTTTCATGTATTGGTGGCCTAGAAACTGATATTGATCAGATAATTATTTCAAAAAAATACAACTAAAAAGTTACCTTTTTAACAAAAGTGTAACAATTCTGTAATATTAAAGATTCAATAAATTTATACGAGTCAGTCATCTTTTAATTAATAAATAACGAAAGGATTAAAGATAATGAAAAAACTAACTATAGTAATTGCTTCTTTAGTTGCACTTTCAATTGCAACTGTTGCTCAAGCAAGAGATCAAATTAAGATAGTTGGTTCTTCTACGGTATTCCCTTATGCAACAGTTGTTGCTGAAAGATTTGGTGGTTCAGGATTTAAAACTCCTGTAATCGAGTCTACTGGTACTGGTGGTGGAGCTAAACTATTCTGTGCTGGTGTAGGTGAACAACATCCAGATATTACAAACGCATCAAGAGCTATGAAAGATAAAGAAAAAGCTCTATGTAAGAAAAATGGTGTAAATGAAATCGTTGAGATCGTAATTGGTAACGATGGTATTACATTAGCTTACAGCAAAGATGCAAAACCAGTAAACTTTACTAAAGAACATTTGTATTTAGCACTAGCTGCTCATACAGTTGTTGATGGTAAATTAGTTCCAAATATTTATAAAACTTGGGACCAAATTGACTCTAGTTTACCAAAACAAAAAATTTCAGTGATGATCCCACCAGGAACATCAGGAACTAGAGATGCTTGGAATTCTTTAGTAATGAAAAAAGGTATGACTAAAGAAGCTAAAGCTCTTTATAAAGCTGGTTTTGAAGCTGGAAATAAAAAATACAAAAAACCTCAAAAACTTTACAGAGAAGATGGTGCTGCTATTGAAGTAGGAGAAAACGATAGTTTAATCATCCAAAAGTTAACTCAAGATAAAGATATGTTTGGTTTCTTTGGTTTCAGTTATTTCTTAGCTGCAAAAGATAAATTGCAAGCAGCAAGTATTGATGGTGGACAACCATCATTGAAGTCTATTCAAGACTACAGTTATGCTGTTGCTAGACCTTTATTCTTCTACGTGAAAAAAGCTCACGTTGGAGTAATTCCAGGCTTACATGAGTTTGTGAAAGAATTCACAACGAAGAAAGCTATTGGAAAAGGTGGTTACCTAGCAGACATTGGTTTAGTGCCATTAGACTCTAAGTTGTATAAAACAACTAGAACTAATGCTACCAAACTAGTTGCTATGGGTAATTAATTATTCCTCAGTTAACAAATGATAAAAAAGGGGGTCTTTTTAGACCCCTTTTTTTTAAATTAAGAGTACAGTCCTCAATAAAGGAGATTCTTTGAACTTAATATTATTTACATTTATTGTTCTTCTAGGTTTCACAAGTTATTATTTTGGACGCAAAAAAGCATATACAATTCAATCTACAAAAAAAAGATTAACTGCATTACCACAATTTTATGGTTATTATCTTTCAATCTGGTGTGCAATACCAGCCTTTATAATTTTTTCTTTATGGGCAATTTTCGAGCCCACAATTGTAAAACTATTAATCTTAAGTGATTATTCAAATCAAGGTTATCTTGATGATGAATTAAATTTAATATACGAAAAAACAAAAGCATTGTCTCGAGGTCAATTCACT
Source organism: uncultured Pelagibacteraceae bacterium (assembly GCA_902558815.1). Taxonomy (GTDB): domain Bacteria; phylum Pseudomonadota; class Alphaproteobacteria; order Pelagibacterales; family Pelagibacteraceae; genus Pelagibacter. Next base: position 47,011 of record CACEFF010000006.1, on the reverse strand, counting down.
GGAGAAATTACACCTTTTATTGAGGCTTCAGCTGAAAAATATTTAAGTCTTCGATCAATAGCTCAAAGTTCAAAAGTTGTTATAGTATTATCTGCAATTATTGCCTCTGTTGCTTACGCATATAAAAGAATTTCATCTAATTCTAGAACAAGAGAACCAGTTGAAAAATTTTTAAACGCAGTTTTATTTACAGCTTCTTTAGCTGCAATATTAACTACTGTTGGAATAGTTTTCTCACTTATATTTCAAACTATAGATTTTTTTAAAGTAATTCCATTATTTGATTTTGTCTTTGGAACTCACTGGTATCCAGCAAAAGCTTTTGTTAGAGATTCTTCTGAGGCTTTAGATCCGACAATGTATTCCGATACTTTTGGAGCAGTCCCTATTTTTGCAGGTACTTTTTTTATTGCATTTATTGCTATGTGCGTTGCTATCCCAATTGGATTAATGAGTGGAATTTATTTAGCTGAATATGCATCATATAAAGTTAGACAATACGCAAAACCTTTAATTGAAATTTTAGCTGGTATACCAACAGTTGTTTATGGTTTTTTTGCTGCCCTAACTGTTGGCCCATTTTTAAAAGAATTAGGAACCTCTATGGGTCTTGAAGTTTCAGCTGAAAGTGCTTTAGCAGCAGGAGGGGTAATGGGCATTATGATCATACCATTTATTTCAAGTTTAAGTGACGATGTAATTACAAGTGTACCTCAAAGTTTAAGAGATGGAAGTTATGCTATGGGAGCAACTAAATCAGAAACAATCAAGAGAGTTATTTTTCCTGCGGCATTGCCGGGGATAGTTGGATCTATTTTGCTTGGTGTTTCAAGAGCTATAGGAGAAACAATGATAGTTGTTATGGCCTCAGGTTTAGCTGCCAATTTAACTTTAAATCCATTAGAATCTACTTCAACAATTACAGCTCAAATTGTAGTTATTCTAATTGGTGACCAAGCTTTTGGTGATCCAAAAACGCAAGCTGCTTTTGCATTAGGTATGTCATTATTTTTAGTAACGCTTTGTTTAAATATTGTGGCCTTAAGAGTAGTTAAAAAATATAGAGAGAAATATGAATAAAAATAAAGAACAATTATTAAATAAAAGATACAAGGCTGAGCAGAGATTTCGCTTATACGGTCAAAGTGCAATTTTTATGGCACTTTTATTTTTAACAATTTTTATTTTCAAAATTTTTTCAACTGGCTATTCAGCTTTTCAAAAAACTTGGCTCATTGTTCCAGTAACTTTTGATGCTGAATTAATGATGTTAGAACAAAACCCTTCTAAAGAGGACATACAAGACGCTGATTATTACGATATAGCATTAAAATCAATGGCTGATTTAGATCTAAATGCCAATGAGGATCAAGAAAATGAATTGAAGAGAATGGTTTCTTATTTCTTTGAAAAAGAAATTAAAAATGAACTTTTAAATGACCCTAGTTTAATAGGAAAAACAAAAGAGGTTTATTTAACTGCTTCAGATGATCTAGATCAAGTTTTTAAAGGAAATTATCCAAGAGATTTACCTGAAGATCAAAGAAGAGTAAGCGATTATCAATTAAAAATTTTTGATCAACTTGTTGCAAATGGTAAGGTTGAAAGTAAATTTAATATTAGCTTTTTTACAAATGCTGACTCAAGAGAAGCAGAACTAGCTGGAATAGCAAGTTCATTTATGGGCTCAATTTTTTCTATACTTGTTTGTTTAATGATAGCTTTTCCTGTAGCGGTTCTAGCAGCAATCTATCTTGAAGAATTTGCCCCTAAAAATAGATTTACTGATTTTATTGAAGTAAATATAAATAACTTAGCAGCAGTTCCATCTATAGTTTTTGGTCTATTAGGGTTAGGAGTTTTATTGGCTATATTTCAACTACCAAGGTCTACCCCATTAGTTGGAGGTATTACTTTGTCCTTAATGACCTTACCAACAATAATCATAGCTGCCAGAGCATCTTTAAAAGCAGTTCCGCCAAGTATAAGAGAGGCAGCACTTGCTATGGGAGCAAGTCGAATGCAAACCACAATGCATCATACTGTTCCTCTTTCAATGCCTGGCACGTTATCAGGAACAATAATTGGTTTAGCTCAAGCTTTAGGAGAAACTGCACCCCTCATTTTAATTGGAATGGTTGCTTTTGTTAACACGATACCTGGATCACCTATGGATCCTGCTGCAAGTTTACCAGTTCAAATTTATATTTGGGCTGAAAGTGCTGAAAGAGGATTTGTAGAAAAAGTTTCGGCATGTATAATGGTCCTTCTTGGCTTTTTAATAACAATGAACTTATTTGCCCAAATAATAAGACATAAGTTTGAGAAAAAATGGAGTTAAAATGATAAAGATTAAAGCAAAAGATGTTGATGTTTTTTATGGAAAAAAACAAGCGCTCTTTAATATAAGTTTAGATATTGAGGAAAATCAAGTAACAGCATTAATTGGTCCATCTGGTTGTGGTAAATCAACTTTCCTAAGATGTCTTAATAGGATGAATGATGTAATTGATATCTGCAGTGTTAAAGGAGAAATTTTAATTAATGACTTTAATATCAATGATAAAAGTTGTGATGTTGTAAGACTAAGAGAAAAAATTGGTATGGTTTTTCAAAAACCTAATCCTTTCCCAAAAACTTTATATGAAAATGTATCTTACGGTCCAACAATTCATGGTATGGCTCAATCAAAACAAGAAATGGATGAAATTGTTGAAACTAGCTTAAAAAAAGCTGCACTATGGGAAGAAGTAAAAGATAGATTGCATGAACCTGGAACTGGATTATCTGGAGGACAACAGCAAAGACTTTGTATTGCTAGAGCGATTTCTGTAAGACCAGAAGTTATATTAATGGATGAGCCTTGTTCAGCATTAGATCCAATAGCAACAGCACAAATTGAAGAATTGATTGATGAGTTAAAAAAAGAGCACACAATAATAATTGTAACTCATTCTATGGCTCAAGCGGCACGTGTATCTCAAAATACAGGTTTTTTTCACTTAGGACAATTGATAGAACATGGATCTACTGATAAAATATTTAAGAATCCTGATAATACAAAAACCCAGGACTATATAACCGGGAGGTTTGGATAATGTCTGAAGCACCACATACAGTTAAATCTTACGAAGAAGAACTAAAAAACCTGAATGCTAATATAATTAAAATGGGAAGTGCATGTGAGGATGCTTTAGGTAAAGCAATTCAAGCCATCACAACAAGAAATAGCGATATTGCAGAAAATGTAATTCAAGATGATGAAAAAATAGATAAATATGAAGCCTTGATTGAACAACAAGTTGTAAATTTAATTGCTTTAAGACAACCTATGGCAATTGATTTAAGAGAGACAGTAACGGCTTTGAAAATGTCTTCAGATTTAGAAAGAATAGGTGATTTAGCAAAAAATATATCCAAGAGAACACTTTTGCTAAATGAAAATCTTCCAAAGAATTTGGTAGATTCACTAAATAGAGTATCTACCAATGTTCAAAAACAATTAAAATCAACATTAGACGCTTATTTAGAAAGATCTGCGCCAATGGCAGTAAATGTTTGGGAAGGTGATGAGCAAATAGATGATCTAACAAATCTTTGTATGCAAGAAGTTATAAAATATCTTAAAGAAAATGAAAAAAATTTAGACGATGGAACTCACTTGTTGTTTGTGACCAAAAATGTTGAGCGTATTGGTGATCATACTACAAATGTTGCAGAACAAATTTATTATTTAGTTAAAGGTGAATATTTAGAAGGTGACAGACCTAAGGGCACTGAGCCAATTGTAACTGGAGAAAAATGATTTATGTCAGCTCATGTTTTCATAGCTGAAGATGAAGCATCAATTGTTAGTTTGTTAAAGTATAATCTTGAAAAAGAAGGTTATAAAGTCAGTCATTCAGAAAATGGAGAAGATGCTCTTAAACAAATAAAATTAAAACAGCCAGATTTAATATTAATGGATTGGATGTTACCAGAATTATCTGGTGTTGAAATTTGTAAAAACTTAAAAAAAGATAATAAGTTTAATGATATTCCTGTCATTATGTTAACTGCAAAAGGGGAGGAAGAAGACAAATTAAAAGCATTTGATACAGGTGCAGATGATTATGTAACTAAACCTTTTAGTCAAAAAGAATTGAATGCTAGAATTAAATCTTTATTGAGAAGATCTAAACCTCAATCATCATCAGACATTGTAGAATTTACTGATTTAAAAATAGATCGGATTACAAAAAGAGTTTATAGAAAAGATAAAGAAATTACTTTGGGTCCAACTGAATTTAAACTCTTAGATTTTTTTATCAAAAATCCAAAAAGAGTTTATTCAAGAGAACAACTCTTAAACAATGTTTGGGGAGAAAATATATATGTTGAGTCTAGAACAGTTGATGTTCATATTAGAAGATTAAGACAAGCAATTAACATACAAAATACAAAACCATTAATTAGAACAGTAAGATCAGCTGGTTATTCTTTAGAATCTTGAAGATCTTTGGGTCTTATAAATTTTTTTAATACTCCCTTTTTCTCAACTTCATTCCAGGATTTAATATCAAACTCAATTTTTGCAAATGCTGCTGTTGGGAATTTATAATTCATTAGTTTAAAATTATTCGTATTATGATTTTTTGTAAGATTTCGTACTAAATTTTTCACTGATGGTTCATGGTTTATAATCAAAATTGATTTATATTCACTGGATATTTCTTTAATTTTTTTTACAATTGCATTCTCATCAACTAAATATAAATCTTTTGAAAAATTAACTTTTTTTGGCTTATTAATTTTCTTGGATAAAATTTGAAAAGTTTTTTTTGTTCTTTTTGATGATGAAATTAATGCATAATCAAATTCAAATTTTTTTTTAACAAAAAATTCACAAATCATTTTTGCATTTTTCTTGCCTCTTTTAGTAAGTGGTCTATCAAAATCATTAATACTTAAATCATCCCAACTAGATTTTGCGTGTCTCATGACGTATAATTGATACATAAAATCTAAATATATGACTGCTTTAAAAAAACAACATAAAGAAGAGTTGAAATCTAAATATATAAATAGAGAGCTTTCTTGGTTAAAATTCAACGATAGAGTACTTTTAGAGGCGCAAAATATCGAAAATCCTCTTTATGAAAGAGTAAAGTTTTTATCAATTGCTGGGTCTAATCTAGATGAATTTTTTATGGTCCGTGTAGCTGGGTTATATAGTCAAATAAAACAAGAAGTTGACTCACTAAGCTCTGATGGTTTGACACCTGAAGAGCAAATGGATGAGGTAGTGCTTGAAACTAAGAATCTATTAAAAAAACAGAACAAAATTTTTATTCAACTGATTATGGAATTAAAAAAAAATAATATCAATTTAGTTAAACCAGTTAATTTAAATACTAAGGATAAAAAAAAACTTTTAGAAATATTTAAAGAAGAGATTTACCCTTTATTAACACCATCAGCAATTGATCCTGCACATCCATTTCCATTTATAATCAATCAAGGAAGAGCAATTGTAATGAAGTTAAGAAAAAAAAATAAAAAAAGGATTTTAAACTCAATAATAGTAATACCAAAAGCATTATCTAGATTTATTGAAATTGAGTCTTCAAAAAATCATAAGAAATTTGTGATTCTAGATGATGTAATAAGTTTTTTTGCTAATGAAATTTTTCCAGATCATGATTTAGAAAAGAAAATGATTTTTAGAGTAATAAGAGACAGCGATGTAGAGATTCAAGAGGAAGCAGAAGATTTGGTTAGATCTTTTGAATTGGCTTTAAAAAGACGTAGAACGGGTGATATTGTTCGTTTAGAGGTTCTTGAAAATAGTGATAACGAATTGATAAGATTTATAACTAATAAATTAGATATAAATCCTGACTATATTTATGATGTTGCTGGCCTTGTTGGAATTCAAGATATAGATCAAATATGTAAAGTAAAAAATCCAAAATTAAGATTTAAACATTTTACACCTAGAGAAGTTGAAAGATTAAAAGAATATAATGATAATTTTTTTGAAACTATTAAAAAGAAAGATTTAGTTGTTCATCATCCTTTTGAAACATTTGACTCAGTAATTGAATTTTTAAACCAAGCAGCAAATGATAAAAAAGTTATAGCTATAAAACAAACTCTATATAGAACAACTCTAGACTCACCTATTGTTAAAGCTTTAATAACAGCTGCAGAAAACGGAAAAACAGTTACCGCTTTAATTGAAATTAAAGCTAGATTTGATGAGGAAGCTAATATTCAACTATCAAGAAGTTTAGAAAAAGTAGGTGTTCAAATTGTTTATGGTTTTGCTAAATATAAAACTCATGCAAAATCATCATTAGTTTTAAGAAGAGAACAGGGTAAAATACAAACTTATTTTCATTTAGGAACTGGCAATTATCATCCAGTAAATGCTAAAATTTATACTGATTTGTCTTTATTTAGTTGTGATAAGAAAATGGCATCAGATGTTGAAAAGTTTTTCAATTATGTAACAGGATACGCAAAACCAAAAAATTTAAATAAAATTTCTATTTCGCCAGTAAATATGAGACAAACCCTAAATGAAAATATTGATGCTGAAATTAAAAATTCTAAAAATGGAAAATTTGCAGCTATTTGGGCAAAAATGAACTCTTTAGTAGATCCAGAAATTATTGATAAATTTTATGAAGCTTCGAATGCTGGTGTAAAAGTTCATTTATTTGTAAGGGGTGTTTGTTGTTTAAGACCAGGAGTAAAAGATAGATCAGAAAACATATTTGTAAAAAGTATCATAGGAAGATTTTTAGAGCATTCTAGAATTTACTGCTTTAGTAATGGTACAAAAAAAATGCCTAATAGAAATGCAAAAGTATATATTTCGTCAGCTGATTTAATGCCAAGAAATTTAAATCGAAGGGTAGAACTTCTAGTCCCAATTGAAAATGAGACTGTTCATGAACAAATCTTAGATCAAATAATGTTGGCAAATTATCTTGATACTAATCAGAGCTGGGAACTTGAAGCTGATGGTAATTATAAAAAAATTAAATATAGTAAGAGCGATTCCTTTTCAGCTCATGAATATTTTATGAATAATCCGAGCTTATCTGGAAGAGGTAAAGCTAAACTAAGAATGCAGCCTAAACAACTGCACTTAAGATTGATTAAAAGTGGAAGTAATTAAAAGTAAAAATAGTTTAAAATTAAATCAGGCAAAATTAGCTATAATAGACATTGGATCAAACTCTATAAGAATGCTAATTTATGAAGATTTCAGTTCTTCTCGTGTGCCTTTTTTTAATGAAAAAGCAGTTTGTGAACTTGGAAAAAATTTAGATAAATCCAAAAAACTTCACAGATCTGGTACCGAATATGCTTTAAAAGTTTTAAAAAGATTCTCTGAAATTTTAAATGTTTCAAAAATCACAAATCTTAAAATCATTGCAACAGCAGTTTTAAGAGAAGCAACTGATACAAAACCATTTATTAATGAAGTTGAAAAACTTTTTAAAACTAAGATTAATATATTATCTGGTGAAGAAGAAGCTGAATGCTCAGCTGAGGGAGTAAAAATAGGCTTTGAAAATGTCAATGGATTAGTTGCTGATCTTGGAGGTGGAAGTTTAGAATTAGCTCGAGTTGAAAATAATATAGTTACTAATAAAACCTCATTACCTGTTGGAGTTTTAAGATTATTAAATAATCCTATAGTTAAAAAAAGAAATTTAGCAAAATATATCAAAAAATTATTAAGAGAAGAAAAATGGCTTTCAAAAAAGAAATTTAATAATCTATATTTAGTTGGAGGTACCTGGCGAGCATTATTTAAATTACATCTTTTTCAAAATAATCATCCGGTACATATAATTCATCAATATAGTATTGATAACAATGTTTTATCTAAGTTTGTTGAAAAAATTTCATCTTTTAATAAATCTAAACTTAAAACAGTTGAGTATATTTCAAAATCTAGAACAGCGTATTTACCTTATAGTTGCATTATACTTGATGAAATTATGAGAGTTACAAATCCAAGAAATATAATTTGTTCTATAAGCGGTTTGCGTGAAGGTTCTTTATCAATTGACTATTTTAAAGATGTAAAAGAATCAGAAATTTTTCATAAAGCACTTGAGAATATTGCAAAAAAAAGAGGTGATCTAGGATCGAACTATAAAAAATATTATGATTTTATTCAGCCAGTTTTTGAAGGCAATGAACATTTTAATAAGAAATTATTATATCTGGCATGTGTATTAAGTCATATGGATTGGGGATTAGGAGCATTTCAAAAAGCTGAATTGGTATTTCAAGAAACAATAAATACTCCTTTACTTAGATTGACTCATAAAGAAAGAATACAATTAGCTTTGTCATGTTATTGGCGGTACTGTAGTATCAAGTATAATCCAAAGATGGAGTATCTAACTTTTTTAAATAATAATGAAATTTTTTCAAGCAAACAAGTTGGAGCAGCATTGAGATTTTCACAATCATTGACCTCGATATCTACGATATTTCTTGAAGAGTTTAAATTGTATAAAAGAGGTAATGCTGTATTTTTAAAAATTCCATCACAACATCAAGAAATAATCTCAAAACAAGTTACTAAAAGATTTAAAGCTCTTGCTAGAGAATTATTTTTAGAACCAAGAGTAATTTACTCAAATAATTCAAGATAAATTAAATTTAATTCTATTTTTAATTGAGTGTTATTTTTTTGTAACATTATTTTAATTTAAATTAAATAATTAGTTAAATTTTCTGTCATATATTTAAATTTTGTTGATTAACTACTTTCTTCCTTCTCTTAAATGAGAAGGGAGAAAGACGATTTGGAATTAATTATTTATAGATGCAGGAGACTGCTCTGCATTTTTCTTAGCAAGCTTTTTTGCTTTTTTTTCTGCAACCTTTTTTTCTAGACCAGCAATTTTAATATTAAGGCTTGATAATTTTTTTTCTTTTGCTGTAATTTTATTTTTAAGTTTGTCTATTGATTTTAATATCTTTGTTTTTTTCTTTTCATTTTTTTTTAGTTTTTTTCTCATTACTGCCTCCGAATTATTTAATATTTGATTTAATCATATAATCCTTAAATAAAAAAGATATTTTGATACAACCTTTAGTTTATATTTTTTTAAGAACTGTTATTAAATAAAAAAACATTGCTATATGAGAACTATTATTGAATTTTTGATTTAATATTAATTTAAATATCTCTCTTTGATTAAAAAGATGAATTCTAATACCTTGTTCTGGTTTCGAAATTTTAATTAAGTCTTCTGTGTAATAACCAGTAATTTTAGTAGTTAGTCTTCCAGGTTCATTATAAAAAGTTATTATTTTAGTCAATTTTGATCTTGATCTATATCCTGTTTCTTCTCTTAATTCCTTATATGCTGATTGGAGAGTTGTTTCCTTTTTTTCTACTATGCCAGAAGGAAACTCGTAATTAATTTTATTAATTGGAACTCTTTTTTGGGAAACTACTACATATTTGTCTTTAATCTTAGGTATTACTAATGAAAGATTAGAAGTTTTAAGATAATGATAAAACTCTTTTTTTTTAAATTTTTTGTTAATTAAACTTATTCGATTGGTAAGTTTTATATTTTTCAATTTTTTTCTAAAAATAACTTTTTAACAATAAGTACAGCAATTAACATTCCAATAAGCTCAGCTAAAATATAATAAGGAGTATTTAAATAACTAATACCAGTAAAAGATTCTGTAAATGTTCTAGCAATAGCAACCGCAGGATTTGCAAAAGAAGTTGAAGAAGTAAACCAATAACCAGCAGTAATATAAAGACCAACACTAGCAGCAACAGCAATTTTGCCTGACTTCATAGACCCAAAAATTATTGTTATAAGCCCTAATGTTGCTATTACCTCAGATGTAAATATATAAATCCCATCTCTTGACTTAGTAGATAATTCATAAATTTCATGTTCAAAAAAGAAATTAGCTAAACCAACACCAATCAAGCAACCAACTAATTGAGCAATAATATAAAAGGGTAATAGTTTCTTTTTTAATTTGCCTGTTATTGTCATTGCGATACTTACAAATGGATTAAAGTGAGCTCCTGATACATCAGCAAAAACAGTAATAAGTACAAATAAACCTGCTCCTGTTGCTATAGTATTAGCTACTAACATCACAGCAACATCATTAGTTAAGTTTTCAGCCATTAAACCTGAACCAACAATAATCATTACCAAAAAACAACTGCCTAATAGTTCAGCAAGAAAATAACGACTTTTATTTTTCATTAAGTAGTTCCTTTATATTTTTATTAATATGGTTAAAAACTTTTTCAATTATTTCATCTTTTTTATTTAAGTCATTTGTTTCATTAAGTAATTTAACAGGATCCTCTATATCCCAATGAATTATTTGATCTTTATTTGGCCAAATAGGGCAGACTTCGTTATTGGCATTATTACAAACTGTAATCACGTAATCCATTTTAATATGATTATTAACGAACTCATTAAAATTTTTAGATCTATAATTTGAAAGATCATAATGTTTTGATAATAAATAATTCTTCACATCTTCATTAATTTTTCCTGTTGGATTACTCCCAGCACTAAAACCTTTATACATATCGTCATACTCGTTATTTATTATACTTTCAGCAATAATACTTCTTGCTGAATTACCTGTGCATACAAACAATACATTCTTCATTTAAAAAATAACTTTATAAATACCAATTACAAACAATGGAATTTGTAATCCAAAGTTAGTTAATATCGCCTTATCTTTGCTAATAAATCCTGCAATAGTCCATCCAACAACTCCTAATCCATGAAAATATATATTTAATGGATATATATTTAAATTAGTAAGGAGTATTCCCACTAAAACTAGAAACGTACTGATCCACTTTAGATATTTTTTTATAAACATAAAATCCCCTTTCGTTGTTATTATTTCAGTTATGTTAAGAATTTATTACAGTTTATAGGAAAAATAATCTTATTTTGTGTCTTCCCAATCAAATCTTGGAAAAGAGTCAAAAATTTTAAAGATACCATCCGACCATTGATCACAGACCTTAGAATATTCAGTATCGGTAATATTTAAGCATTTTTGTGAGGCAATTTTATACTCATCTTTTTTATAGACAGCAAAGTCAATAGGAGGGCCAACTGTTAAATCACTTTTTAAAGTTGAGTCCATTGAGATTAGGGCACAACGTGATGCATCACCAATAGATACGCTTGGTTTTATAACTCTATCTAAAATGGGTTTGCCGTATTTTACTTCACCAATAACTAGATAAGGTTTGCTATCAGCTGGTTTAATATAATTTCCTTGAGAGTACACTAGGTATAATTCTAATGGTTGACCTTTAATTTGACCACCAACTAAAAATGAGGAACCTAATAAAACTGTGTCTGTGTTTATTCCTTTTGGTGCTGAATGTTTAATGTTTAATGATCCAATGTAGGATGCTATCTGATCGAAATCTTTGCATGTGTTTAAATTTATACCATTGTCACCTTTAAGATCATTTTCAATAGATTTATATACTGCTTGAGATGTACCTAAATTTCCAGAAGTAACTATAATGACACTTCTATCACCGACATCATGAACAAACATTTTTGAGTAAATGTTAACATTATCTAATCCTGCATTTGTTCTAGAGTCTGAGGCGAAAACAATTCCGTCTTGAGCTTTGATACCAACACAATAAGTCATAATATCATTAATAATTATTAATTAATTAACATATAATTAAATTCAAGCATAGCTGATATAACTATATCGCAATTGATTGTTTACCCTAATTATTCAACAATCCTTTTATGGGCGAAAAACTCTGGGATAATTACAATGCCACTAAAGCATACGATGGTTATTTTACCAATGAAAATAAATTAAGAAAACATGCCGTTATAATTTCAAATATTTTAGAAAGATATGGAAAAGATAAACTTCAAGAAATTGAAAAAAATTGCCAAAGCACAATAAGTGCTAGAGGTATAAATTTTAGAGTTTATGCTGCTAATAATAGGGCAGAGGAAAAGAAGTGGCCATTAGATATTATTCCAAGAATCATTCCTAAATCACAATGGAACAAGGTAACTAAAGGTCTAAAGCAAAGAGTTAAAGCCTTAAATTTATTTATTGATGACGTTTATAATCAAAAGAAAATTTTTAAAGATAATGTCATACCTAGAGAAATTATTTTTGACTCACCATATTATGTAAAAGAATGTGAAGGATTTTCACCTAAATATAAATCCTGGGCAAATATATCTGGAGTAGATTTAATTAGGAATAAAAATGGAGACTATTTGGTACTTGAAGATAATCTTAGAGTACCCTCAGGGGTTTCTTATATGCTTGAGAACAGAATGGTTATGAGAGATGTCTTTCCTGAACTTTTTACGAGATATAAAGTTGCATCAATACATCAATACACCAACAAACTTTTTAATTGTATGAACGAATGTATACCTAAAAAAACTGCTCATCCCCACATGGTAGTATTAACACCAGGTATTTATAATTCTGCTTATTTTGAACATTCTTTTTTAGCTGAACAAATGGGTATTGCATTAGTAGAAGGAAAAGATCTTTTTGTTGAAAATGATAACGTTTATATGAAAACTGTAAAAGGTCCTTTGAAAGTTGATTGTATATACAGAAGACTAGACGATAATTTCTTAGACCCAAAAGCCTTCAATAAAGACTCCGTTATTGGTGTTCCAGGTTTGTTTAAATGCTGGTTGAAAAAAAATGTGGGTATTATTAATGCAGTGGGTACAGGTGTAGCTGATGACAAGGTTGTTTATTCATACGTAAATAGAATGATAGTTTATTATTTAGGAGAACAACCCATCTTAAATCAAGTCGAGACTTATTTGTGTCATGATGAAAGTCAAAAGAAATATGTTTTAGAAAATCTATCTAAATTAGTTGTAAAGCCTGCTAATGCATCTGGTGGATATGGAATAATGATTGGTCCAAAGGCTTCTTCAAAGGAAAGAGAGGAGGTGGCAGAGAAGATTAAGAAAAACCCAAGGGAATATATTGCTCAACCTTTAGAAACATTATCAACAGCTCCAACAATTACAGAAAAAAATATAGAGCCTAGACACTTAGATTTAAGACCATTTGTTTTAAGTGGTAAAACTAATTATGTAACAACTGGCGGCCTGACTAGGGTTGCTCTTAGAAAAGGAAGTACAATTGTAAATAGTTCACAAGGTGGTGGATCGAAAGATACTTTAATAGTTGATTAACTTTTATTAAATATTATTTGCATGAGTTTATTAGAGAGTAACTATATTAAAGAAAATTAGTTATGTATTTATGAATAAAAAAACCAATAATTAACAAACCTAATCCCGCACCATATATCAAGAAAAAATTCATATTTAAAGATTTTGAAAAAAAGAAAGGTAAAAAAAATAAATAACTTACAGGTACTGCAATTAATATACTTTTGGTGAAAAGAACTGTTTTTTCAATATCATTATGCTCGTAGTACGACAAAGCAATAGCTATTAGTGATACAAGAGGTAAAGCAATAATAAAACCTGCAAGCTTTGGATTTTGACCTGAAAGCCAGCTAGCAAAAGCTATTATTGTTGCAGCTAGCAATATTTTTAAAGAAAAAAATATCATTAATGATATGACTTTATTTAAGCGTACACTTTTTGCATAAACCAAAAAACTCAAGATTGTATTTACTATATTTCATACCATCTTTGTCTTTGAAATTAGCCAAGTATTTGGAAAGACCTGCGCTACTAATTTCTGTTACTTTTTCACAAATCTCACAGATTGAAAAGGCAGTAGCTTTAGCTACCTGACAACTTGAATTATGACAGGCAATAAAGGCATTTCGACTTTCAATTTTGTGAATTTTTCCTATTTGAACTAATTTATCTAGTGCCCGATAAACTTGTAATGGAGCCTTAATACCTTTTTTTTGAACATTAAAAAGTATTGAATAAGCTTTCATTGGTTCAGGAGATTTATCAATTAAATCAAAAATAATTTGCTGATTTTTTGTAAGAGCGTGTTCTTTATGCATTTTACCCATTTTACTGATTCTTCATTAGTTTTTCAATTTAATCGTTTGTTTTATTTTAAATAATGAAATCACAAATAAAAATAAAGCAGCAGCTATAATCGAAGGTCCAGAAGGTGTATTAAATTCTAACGAAGAAAATAATCCAATGATAACTGATAACAACCCTCCGATAATTGAATAAATTATCATTTTTTGTGGGCTGTCTGAAATATTTCGTGCCATTGCTGCTGGTATGATTAACATTCCAGTAATTAACAATAATCCAATCATTTTGATTGATATAGCAATTATGGCCGCTATTAATATTGTAAAAATAGCTTTTGCTCTATCAGGATTTAAACCTTCTGCTTCAGCTAATTCGTAATTAACTGTTGATGCAAATAATCCTTTCCATATTAATCTTAATATTAATAAAATTAATGCTCCACCAATCCATATAATATATAAATCATCTACTGTTACAGCCAGGATATCTCCAAATAACAATCCCATCACATCAAACCTAATAAATGTTAAAAAACCAATAACAACAAGTCCAACAGCTAGTGATGAGTGTGCTAAAAGACCAAGCAAAGCATCACCTGGTAGATTAGTTCGATTTTGGAGTTGAACTAAAATTAATGCTATTAAAGATGAAATTATAAATACAGATAAAGCAATATTAAATTCTAATGAATATGCAATAGTCACACCCAGTAAAGCTGAATGAGCTAGTGTATCACCAAAATAAGATAATCTTCTCCAAACTACAAAACAACCAAGAGGGCCTGTAACAAACGCAACTCCAAGTCCTGCAACAAGTGCTCTTATAAAAAAATCATCAAACATTTAATTTTTCTTTATTTCACCTTCGATAGTATGTACATGATCATGTTTATGTTCATATCTTGTAAGTATTTGAGAAGCTTGTTCACCAAATAAAGCTTTGTATTCAGTATTCTTTGCAACATCTATAGGTGTTCCAGAACAACATACATGCCCATTTAAGCAAACAACATGATCAGTAGCACTCATTACTGTATGTAGATCATGTGAGATTAACAAAATTCCACAATTCAATTCATCGGATATTTTCTTTATCAATTCATACAAAGCTATTTCTCCTGTAAAATCTACACCTTGAACTGGTTCATCTAGTACTAATAATTCTGGTTTTTTAGAAATAGCTCTTGCTAATAAAACCCTTTGAAACTCACCACCAGATAAGTTTCCTAAACTTTTATCTTTTAAATGTATAACGCCAGTTAAAGATAGAGCCTCGTCGATAGTTTTTTCATCTAAATTTTCTGTTAATATCATGAAATCGTAAACACGAAGTGGTAATGTCCAATCAACAGATATTTTTTGAGGTACATAACCAATTTTGTTTGTATATTTTTCTACATGACCATCAATTTTTTTCAAAATACCTAAAGCAATTTTGGCAGTTGTACTTTTACCAGATCCATTTGGCCCAATAAGAGTTACAATTTTTCCTCTTTCAACACTTAAAGATACACCTTGAACTAGCCATTTATCATTATGACGATATCCAGCATTATTCATTTTTACCAAAACGTTATTATTAGAGCTCATTTTTTTACTTGACTTATGTTAATGTTATATTATTACACAATGTTATATTATAACAACTACTAAATATTTAAATTATGAAAAATCTAAAAAAAATACCAGTAATCTTATCAATCTTATCACTATTAACTTCTTTTTCATCAGCTAATGCTGAAACAAAAGTTGTAGCATCAATTAAGCCAATACATTCATTAGCAAGCTATCTAATGGATGGGATTGGTAAACCAGATTTAATAGTTGATGGATATGCTTCACCACACGGATTTGCCTTAAAACCTTCACACGCAAAAATGTTACAAGAAGCTGATATTGTATTCTGGGTAGGGGAAGATTTAGAAAATTTCTTAGAAAAACCATTAGGTTCAATAGCTAAAAAGGCTGAGAAGATTGAGTTGTTAGAAATTAAAGAATTAACAAAATTAAAATTCAGAGAAAGAAATATATTTGAAGAACATGATGATCATGGACACGATGATCATGCAAAAAAAGAAGACGATCATGATGATCATGATCATGATAAAGAAGGTCACAAAGAGGACGATCATGATAAAGAAGGTCATGATGAACACGGACATGACGATGATCACAAAAAAGAAGGTCATGATGAACACGGACATGAAGGGCACGCCCATGGTGAGTATGATCCACATATTTGGTTAGATCCAATGAATGCAAAAGTGATTTTAAGTGAAATGGCAGAACACTTGATTGAGAATGATCCAAAAAATGAGGCCAAATATAAAGCAAATTTAAAAAAGGCACATAAAGACTTAGATAAACTAACTAAGAAAGTAAAATCCGAATTAAATAAAGATTTTAAATCAATAGTTTTTCATGATGCGTATCAATATTTTGAAAAAAGATTTGGTATTAATATTTTAGGTGCGTTTACGGTAAATACAGACGTAATGCCTGGTGCTGAACAATTGGCTGAAATTAGAGAAGTAATTGAGCATGACAAAGTAAGCTGTATATTCTCAGAGCCTCAGTTCAATCCTGATATTATAAAAGCTGTAGCAAAAGATACTAATGTTGCAACAGGGGTCATAGATCCATTAGGAGCAACTCTTAACCCTGGTAAAGATTTATATTTTGATTTAATCAGCAACATGTCAAAATCTTTCAAAGGCTGTTAATTAGAAATTGATCTTTATTCATAAATAATATCTAATAAAGGGATGAGCACAGTTTCCCTTTCACTAGATGAAATTTTTGATTTAGCTAAAAAAACATTATTAGCTAATGGCTGTGATGATGAAACAGCATCTATATTATCAGATTTAATCAGAAATGCTGAAAGAGATGGTTCTTTATCTCATGGTTTATTTAGATTACCAGCTTATGTAAGTGGTTTAAAAAGTGGAAAAATTAATGGTAAAGGAAAACCAGAAATAAAAAGGATTTCAGCTTCAGTAATTAAAGTTCAAGGTAATAATTGTTTAGCACCTGTGGTTTTAAATAAAGGCATACCTGAATTAATAAAAGCTGCAAAAGAAAACGGTGTTGCAGTACTTGCAATAAATAATTCTCACCATATGGCTGCGATGTGGCCTGAAACAGAAAAATTAGCAGAAGAAGGTTTAGTTGCTTTTGCTTGTACATCTTATAAGCCAGCTGTAGCTCCTGCTGGTGCAATCAAACCATTATTTGGAACAAACCCCATATCATTTGCTTGGCCAAGACCAGGAAAAACTCCTGTAGTTTATGATATGGCAACAGCTTCAATGGCAATGGGTGAAGTTCAAGTGGCTAAAAGAGAAGGGCACAAGGTTCCTCTTGGAACAGGATTAACTAAAGAAGGTAAAGAAACTACTGACCCAGGCTTAATAGCTGATGGTGGTGTGTTGTTACCTTTTGGTGGTTATAAAGGTTCTGCAATCGCTATGATGGTAGAATTAATGGCTGGTGCTTTAGTTGGTGATAATTTTAGTTTTGAAACTGCTGCTAAAGACAATAATGATGGTGGCCCACCAAGTGGAGGAGAATTTATTCTTGCTATCTCTCCTGATAAAACTGCAGGAACAAATTGGCAAAAACATGCAGATGAATTCTTTGATAAGATGAAATCAATGGGTGAAGTAAGATTACCTGGGGAAAGACGACATAAAAACAGACTTGATAAAGGTCCTCGTAATATAAATGAGGAATTAGTTAATAAAATAAAATCTTTAAGCTAATTTAATTTCTATGGGCGTGTGATCTGAAGGTTTTTCTCTACCTCTAGGGTCTTTATTAATATTTATAGATTTTATTTGATCAATTAATGAATTTGAAACTAAAAAATGGTCTATTCTCATCCCATTATTTTTTTGCCATGCGCCTCTCATATAATCCCAAAAGGTATAACCTTCTTTCGTTTCATTAAAATGTCTATAAACATCACTAAAACCTAAATTTAGCATTTCTCTAAATTTTTTTCTTATTTCTAATCTGTACAAAGCATCATCTTCAAAACTTTTTACATTATAAACATCCTCAGCAGCGGGGATCACATTAAAGTCACCCGCGAGAATAATATTCGAATTTTTTTTAGATAAAGACTTTAGTTGTTTAATTAATTGATCTATCCAATTTTTTTTATAGTCATATTTTTCTGTATCAACAGGATTTCCATTAGGAGTATAGATATTAATTAATTGAAGAACTTTTTTCTTATATTCAACCTCAGCAGAAATTATTCTTGATTGTTTTAATTTATCTTTTATTAAATCTGTTCTAATATTTTTTAATTTCCCTTTTGAAATAATAGCAACACCATTATAACTTTTTTGTCCAAATACATGACTTTCATAATCCATAGATGAAAAATCATCATAAGGAAAATTTACATCTTCAGTTTTGATCTCCTGCATCATTAAAATATCTGGTTTATACTTTAAAAGGTAATTTTTGATATTTTCAATACGAGCTCGTACGGAATTTACATTCCAGGAGGAAATGAGCATTAAAGAGAGAAGGATACTCCACAACCGCAAGAAGATTTAGTTTGTGGATTAGTTATTTTAAATTGTTCACCTATTAATTCTGAAACATAATCAATTTCAGATCCTTTTAAAAGATCAGCAGAAGCTTTATCAATTAGAATATTTTCAAAATTTAAATCATCAGTAGCTTTTGATTGATCAAATGTAAATTCATATTGAAATCCCGAACATCCACCACCTTTGATGGCGATTCTAAAAAAAGACCCCTTATCTTTTTTAGACAACAGAGTATTGATCTGTTTTAATGCTTTATCAGTAAATTTAATTTCTTTTATCATTTTTGATCACTGGTAATACTAATATAATACTTAATATTTAATTTTAAAGGATGAAAAAATACTCAAAGATAGGTCTATTTAAAAGCAAAGGTAGGATTTATAAAGAATCTACATCAAAATACAGAACAGCTTTTCAAAGAGATAGAGATCGTATTATTCATAGTGCCTCATTCAGAAGGCTTAAACACAAAACACAAGTTTTTGTTAATACAGAGGGTGATCACTATCGAACAAGAATAACACATTCTATGGAAGTTGCGCAAATTGCAAGATCTATTGCTAGACATCTTAATCTTAACGAGGACTTAGTTGAGACATTAAGTTTAGCACATGACTTAGGTCATACACCGTTTGGTCATGCTGGTGAAGAATCTTTAAACGAATGCATGACAGATTATGGTGGTTTTGATCACAATTTACAAACTTTAAGAATTGTAATGTTTTTAGAAAATAAATACTTAAAATTTAATGGATTAAATCTTTCAATTGAAACAATAGATGGGCTTTTAAAACATAATGGTCCAGTAGGTAATTTGGATTTAGTTGATAATTTAATAGGAGTTAAGAATTTTAAAAATAAGATTAATTTTAGTACTTATCCATCATTAGAGGCTCAAATTTCAGCAATATCAGATGATATAGCTTACAATAATCATGACATCCAAGACGGAATAAATGCCAATTTATTTAAACTCGAAGAATTAATTGAAATTAAGTTTTTCAAAGATATTTACAAAAAATATAAGAAAAAAATAAATAAACAAAATTATAAAATAGCAACTTATCAGATTATACGTGACTCAATAGACTTAATGATTAAAGATTTAATAAATAATACAAAAAATAATTTAAATTATAATAAGATAAAAACATTTAAAGATATAAGTAAAACTAGTTATTTAATCGTTAATTTTTCTGATAAAGTTAAAAATTCAGAAAATGAAATAAGGTATTTTTTAAAGACAAAAATGTATAATAACAAAAATGTATTAGATAGAAACAATAAAGGTAAATCAATTATTAAAAAGCTATTTAGTAAGATTGAAAAAAATCCAAGAAAATTTATTTCAAAAGATCAGTTATCAAAAGATAAATATAGAGCAATTTCTGACTTTATATCAGGAATGACTGATCGATATGCAATTAACCTCAACAACAAGATTAGATGAATATATTTGATCAATATATAGATAAGATAAAAAAAATTTTGTTAGATCTATCTAAAAATGGTAAATTGATATTACCTGAAAAGTTAGACGGAATTACAGCTGAAATACCACCTTCAAAATTCAATAGTGATATTTCAACAAATGTTGCAATGGTTTTATCAAAAGTAAATAAAAAATCCCCACTTGACCTAGCAGAAACACTAACCAAAGTTTTGAAACAAAATGACAAATTTATTTCAGATATAAGAGTAGTTAAACCAGGTTTTATTAATATAAAATTTAAATCTATTTTTTGGACTAATTTTGTACAAGAAATAATTGAAAATTCCAAAACGTTTGGAATAAATCTAAAAGAAAAGAAGAAAAAATATTTAGTAGAATTTGTTTCAGCTAATCCCACTGGCCCTTTGCATGTAGGTCATTGTAGAGGAGCAATTCTGGGAGATGTAATTTCTAATGTTTTATTATTTAATAAGCATGAAGTTACAAAAGAATATTACGTTAATGATTATGGCAACCAAATTATAAATTTTACAAAATCAGTTTATTTTAGAATAAGAGAAATTATATTTAATGAACAATTTCCATCTGATAATAAGGATTTGTACCCTGGTGACTATCTAAAAGATTTTGCCCAAAATATAATTAATTCAAATAAAAAGATTGATTTCAAAGATTTTGATAAGATATCTAATGAATTAGCAACTCTATCAATTGGAGAAGCATTGAAATTGATTAAAAAAAATCTTAATAGTCTAGGCATTATCCACGATAGTTTCGTAAGTGAAAAAAAATTAGTTACAAATCAAGAAATTGAAAAGGTTATTAGTTTTCTTCAGAAAAATAATTTTGTATATAAAGGAAAAATTAAAGCACCAGAGGGTGAAGACACTGATAAGTGGATAGAACGAGAACAATTGCTTTTTAAATCAACAGATTTTGGTGATGATAAAGACAGGGCTTTGCAAAAAACCGATGGAGCTTGGACTTATTTTGCTAGTGATGTTGCTTATCATAAAAATAAATTAGATAGAAAATTTGATCATTTAATTAATATTTTAGGTTCTGATCACGCAGGCTATATAAAAAGAATATCATCATCTGTTGAAGCTTTATCCAACTCAAAAGAGATATTGATTTGTAAAGTTAGTCAATTAGTTAAACTTATTAAAGATAAAAAACCTTTTAAAATGTCAAAAAGAAAAGGCGATTATATAACTGTTGATGATTTGATTAATGAAGTAGGAAAAGATGCCACAAGATTTATTATGTTAAATAGGAGTAGTGATGTAGAACTTGATTTTGATTTTGATAATGTAATTGAAAAATCTAAAGACAATCCACTTTATTATGTTCAATATAGTTATGCTCGAATAGCCTCAGTTTTTAGGCACCTTGAGATGGATTTAAAGAATGATGTCAAAATAAATGAATATAATTTCCAATATTCAGAAGATGAGATAAATATTTTGAAAAAAATATCAGAATGGCCAAAGTGCATTGATACTGCTACAAACAAACTTGAACCTCATAGGATTCCATTTTACTTATATGATCTCGCATCATTGTTTCATTCTTACTGGAACTTAGGAAAAGACAATCCTAAAAAAAGATTTATTAATGAGCAAAAAAAAATTAGTAATGATAAGCTAATTTTTTTAAAAGTTATTTCTAATGTAATTAAATCTGGAATGGACATAGTAGGTGTTTCAGTTCCTGAGAAAATGTAATGTTTAAAGAAATAAAAAATCTAATATTCATATTTATAATATGCTTATTTATTTTTCTTACAGGTAAATATTATTTTTCGGATACCAATAAAAAAAATTCATACAGATCACTTTCAACTATCGATGAAAAAATTAATGCTTATTCTAAAAGATTACCTTTATTAGAAGATAATACTAAAAATATTATTGAATATGTAGAACAAACCAATAATAAAAAAAAGAAAAAGTTTAATTTTTGGGAATTATTAGAATCAAATGATTAATCGTCGTTCATTTATTGTTGGTATTAAATCAACAAAACTCTCTTTAAAAGAAAGAACATTTCTTAAAAAATATAAACCTTGGGGTGTAATTTTATTTTCTAGAAACATTAAAACTATTAAACAAACACAAAAATTAACTAACACAATTAGAAAAATTTTTAATGATAAAAATTATCCTATATTAATTGACCAAGAAGGTGGACGTGTTAACAGATTAAAAAATATAATTTCTTTTGATAATTTAACGTCAAAATTTTTTGGTGAAAAATATATTAGAAATTACAAGGAATTTAAGTTTTTTTTTAAACTATTTATTGATAAGACTTCACACTTACTAAAATGTATTGGAACCAATATTAATACTGTTCCTGTTCTAGATTTAATGGTTAAAGGTTCGTCCAATGTAATTGGTGATAGAGCATTTTCTAAAAATCCAAAAATTGTATCAAAAATAGGTGATTATTGTATTCAGTACTATCATGAGAATGGAATTGGCACTGTAATAAAGCATATTCCTGGCCATGGATTAGCTAAAGTAGACAGTCATCATTTCACTCCAATAGTGAAAAAAAGTCAAAATTTTTTATTAAAGAAAGACTTTATTTCATTTAAAAAAAAAAAATCTTTTTTTGCAATGACTGCGCACATCATTTTTAGTAAAATTGATGCTGATAATACAGTCACTCATTCTAAAAAGATAATTAGATTAATAAGAAATAAAATAAATTTTAAAAATATCTTAATTTCTGATGACTTATCTATGAAAAGTTTAAAAGGAAGTCTTAAAAAAAATACAATCAAAACGTTTAATGCAGGATGTAACTTAGCCTTACATTGCAATGGAAATTTTAAAGAAATGGAAATAGTTGGAAAAAATTCTCCTATAATTGATAAGTTTATTTATAAAAAAACATCACAATTTTACAAAATTTTAAGTTAATATTGAATAATGATAGAAAACGATTCTGCACTTTTCAAGGTCGATATAGATAATTATAACGGCCCATTAGATGTTTTATTGGACCTTGCAAAAGCTCAAAAAGTTAATTTAGAAGATATATCTATAACAAAACTAGCTGATCAATTTCATGATTTTATTACAAAAGAAAAAGATTTAAATTTAGAAATTGCATCTGAATATCTTTTAATGGCAACATGGTTAGCATATTTAAAATCAAAATTATTATTACCTGGAACTCCTGAAGAAGATTTTAAAGTTCAAGAAGTTGCAGAAAAATTAAAGTTACAATTAAAAAAGTTAGAATTAATTAGATTATTATCTGAACAAATGCTTAAAAGAAAAAGATTAGGTAGAGAAATTAGAACTAGGGGTAGTAGGTCTGGTATTAGACCAATTTATAACAGTGAATATAAAGTAAATTTATTTGAATTATTAAAAGCATATTCAACAATTATCATGACGAAAGATTTTCAAAAAATGAACATTCCTAAATTACCCGTCTTTACAACAGAAGAAGGAATAAAAACTATTAAAGAATTTTTTGGTCAATTAATTGATTGGAAAAAATTAGATGACTTAATTCCAAGAAATTTTAAAAGAGGAACAAAATATAAAAGAACAGGTAAAGCAGGTATATTCGCAGGTTCTTTAGAACTTGTTAAAGAAGGTAATCTTAAAATAAAGCAAAACGAACTTTTTGACGATATCTATATTAAAGAAAATAAATGATTAAGAAAAAAATTAAAAAAAAAGATAATATTATAAATTTTCCTACCAAATTATCTTCTATAGAAAAAGAAATTGAAGCAATAGTTTTTGCTGCAGCAGAGCCTTTAGGTATTGATACAATTGAAAATAAAATTTCCAAAAAAACTGATGTTGAAAAAGTATTATTTAAATTACAATCTGAATACTCACATAGAGGTATTAATTTAGTTTGCATTTCAAAAAAATGGTCATTTAGAACATCACCAAATTTATCTAACTTAATGACACAAGAAAAAACTGTTGAAAAAAAATTATCAAGAGCCGCAATAGAAACACTTGCAATTATTGTTTATCATCAACCTGTAACGAGAGCAGAAATTGAAGAAATAAGAGGTGTTGCTTTTGGTACAAATACTCTTGAAATATTAATGGAACTTAATTGGGTAAAACCAGGTGGTAGAAAAGATGTTCCAGGTAAACCTATACAATATATAACAACCGATGATTTTTTAAGTCATTTTAATCTTCAAAAATTGTCTGACTTGCCAACGGTGGATGAATTAGGAGCTGCTGGTTTAATTGATAGTACTAATATTGATGATGCAATATTTGGGACGGGAAAATTTTATAAAGAAAAACAAGATGATAAAAAAGAGGACATTTACTCAAATATTGATGAAATGTTGAGTGGTACTCTCGATTCAGAAGAGAATAAATAGATCAACAATTAAAATTATCTAAAAAAAAGACACTTTTAAAATATTAATAAAAAGGATATAAGAATTACATGAGCATTGGAATTTGGCAAATAGCGATAGTTGTAATACTTGTTGTATTACTTTTTGGTAGAGGAAAAATATCTAGCCTAATGGGAGATGTTGCCAAAGGAATTAAAAGTTTTAAAAAGGGTATGGCATCAGATGTGACTGAAGATGCTGATCCTAAAAATATTTCCGACGAAAATCAAGATTCAAATAATAAAGAGTAAATCACATGCCTACTATTGGTTGGTTTGAGATTTTAATTGTAGTAGCAATAGCTATTATTGTTCTTGGCCCCAAGGACTTTCCAGTTATGTTAAAAAAAGTTGGTTCATGGATTGGTACTGCAAAGAAATATGTCAACAATATTCAAAACGAAGTTTCAAATATCGATATAGAGGACAATCACACTGAAAAAAAAGAAGATAAAAAAGATGAATCATGATGAAAAAGAAATTGGCTTCATTAGCCATTTATCAGAGCTAAGAAAAAGATTAATTCATAGTTTTATATTTTTAATAATCTTTTTTGTAGCTTGTTATTTTTTTGCTGAGCATTTGTATGGTTTTTTAGTAGAACCTTTTGCTCAAGCTGTTAAAGATGATGGATCAGATAGAAGGCTTATTTTTACAGCTTTACAAGAAACATTTTTGACTTATTTAAAAGTTTCTTTTTTCACTGCTTTCTTTGTAACTTGTCCTTTTATTTTAACTCAAATATGGAAATTTATTGCACCGGGTCTGTATAAACATGAAAAAATAGCAATTTTACCTTATTTAATTTTGACTCCAATCCTGTTTTTTTTAGGTGGAATGTTGGTTTATTATTTGATTATGCCTTTAGCAATAAAGTTTTTTTTATCTTTTGAGAGTACTGGTTTATCAACAAACTTACCTATTCAACTGGAAGCTAAAGTAAATGAATATTTGTCATTGGTTATGAAACTAATCTTTGCATTTGGAATAAGCTTTCAACTTCCTGTAGTTTTAAGTTTATTAGCAAGAGTTGGGGTTGTTGATTCTGATTTTTTAAAAAAAAGAAGAAAATATGTTGTTGTAATTATATTTGCAGCAGCGGCTTTATTAACTCCACCAGATCCCATCACACAAATTGGCTTAGCTATTCCTCTATTAATTTTATATGAATTATCTATATTTTCAGTAAAATTTATTGAAAACAAAAAATTAAAAGACTTTGATGCATAATTTAAAAGAAATTAGAAAAGATTTTAATGCTTTTGAAAAAGCTCTTGAAAAAAGGTCAATTAATTTAGATTTCAATAAACTCAAAGAATTGGATATTAAAAATAGGGATTTCATTCAAAAAAGAGAAGCTTTGGAAAAAGAAAAAAAAGATATTTCAAAATCTAAAGATAAATCCTTATTTGCAAAATCTAAAGAAATCTCATTAAATATAGAAAAAATAAATGAAAAACAAAAAACTGTTAAAGAGAATTTAGATAAAATTTTATCAAATATTCCTAATATACCACACAAAGATGTTCCTAATGGAAAAAATGAGAATGACAATGTTGAAATAAATAAATTCGGTAAGATACCTAAATTTGATTTTGCTCCTAAATCCCATTATGAAATAGGTGAAAATTTAGGAATGCTTGATTTTGATTTAGCATCTAAAACTAGTGGTTCAAGATTTGTTTTTGTTAAAGATAAATTAGCATTATTAGAAAGAGCTCTTTCAAATTTTATGCTAGATATGCATACATCAAAAAATGGGTATGAAGAAATTTCACCACCATTATTTGCATCTGAAAACACAATGTTTGGAACTGGTCAATTACCTAAATTTGAAAATGATCAATTTGAGATAAAACTTGAGGAGGGTTCAGATAGAAAATTTCTTATACCAACAGCAGAAGTAATTTTAACCAACATTGTAAAAGATAAAATTGTAGAACTTAAATCTTTACCTATGAGATTTGTAGCTTCAACCCCTTGTTTTAGAAAAGAGGCTGGTAGCTATGGAAAAGATACGAAAGGGATGATTAGACAACATCAATTTTATAAAGTCGAAATGGTAAGTATTGTTGAGCAAGATAAATGTTTTGAAGAACTTGAAAGAATGACTGACTGTGCAACTAATATCTTAGAACAGCTTGAATTGCCCTATAGAAAAATGATTTTATGTAGTGGAGATATGGGTTTTAGTGCTGAAAAAACTTATGATATTGAGGTTTGGTTGCCATCAGAAAATAAATATAGAGAAATTTCTTCTTGCTCTTCTTGCTCAACTTTTCAAGCCGTTAGAATGAAAGCTAGGTATAAGAATCAAAATAATGAAATGCTTTATTTGGGCACACTCAATGGCAGTGGTTTAGCTGTGGGCAGAACTCTTATTGCTATTTTAGAAAATTATCAGCAAAAAGATGGTTCAATAACTATTCCTAATGTACTTAGACCTTATATGAACAATTTAGAAAAAATTTCACTCAATTAAAGTTGTTTTAATTCGATAGATGGTATAAATATTCATTTTTAATTAAGGAGTTTTATGGAAAGTTCAGGAATAGGTCAATTTATACCATTAATTTTAATTTTTGTTATTTTTTATTTTTTCTTAATAAGACCTCAGCAAAAAAAAGTTAAAGAACACAAGGCAATGGTTGAGAGTTTAAAAAAGGGAGATAAAGTTGTAACTTCAGGTGGAATTACTGGAACTATCACAAGAGTTATTGACAATGATAAAGTGGAAATAGAAATTGCTGATAATGTTACAGTTGAAGTAGTTAGAGGGACAGGCATCCAAAGCTTAATGAATTCTCAAGAAGTAAAAAAATAAATTTCATTTTATAAAGTGTTATACTTTTCAAAATTAAGAATAATTTTTGTTATTTTAATATCTTTATTTTTTATTCTGTTTGCCTCCTCTAATATTTTGAAAACAAGTAATGATTTATTTAAAAAAAAGATCAATCTTGGTTTAGATTTACAAGGTGGATCCTATCTTCTATTGGAGATTGATAATTCTCCAGTAATTGAACAAAAACTTCAAAATCTAACAATTAGTATTAGAAATTATTTTAAAGAAAAAAATATTAGAATTAATAATGTTAAAATCTCAGGCCAAAAACTTTTATTTTCCTCAAATGAAAAATTTAAACAATTGATCCTTGATGAATTTACTAATGAAGAAAGTAATTTAAATCCTTACTATCCAAGATTTAAATCTCATCAATTGGAAATTATTGAAGAAAATAATAACTATATTGTTAATTTTTCAAGACAAGGAATAATAGAACTCAAAACTTCATCACAAGATCAGGCTTTAGAAATTGTTAGAAGGAGAATTGATGAAATAGGAACTAATGAACCCAATATATTAAAACGTGGTAATGATAGAATTTTAGTTGAGTTACCTGGATTAGATGACCCTATGAGGATTAAATCATTGCTTGGTAAAACTGCAAATTTAACTTTCAGGTTTGTTACAAACAATAGTGAAGATTCATTTGGTGCAGAAAAACTTAAGTATGAAGAAAGTACAGAAGAGGCAATAGTTAGTAAAAGAATAATCTTAAGTGGTGATAATCTTTTAGATGCTCAACCTAGAATGAATAGCGAAACTAATGAAACAATTGTATCTTTTACTCTTGATAGAGTTGGCGCTAAAAGGTTTGGAAAGGCTACTTCCACTGGTATAGGAAAACAATTAGCAATAGTTTTAGATGGTAAGATTATTAGTGCACCAGTTATCAGAGATACAATTGCTAGTGGATCAGGTCAAATAAGTGGTGGTTTTACTTTTCAATCTGCAACAGACCTTGCTTTATTATTACGATCTGGTGCATTGCCAGCACCATTGAATATTATAGAAGAAAGAACCGTTGGACCTGATTTAGGTCAAGACTCGATTAATGCAGGTATGATTGCATTAGCTGTTGGTTTTATTCTTGTTATTTTATTTATTTTTGTAAAATATAAAATATTTGGATTAATTACAAATTTAGCTTTAATTATCAATTTATTTATTTTAATTGGGGTATTAACAATTTTTGAAGCAACTTTGACTTTACCTGGTATAGCAGGAATAATTTTAACTGTTGGTATGGCTGTTGATGCTAACGTGTTAATATTTGAAAGAATTAAAGAAGAATTAAAAAATGAAAAAAATAATTTAATAGCATTTGATAGTGGTTATACAAAATCAAGAACAGCTATTCTTGATGCCAATATTACAACTTTGTTAGCTGCGATAATTTTATTTTTTATGGGTTCTGGACCAATAAAAGGCTTTTCTTTAACTTTAGGAATTGGGATTTTTACTACTCTATTTTCAGTATATTTTATAGCAAGATTACTTACTGTTTTATATGTTTCAAAAAATAAAGAAAAACAAGGATTAATCTAAATGATTAAATTTAATAGATATTATAATCAATTTAATATTCTTTCTATTAGCCTAGTTATTGTCTCTTTGCTTTTTTTGATGTTTAAGGGTTTAAACTTTGGAATAGATTTTAAAGGAGGAACTTTAATTGAACTAAGGTCTACCGACGCAAAAATTAATGTTTCCTCATTAAGAGATAATCTTAAACAAATGAATTTAGGTGACATTTCAGTAAAAAATTTTGGTAATGAAACTGATTTTTTAATAAAGTTTGAAAATAGCGATAACAAAAATGTTATAGAAGAGATTAAAAAAAATTTGGATAAATCTTTTGGAAATAATTTTAACTTTAGAAGAGTTGAAAATGTTGGTCCAAAAGTTAGTGAAGAATTACTTAGATCAGGCGTTATAGCTATATCTGTAGCGTTAGCTTTGATGCTCATATATATTTGGATAAGATTTGAGTGGCAGTTTAGTTTGGGTGCTATTTTAGCTTTATTCCATGATGTTATAGTTACGCTTGGTTTATTTTCTTTGCTTGGAATGGAAATTAATTTATCAATTATTGCGGCTGTATTAACAATTGTTGGATATTCTATGAATGATACAGTTGTTATTTTTGATAGAGTTAGAGAAAATTTAAGAAGATATTCTGATATAAAAATTTTCGAACTAACAAATATTTCAATTAATGAAACACTATCAAGAACTTTGATTACTTCTGTAACAACACTATTAGCTCTTTTATCTATATTCTTTTTTGGAGGTGAAATCTTAAAGGGTTTTTCTTTGGCAATGATATTTGGGGTTCTTTTTGGAACCTATTCATCTATTTACATTGCTAATACTGTTCTAGTTAGACTTAGAGTTTCACAAAAAACTATCTTGAGAGAAGAGGATAAAAATTAATATAAATTTTGAGCTGCTACCATCGTTAACAGCATAGGCAGAGATAACAATGTATTTGTTCTTGAAAATAACATTGCTGTTTTAGCTGATTTAGCTTTTATTTCTGGTTCGCACTCAACTATCCCTAAAGCTCTTTTTTGATTTGGCCAAATTACAAACCAAACATTAAATGCCATTATAATACCTAACCACATTCCAATTCCAATAGCTGTATGTTTTGGAATATTTGATCCAATACTTAGTGTCATAGCATCGTGTAGATATCCATTAAGTCCAGCCAATATTAATCCAGATAAAACCGTAAACGCCGCAGCCCATCTAAAATAAAATAGTGCAGCTGGAGCTATAACTTTTCCTATCGCTGGTTTTTGCTCATCTGGGATTTTTCCCATATTAGGAATTTGAACAAAATTGAAGTACCAAAGTAAACCAATCCACATAATACTAACAACTACATGTGTATACCTTGCTATCCAACTCCAAAAAAGTATGTCAAAACTAAATCCATCATTTTGATAAAATAATGCTAGAAATAAAATTATTGCTATGGCCAATGAGGCATGAATTGTTTTTGATAAAGATGAAAGCAAATTACTCATTTAAATTAATTATATACTAATTTTGATTAAATATAACAATATTTTTTATTCTAATAGAGGTTTCAAAAATTTTCCTGTGTAACTATCCTTAATTTTACATATTTCCTCTGGTTTTCCCTCAGCAATAATTTTTCCACCCTTTACACCACCCTCAGGACCCATATCCACTATATAATCAGCTGTTTTAATTACATCTAAATTATGTTCAATGACTACAACTGTATTTCCTAGTGCGACAAAAGTATGAAGAATTTCTAACAATTTTTTAATATCATGTTGATGTAGTCCCGTTGTAGGCTCATCTAGAATATACATTGTTCTACCAGTAGATCTTTTAGATAATTCCTTTGCTAGCTTAATTCTTTGAGCCTCACCCCCAGACAAGGTTGTGGCTTGTTGACCTATTTTTATATATCCCAAACCAACTTTTTTTAATGTTAATAGTTTTGTTTTAATATTTGAAATATTTTCAAAATACTCACACCCCTCATCAACAGTCATATCTAAAACATCTGCAATACTTTTGTCTTTAAATTTTATTTCAAGAGTTTCACGATTATATCTTGTTCCCTTACACTCATCACATTGAATATAAACATCAGGGAGAAAATGCATCTCATAAGTAATAACGCCATCTCCCTCACATGCTTCACATCTTCCTCCTTTAACATTGAATGAAAATCTGCCTGGTTTATATCCTCTAGTTTTAGACTCAGGTAATCCTGTGAACCAGTCTCTAATTGGACCAAAAGCGCCAGTATAGGTAGCAGGATTGGATCTTGGAGTTCTTCCAATTGGTGATTGATCTATATCTATAATCTTATCAACCAATTCTGTTCCCTTAAATCCTTTAAAAGGTTTTGGAATTTTTCTAGATTTATTATTATTTAAAGTTAAATTTAATGCGTTATATAAAGTTTGAAGTACTAAAGTTGACTTACCACTACCTGATACTCCAGTTACGCAAGTTAAACTTCCTAATGGTATTTTTAAATTTACATTATTCAAATTATTTCCTGTAGCGCCTGATATTTCTAAAAATCTTCCATTTTTTGCCAATCTTCTTTTTTGAGGAATATTTATCCTCAATTTATTTGAAAGATATTTACCAGTTATACTATTATTGCATTGACTTATTTCTTTAAAAGTTCCTTGAGCAACCACCTCCCCACCATTGTTTCCAGCTTCTGGTCCAAGATCAATTATATGATCTGCATTTTCCATTGTTTCAGTATCATGTTCTACAACTATAACAGTATTACCCAAATCTCTTAATCTCTTTAAAGCGTTTATAAGTTTAACATTATCCTTTTGATGAAGTCCAATAGATGGTTCATCAAGTACGTATAGAACTCCTGTAAGTCCAGATCCAATTTGAGAAGCTAATCTTATTCTTTGTGCTTCACCACCAGATAAAGTTCCAGACTCTCTTGATAAGGTTAAATAATCAAGACCAACATTTAATAAAAAATTTAATCTTTCATTTATTTCCTTGAGAATATGTTCAGCAATTTTTATTTGCCGTTTATCTAAACTATTTTTAAGATTATCAAACCATTGAGCAGCATCTGAAATCGATTTTTCAGTGACCTCGCTTATATGTAGACCATCTATTTTGACACAAAGAGCTTCATCCTTCAATCTATGACCATTGCATCTCTCACATTTAGTATCTGATTGATATTGAGCGATTTCTTCTCTTTTCCAATCACTGTCAGTCTCTAAATATCTTCTTTCTAAATTATTAATTACACCTTCAAAAGTTTTTTTATGTGAATATTTTTCATATCCATCGTCATACGAAAATTTTATTTCTTCATCATCAGACCCATAAAGAATTATATCCTTTACTTTTTTTGGCAGTTTTACCCATCGATCATCTAATGAAAAACCATAGTGTTTAGCCAATGAAGATAGTGTTTGTGCATAATATAATGTTGTAGTTTTTGCCCAAGGTTCAATTGCTCCATCTGCTATACTTTTTTTTTCATTAGGAATAACTAAGCTTGGATCTACATTTAACTTTATACCTATACCCTCACACTCTTCACAAGCTCCAAAAGGACTATTAAAAGAAAAAAGTCTTGGTTCAATTTCCTCTATTGTGAAACCACTTTCTGGACATGCAAACTTAGTTGAAAATATTAATTTTTCTAATTTTCTAAACTTTTTTGGTAATGTTTCATTTTCGTATTCTACAAAAACTAAACCATTAGCAAGATTTATAGATGATTCAATGCTTTCAGCTAGTCTATTACCAAGTGAAGAATTTAGAACTATTCTATCAACTAGAACATAAATGTCGTGCTTTACTTTTTTATTTAATTCAGGAACTTTGTCAATTTCATATAGGATATTATCTATCTTTATTTTTCTAAATCCTCTTTTTTTATAACTTATGATTTCCTTTTTATATTCACCTTTACGCCCTCTAACTACTGGTGCATAAATATAAATAGTAGATTTTTTTGGTAACTCTTTAATTTTATCAACAATTTGTGTGACTGTTTGCGATGTTATGGGTTTACCAGTGAATGGTGAGTAGGGTATACCAGCTCGAGCATACAATACTCTCATATAATCATAAATTTCTGTTACAGTTGCTACTGTAGATCTTGGATTTTTAGATGTATTTTTTTGTTCTATAGATATCGCTGGACTTAAGCCTTCAATTAAATCTACATTTGGTTTTTTCATCTTATCTAGAAATTGTCTTGCATATGCTGACAAACTTTCTACGTATCGTCTTTGTCCTTCTGCATATACTGTATCGAAAGCAAGTGATGATTTTCCTGACCCTGAAAGTCCAGTTATAACTATAAATTTATCTTTAGGAATTTCTAAAGAAATATTCTTTAAATTATGTTCTTTAGCGCCCTTAATAACTATCTTTTTAATCATAATTTTTGTTGCTTTGACTTAATAAAATTAATATTCAGAGTAAAGTGTGATATAATTCAAATAAATTAATTTAACAAATATTAAAATATTATGGCTGGAAGTTTAAATAAAGTACTTTTAATTGGTCGTTTGGGCGCAGACCCTGAAATTAAACAAATGGTTAATGGCAAGAGCGTAGCTAGATTGAGCCTCGCAACAAGCCAATCATGGAAAGATAAAAATACTGGTGAAAAAAAAGAAAAAACTGAGTGGCACCGTATAGTTGTATTCAATGAAGGCTTGGTAAACGTTGTTCAGCAATATTTAAAAAAAGGTGCCCAGATATATGTAGAGGGCCAACTAACTACAAGAAAATGGAAAGATGAACAATCAGGACAAGACAAATATTCTACAGAAATAGTTATTCAAGGTTATAATTCATCCTTAACAATGCTAGGCGGTGGTAATTCTAGTGGTGGAATAGCAAATGACAACAAAGAGTCTTTAAGCAATAATGAAGATATGTCTCAAATATCTAATGATATGGATGACGAAATTCCATTTTAGAAATTATGCAAAAAACAGAAGTTCCAGAAGATAAAAATATTAAACTAATATCTATGCATGATGAGATGAGTTCATCTTATCTTTCATATGCTATGAGTGTAATAGTTAGCAGAGCACTTCCGGATGTTAGAGATGGATTAAAGCCAGTTCATAGAAGAATTTTATACGCTATGTATAAAGGTGGGTATGATTGGTCAAAACAATTTCGAAAATCAGCTAGAATTGTTGGAGATGTTATTGGTAAATATCATCCTCATGGAGATCAATCTGTTTATGATGCACTCGTTCGTATGGTTCAAGATTTTTCTATGAGCTTACCTTTGGTAGATGGTCAAGGAAACTTTGGCTCAATTGACGGTGATCCAGCTGCAGCAATGAGATATACTGAAACTAGATTGTCGAAAGTATCACAATTTTTAATTGATGATATTGAAAAAAATACTATTTCTTTTAAAAGCAATTATGACGAAACTGAAAAAGAACCAACAGTTTTGCCTTCTCAATTTCCAAATTTATTAGTAAATGGTGCTGGTGGTATAGCTGTAGGAATGGCTACAAGCATTCCTCCGCATAACCTAGGTGAAGTTATTAATGGAACGTTAGCTTTGATAGAAAATAAGGACATTAAAATTAAAGATCTAATGAAACATATCCCAGGACCCGATTTTCCTACAGGTGGTGTGATTATTGGAAAAGAAATAATTAAACAAGGTTATAATAAAGGAAGAGGTTCATTTAAAATAAGAGGTGAAATTTCTATTGAAAGTCTTAAAAATGGAAGAGAAAGATTAGTTATTACTTCTATACCATATCAAGTAAATAAATCAGTTCTTAATGAAAGAATTGCCCAATTAGTAAGAGAAAAAAAAATAGAAGGAATTAAAGATATAAGGGATGAGTCCAACAGAGAAGGTATAAGAGTTTCTATAGATTTACGTAATGGGGTTGAACCGGAAACTGTTAAAAGACAATTATATAAAAATACTCAAATCGAAAGTTCCTTTGGTTTTAATACTTTGGCTATTGTTGAGGGTAAACCTCAAACTTGTAACTTAAAAGAATTTTTATCAAATTTTTTAACTTTTAGAGAAGATGTTGTTATTAAGAAAACAAAATTTGATTTACAAAAAGCTGAAGAGAGAGCACATATATTAATTGGTTTATCAGTTTCGGTAGAAAATTTAGATAAGATTATAAAAATAATTAGGAGCTCAAAAACCCCTGACGATGCAAAAAAATATATATTAGCAACAAAATGGAAAATAAATAAGTCACTAAAAATGATTTCATTAGTTGAATCTAAAAAATCTAAAGGATTATACAACCTTACTGACCCACAAGTTGTAGCAATATTAGAATTAAGATTACAAAAATTAACCGCCTTAGGTATTAATGAAATTGAAATTGAAATTAAAAAACTTGCAGAAATGATTATAAAATACAAAAAAATTATCTCTTCAAAAAAAGTGTTACAAAGTGTTATTAGTGAGGAACTGAAAAATATAAAGGACAAGTATTCATCCCCAAGAAGAACAAAAATAATCGATGCAGTTCTTAATTACGACATTGAGGAAACTATTCAAAAACAATCCGTACTGATTACCGTAACTCTACAAGGTTATATAAAAAGAGGCTCTTTAAATAATGTAAAAACACAAAAAAGAGGTGGTAAAGGTAAAACAGGAATTACAACTCGAAATGAAGACTCTGTTGTTCAAACTTTATCAGTAAATACGCATACATCTGTCTTATTTTTTTCAACAGAGGGTTTAGTTTATCGATTAAAAGCTTGGAAAATTCCTGAGGGTTCAGCTGCGTCTAAAGGTAAATCATTATTTAACATTCTTCCCCTAAAAAACCATCAGTCAATTAGTTCAATAATGCCATTTCCCGATGATGAAGCTGAGTTAAAAAATTATTGTATTGTTTTTGCCACTGCACAAGGAAAAATAAGAAAAAATAGTTTAGAAGACTTTTCATCAATTAATTCAGCAGGAAAAATAGCAATGAAACTAGATACTAATGATAGAATAGTAGGGGTTAAAATCTGTAAAGTTGATCAAGATGTTATTTTAAGTACAAAATTAGGAAAATGTATTAGATTTGAATCTCAAAAATTAAGAATTTTTAAAGGAAGATCTTCAAAAGGTATTAAAGGAATTGTTTTAGCACCGAATGATCAAATTGTCTCTCTATCAATCATAGATAACGACAAGAGTCTTAAAAATGGTAAAAAAAATATTGACGATAAATCAGAAAAAAAAGCAAAAGAAAGATTTATTCTTTCAATAACTGAAAATGGCTTTGGAAAAAAAACCTCACATTTTGATTACAGAGTCACTAATAGAGGTGGTAAAGGAATTATTGGAATAATAAATTCACCTAGAAATGGCAACATTTCATCATCTTTTCCAGTATTTGAAGGTGATGAAATTTTAATTTCAACGAACAAGGGTAGAGTGATAAGAGTTGCAGTTAAAGAAATCAGAACTGCCGGGAGGAATACTCAAGGAGTTAGAATTATAAAACTAACTGGAGAAGAAAAAGTTGTTTCTGCTGACAAAATTGATGATAATTTGGTCTGATGAATAAAATAGCTATCTACCCAGGCACATTTGATCCTATTACGTTTGGACATATTGATGTAATTAAGAAAGGTCTTAAACTTTTTGATAGATTAGTGGTCGCAGTTTCTGATGTTGAAAATAAAGATTATCTTTTTAGTTCTGATGAAAGGATTAAGTTAGTAAATAAAGCTTTATTCTCTGACCTTAATTTGAATAAGAAAAAAATTAAGATAATTTCATTTACCTCCCTTACAACTGATTTATGTAAAAAATATAAATCTAATATTATATTGAGAGGTTTAAGAGCTGTTTCAGACTTTGAGTACGAGTTTCAATTAGCTGGGATGAATAGAAAATTAAATAATAATATTGAAACGTTATTTTTAATGTCAGATGTTGAAAATCAAATTATTTCATCTAAATTTGTTAAAGAAATTGTTAAATTAAAGGGTGATATAAAAAAATTTACAACAAAAAGTACAATTAAGTCTTTAAAAAAAAAATATGAATAAATTTTTTATACATTTAGTAATTTTATTTTATTTATTAACAAACCAGATAACAGCAGAGGAGAATATTATGATTTTAAAATTAAAAGATGGCGACGTTAAAATTGAATTGTTTAATGATGTTGCACCAAATCATGTAAAAAGAATAAAAGATCTAGCAAATTCGGGAAAATATGACAATGTAGTTTTTCACAGAGTAATTGATGGATTCATGGCACAAACAGGTGATGTAAAATTTGGGAACTCAGAGTCAAATGAATTTGATCTTGGCAGAGCAGGCATGGGAGGTTCAGACTTACCAGATTTAAATCAGGAATTTAGTAGCTTACCACACGATAGAGGAACATTATCAATGGCTAGATCCTCTGATCCAAATAGTGCAAATAGTCAATTTTTTATATGTTTTAAACCTGCACCTTTTTTAGATAGGCAATACACTGTTTTTGGAAAAGTCCTAGAAGGAATGGAATATGTTGATATGATAAAAAGAGGTGATGAAAGTAATAATGGTTCAGTTTCAGACCCAGATAAAATCATAAGCTTTAAATCAAAATAGATTTAATGGCATTAAAACATTTTGCCTTTAAAGTTTTAAAAAAAGATAAATTTTCAAGAACTGGACTAATTCAAACACACAGAGGTAATATTCAGACCCCAGCTTTTATGCCTGTTGGTACACAAGCTACTGTAAAAGCTTGTACCATTGATGATATAAAAAAAACTGGTTCAGAAATAGTTTTAGGTAATACTTACCATTTAATGATTCGACCTGGTGTTGAAAGAATTCAAAGAATGGGAGGATTACATAAATTTATGAATTGTAATCTACCTATTTTGACAGACTCAGGTGGTTTTCAAGTTATGTCACTATCTAAATTAAATAAGATTGATAAAGAAAAAGGAGCAATTTTTAATTCTCATGTTGATGGAAAGAAATTTTATCTTAGTCCGGAAGAAAGTATAAGAATTCAATTAGGCTTAAATTCTGACATAGTAATGATAATGGATGAATGTCCTAAAAAAACTAATGATTACGATTTAATTAAAAAATCTATGGAATTATCGATATATTGGGCTGAACGCTCTAAAAAAGCATTCGGAAACAATCCACAAAAAGCTCTTTTTGGCATAATTCAAGGTGGTCTTTTTAAAGATCTGAGAATTCAATCATTAAATTCACTTCTAAAAATAAAATTTGATGGGTATGCGATTGGAGGTTTAGCTGTTGGTGAGTCACAATCTGAAATGTTTGAAGTTTTAGATTATATTAAAGATGATCTTCCTGAAGATAAACCTCATTATTTAATGGGAGTTGGTACTCCTTCAGATATATTAGGAGCTGTTAAAAGAGGTATAGATATGTTTGATTGTGTTTTACCGACTAGATCAGGTAGAACGGGTTTAGCTTTTACTTGGAATGGTAGGGTTAATATCAAAAACAACAAATATCAAAACGATGATACTCCTTTAGATCAAAATTGCAAAAACTTAAATCTTAACAAATATTCAAAAAATTATTTAAATCATCTGTTTAATACTAATGAAATTCTGGGATCAATGCTTTTATCACTTCATAATATTAACTTCTATCAAGAATTAATGTCAGCAATAAGAAGTTCTATTGTTAATGGTACTTTTGATAAATTTCATGATAAATACATAGGAAAGTTGTAAATAAGAAACTATTTGTCCCATAAATTCTTATTTGAATTATCTAAATAATTATGTATACACAATCTCATTCGACAGTTGAATGTGGGCCGTTAGCTCAGTTGGTAGAGCAATTCCCTTTTAAGGAATGGGTCGTTGGTTCGAGTCCAACACGGCTCACCATTAACATCTACGATATGTTAATGGGTGGATAATCTAAAATAATTTTATTGGTCCATTCATTAATCTTTTTAATTCTATTATCAGCAGATGGATGGGTACTCATAAACTCTGGAGGAGCTTTACCTTTATTCGCTTTTTTCATACGCTCCCATATCTTAACCGTTTCTCTAATATCAAAGCCAGATAGAGATGAAAAAATCATACCAAGATAATCAGCTTCGCTCTCTTGTTTCCTGTTAAAAGGGTTCATTATTCCAAGTTGAGAAAGTAATCCAACCGTATTCATTCCTGTCGCTCTATTAACTTGAGATAACTTACCTCCAGTCAAAATATCAATTAATTGAGTTCCAGTATTAAGAATTGCACCACGACTTGCTCTTTCAACTGAATGTTTTGCTACAGCATGAGCTATTTCATGTCCCATTACAGCTGCTAATCCATTAGTATTTTTAGTTACATCTAAAATACCCGTATAAACTGCAATTTTTCCTCCTGGCATACACCAAGCATTTTTTATTTTTTTATTATCAATTAAAATATATTCCCATTCGAAAAATTTTGTTGGGTCATCTAAATTAGATTGATAAAAATATTCACCAATAGAATTTTCCATTTTTTTTCCAATATCCTTAATCAAATTTAATGTTTTTGTATCATCACTTAATTTTTCTTTTTCTTTAATTTTTTCATATATTTGAGCAGCTTGTGCGTTTAAATTTGCCTCAGGTATAATCTTAAGTTGACGTCTTTCTGTAATTGGAGCTGTTGAACAAGAATTAAGTACAAACCCACAGCAACTACAACCAATATAGGATAAAAATTTTCTTCTATTCATTTTCTAATAACATTGATATTATATTATTAGATGAATCTAAATAATAAAATATTAATATTCCTTTTTATTATAGCGATTTTTTTTGTAATCTACTCGAGTTTTAATTAATTTTATGACAAAAATAAAAAAGAAAAAATCATTCTCTCTTATTTTAAGAAACTATTTTATTACAGGTGTAGTAGTCTTAATACCAATAGGTTTTACGTTATATTTGACAAAATTCGTTATAGGTATTTCGTCAAAAATAATTCCAGAAAATATCAATCCTAATAGTTACTTACCTTATGCTATTCCTGGTATTGAAATTTTGATTTCAATAATATTTATTACTATTGTAGGTGGTTTGTCATTATCTTTTTTAGGTAAAAGAATTTTAAAAATAATTGATGATTTATTTAAAAGAATTCCTTTTTTAAGGACAATTTATTCTGCGATTCTACAAATGACTGAGTCATTTTCAAACAAGGACAATGATAAAAAAAGTGTAGTTTTAGTAGAATATCCCAGAAAAGATGTATGGGCAGTTGGTTTTGCTACTAAAGAAAATAAAGGTGAAATGTCAGAGAAAACAAATAAAAAATTAATCAACGTTTTTGTCCCCACAACACCAAACCCAACCAGCGGTTTTCTATTAATGTTTCCAATTGATGATGTCATTTATCTAAATATGACTTTTGAAGAGGCTTCTAGATTTATTGTGTCTGCTGGTACAGCTGCCAACAAAAATTAAGCTATATCATTAATAATATCTGCTCTGTCGTATAATTTTATTAAAGGTTTAAATTTACTCAGATCTTTATTTGATTTTTCTAATCTTTTTATTTCTTTTTCAGCCAATATAAAAAGATCTTCATTATGAATAGGGTCTGCTAATTTAAAATTTTTAATACCACTTTGTTTAAAACCAAGAATATCTCCAAAACCTCTTATCTTCATATCTTCCTCTGAAATTATAAAACCATCATCAGAATTTTTAAGAATATTAATTCTTTTTTTAGCGTTTTCACTTAAATTAGATTTAAATAGAAGAATACAGGAAGAATCTTTATTACCTCTGCCGACCCTTCCTCGTAATTGATGAAGTTGGGATAAACCAAATTTGTTAGCATTTTCAATAATTATGATATTAGCATTTGGAAAATCGATTCCAACTTCAATAATTGTCGTTGATACAAGAATTTTGATTTCGTTTTGTAAAAACTTATTTAGTATTTTTTCTTTTTCATCAACATCTGTTTTACCATGTAATAAAGAGACTTTATTTGGAAAAATTTTTTTTAGAAAATCAAATTTTTTAACAGCTGATGCATGATCAATTTTTTTAGACTTTTCAATTAAAGGACATACCCAAAATACCTGATTATTTAACTCAATTTCCTTTTTTACAAACTTTATTACATCATCGACTTTACTTTCGAGTTTACTATATGTTTTCACAGCTTTTCTATTTTTTGGTTTTTCTCGAATTATAGAAAGATCCATATCTCCATAAATTGTCATAGTTAGTGTTCTAGGGATTGGTGTAGCTGTCATTAATAAAATGTCACAATTATCACCACCTTTGTCAGATAATTTTTTTCTTTGATTAACTCCAAATTTATGTTGTTCATCAATTATAATTAATCCAAGTTTATTGAAAATAATATTTTTTTGAAATAGGGCGTGAGTACCGAATAAGATATCAATTTCTTTTAAAGATAATCTATTAATGATATCTTTTTTTTTCTTATATTCAGATTTTCCAGAAATAAGTTCTATTTTTATTTCTGATGGGAATATATTTTTTGCTAGTTTATAATGTTGTTTTGCTAAAATTTCTGTAGGTGCCATCATAGCAACCTGAAATCCTGAGTTAATAGTATTTATAGCTGATAAAAGAGAAACTATAGTTTTTCCACTGCCCACATCACCCTGTAAAAGTCTAAACATTTTTGTTGATGATTTCAGGTCATTGTTAATTTCATTTAATGATTTGTTTTGATCATCAGTAAGTTCAAAATTAAGGTCACCAATAATCTTATCTTGTTGTCTTAAATTAATAACCTTTTTCTCTTTTTTAATTTTCTTTATTTTCTTTCTTATTTCTGAATTAACTAAAAAAGTTGAAAAAATTTCATCAAAAGCTAATCTCTGATAGAAATTTTTTCTATATTTTCCTATATTTTCTGATTTATGTAATTCTTTAATTGAGTCGTTCCAACTTATATTGTCAAACTTTTCAATAATATTTTTAGAATGCCATTCTTCTAAAATAGGTAATTTATCAATTATTTGGTTAATGATTTTATTATATAACTTTTCTGATATCCCTTCTGTTAGAGAATATTTATTATGTTTCTGTTTAATTATAGATGCATCTTCTGAAAGATATTTTGGATTAGTTATTTGATATTTATTTCTGAATATTCCTATCTTGCCACTGATTGTAATCTCTTTACCTAAAGGTAAAATTTTTTTTATATATCCTTCGTAGCTATTAAAAAAAACACAATCTATTTCTCCTGTTTCGTCTGTACATAAAACTCTATTAGGTAAATTTCTTATTCTTGGAAAATTATATTTTTTTGGAACTATATTGACTGTTTGTTCTACTCCAATCCTTAAATCTTTTATTTTTGTTGAGAAACTTCTATCAGTATATGATTTGGGTAATTTCCACAATAAATCAAAAATGTTATAAATTTTTTTTTTTTTTAATAAATTGACTGTTTTTTTACCAACACCTTTTAGATGGGACAATTCTAATAGTAAATTTTTATAATTACTTTTATTATACATAAACAAATAATATATTCTAATAATGGATTTCGATATAGAACAATTAAAAAAAAGAATTATTTACCGATCTAACTA
Source organism: uncultured Pelagibacteraceae bacterium (assembly GCA_902558815.1). Lineage (GTDB taxonomy): Bacteria > Pseudomonadota > Alphaproteobacteria > Pelagibacterales > Pelagibacteraceae > Pelagibacter. Next base: position 4,636 of record CACEFF010000006.1, on the reverse strand, counting down.
TCGAGGCACTAAAGAAATGGATAAACTTTTAGGCAATTTCACTAGAAAGTATATTGATAAATTAAGTCCTGAAGATTTAATTGATTTAGAAAAATTATTAAACTTTGATGATAATAGTCTGTATAATTTTTACAGAGGGCAAACTACTGAGGTAAATTTTGAGAATAATAATGTTAACTTGTTATTTAAAAAATTTAAATATAAGAAATCATAAATATGGCGGAGAGACTGGGATTCGAACCCAGGAAAGAGTTGCCCCTTTGCCGGTTTTCAAGACCGGTGCTTTCAACCGCTCAGCCATCTCTCCATTTAAAAGCTTTTATAATTAAAAATATTTAATTCAACTATAAAATAGTCTATTTAAATTAATTATTATTCAATAAGTATAGCTAACTATGAAAAAAGAATTTAACAAAGGATTATTATTAACTTCATTAGGCTCTTTTTGGTGGGGCTTTATAGGTGTGTTATATTTTGAATATGTGTCTTTTATTGGCCACATAGAATTAGTTGTTCATAGATGCTTGTGGACAGCTGTTATGCTAATATTAACAACTACTTTTCTTTCAAAATGGAATATTTTTTTAAAAATTATCTCGAGTAAAAAAAACCTGATCAGCTTATTTATTTCTGGTTTCTTAATCTTTATAAATTGGGCAGTATGGATTTATGCAGTAGCTACAGAAAAAATAATTGATGCAAGTTTTGGTTACTTTATAATGCCAATCATAAGTGTTTTGCTTGGGTATATTTTTTTTAAAGAAAAATTAAATAAAAAAAGAATTTTCTCTATTTTATTAGTTACTATTTCAATTTTGATATTAGTTTTTTTTAACCTTAAAAGTTTACCTTGGGTTGGTTTATTAGTAGCATTTAGTTGGGCTTTTTATAATCTTATCAGAAAAAAAATTAATATTGATACAGACGTAGGATTACTTATTGAAAGTCTTTATATTTTACCTTTTGCATTTGTAGCATTTTATTTAGTTGTGAAAAATGGCTCAAATGATTTTAATCTTTCAAATCCAGGGTTTAGCCTTTTTTTAATCCTAGCAGGACCAATGACAGTGATTCCCTTATTTTTATATGTTAGAGGTGTAGAGCTGATTGGTTTAGGACCAACAGGTATGATTTTTTATATAACACCAACTTTACAGTTTATATTGGGTTATTTTTATTATAATGAGGACTTTTCTTTAATAAAATTTCTAAGTTTTATTATGATTTGGATTGCTGTAATCATATATCTTAAAGATCTTTATGAAACAAATTAGTATTTTTTCTTTAATTTTATTTATTTTTTTCTCTAAGGTAGTTGCCGATGATCAGTTAAAATTTTTAGAATGGAAAAAAAATTTTAAAAATTTAGCTTTATCTAATGAAATTTCTGAAAGTACTTTTGACATTGTAATGAAAGATGTCAAATTTCTACCTAAGGTAATTGGTTATGACAGATATCAACCTGAATTTTACGAAGATACAAAAACCTATGTTTCAAAGAGAACTTCAATTAAGAAAATTAAAAGTGGAATTGATTTTTATAAAGAAAATTCAGATTTAATAAATGAAATAGAGAAAAAATATAAAATTGAAAAAGAATTACTTTTGTCCTTAATGGGGATTGAGACTAATTATGGTAATTATGTTGGCAAAATGGATATATTGTCCTCACTATCAACTTTAAGTTTTGACAAAAGACGTTCTGATTTTTTTACTGAAGAACTTTTAATTTTATTAAAATTAATAGACACAAATAAAATTGATTATAAAACTCTTTTTGGATCATGGGCAGGAGCTTTTGGTTTTTTTCAATTTATGCCATCAACAATTAAAAATCATGCTATTGATTATAATAATGACAATTATATAGATCTTAAAAATTCAAATGATGCTTATGCTTCGGCTGGTAATTATCTAAATAATATGGGATGGAAAAAGGATTCTCATTGTTTTTATAAAATTGATCTTAAAGATGAAATTCCAAAAAAATATTTAAATGTTTCAGCAAAAAAATTGATAAATAAGAAAAAATTAAAGTATTTTAAAAGATATATTTTAAATCATCAAAATCTTGATTTTATAAATGAAAAATCTAAAATTGCAATAATTACTCCTGATAAAGATATTATACCTGATGCACAAACATTAAACCCTGCATATATAGTTTTTGATAATTATGAAATAATATTAAAATGGAACAGATCTTTAAGATTTGCTTTAGCTGTCTGTACATTAAAGGAAAAAATTAAAAATGAATTATAAATTAACTTTTATTTTTATATTTTCTTTTCTTTTATTTAGTTGTGACCAATCTATTACTAATAATTCAAAAAAAATAAAAACCAATTTAGATGAAAAATACAGTAATTCGGGATTTGCATTAATTTATAAAAATAAATTAGACAATATAAAAAAATTAGATACTAGATCCTTAAATATTTATCACAAATCGTTAAAAAAAAGATCTATTGTTAAAATCACTAATCCTAATAACGGCAAATATTTAATTGCTGAAGTTAAATCTAATAAAGAAAAATTTTCAAATTTTTATAACTCAGTTTTAAGTTTGAGAATAGCTGAAGAATTGGAGCTAAATTTTACTGAACCTTTTGTCGAAATTATTTTAGTTTCAAAAAACTCAACCTTTATAGCAAAAAAAGCTAAAATGTTTGAAGAGGAAAGAAGTGTAGCTGAAAAAGCACCTGTTGATGGAATACAAATAAATGATCTAAACACAATTGAAACTCAAGTAAAATCTAAAACAAATAAAAAATTTTCTTACTCAATAAAAGTTGCTGATTTTTATTACAAAGACACAGCCGAACTTATGATCGATAGAATTTCTAATGAAGCATCAATTAAAAAAGTAAAAATGATTAAACTATCAAAAACAAAATATAGGGTATTAATAGGTCCTTTTAATGATATAAAAAGCTTAAAGAAATCATTTGAAAAAATGAGCACTTTAGAATTTGAAAATTTGGAGATAATAAATAATGTTTAAAAAAATTGTATTAGTTTATTTAATAAGTTTATTATTTAACCAATTTTCTTTAGCAAATATTGAAATCAAAGCAAGGACTGCAATACTTCAAGACTTTTTGTCTGGTGAAATTTTATATGAAAAAGAGCCGGATAGATCCATTTACCCAGCCTCTATGACAAAAATTATGACAAGTATAATTGCTTTTGATTTAATAAAATCTGGTGATCTATCATTAGACGAGAAATTCATTATATCTGAAAAAGCATGGAGATTATCTACTTCAGGATATTCCTCAATGTTTGTCATGGTTGGTGATGAGGTATCAGTTGAAAATTTGTTAAAAGGTATAATTGTTGCCTCTGGTAACGACGCATGTATTGCATTAGCTGAAGGTATAGCAGGGACCGAAGAGGAGTTTTCTATAATGATGACTTCTAAGGCAAAGGAAATTGGAATGCAAAATACTAATTTTGCAAATTCATCTGGAATTAATGATCCTGATAATTATTCAACTGTTAGAGACATAATGATAATGTCAAATTATTTAATTAAGGAACACCCAGAATTTTATAAATGGTTTAAAGAAAAAGAATTTACTTGGGATAGAACTGGAGGAGATCCAATAACTCAAGGCAATAGAAATCCTCTTTTATACAAAAATATGGGAGCTGATGGAATTAAAACAGGTTATTTGGCTGTTGAAAGATATTCTTTAGCTTCGTCTATAGAGAGAAAAGGTCGAAGATTAATCGCTGTTGGAAGTGGATTTGAAACTAAAAGTTCTAGATCAAAAGAAAGTTCTAAACTTTTAACTTATGGTCTCACAAATTATGACTTAGTTGAAATTTCAAAAAGAAATGAACCTTTTGACAGTGTAGAGGTTTGGCTTGGTAAAACAAGCAATGTTAAAGTCTACACTGAAGAAAATATCTACAAAATTATTAAAAAGGGCCAAAAGAAGAAACTTAAAGCAAAAGTTGTTTATGAAGGACCAATAGAAGCGCCAATTAAAAAAGGTCAAACTTTAGCTAAATTGATGATTGTATATGATGACGAACCAATAGGTGAATATGATTTATTATCAATAAAAGAAGTAAAAAAAGTAAACATTATTTCTAGATTAATGAAATCTCTAAATTATTTAATTTGGGGCGATGTCTAAAAAACCCGTAATTGTTTTTGAAGGAATAGAGGGAAGTGGAAAAAGCTACCACATTTCTAATGTCTCTAGATATTTAACCAAAAAAAAAATTTCACATATCAAGATACGTGAACCTGGTGGAAATCTCAATGCTGAAAAAATTAGAAAATTGATATTAAACAACAAATCAACATTTAATAAGAATACTGATCTTTTATTATATTTAGCAGCTAGAAGTGAAAATATGGATTTACTAAAAAAGAATTTTAGAAAAAAGATTATTTTGATTGATAGATTTATTGACTCAACTGTTGCATATCAGCACTATGGATTAAAACTTAATTTGAATTTGATAAATATTTTAAATAAATATATTTTAAATAATTTTTCTATTGATTTTACATTCCTAAATATAGTTAATAAATCAAACATGATTAAACGTCTTAAATCAAGAAAGACTTTAAATAGATATGATAGGTTTAATAATAGTTTTTACGAACAAGTACAAA
>CACEFF010000005.1 GCA_902558815.1 uncultured Pelagibacteraceae bacterium | reverse complement strand
TTGATAAGTGATCAAAATCCTTCTGGCGATTTAACTATATTTATTAAACGAGCAAAAATTAACAAAGATAAAGAATTGTCTATTATCCCTGATCCTGTTTTTGATCCAAGTTACGAAAAAAATATAGATAGACAAACAAGTATTTCATATCAAGTAAAAGAAGGTGATTATGTACAAATAATTAGTCCTGCAGGTCGCCAATGTTCAGACTTTGTAGCATTTGACACAAGAAAACTTGATAAAGGTATAGAGAAGGGTTTAGATTGGCAAACAACCAGAACATTTATGGGTAATACTTTTCCTGGACCAGGATTGTTTTCAAAATTTTATGACACTGATCATGAGCCTCTTGTGGAAGTAATCAGAGATACTGTAGGCAAACATGACACTTTTAATTTAGCTTGTACTTCAAAATATTATGAGGATGCAGGTTATTTTGGTCATGCTAATTGTTCTGATAACTTAACAAAATCCATGGCCAAATATGGGATACAAAAGCAAAAGGGTTGGCATGCAATTAACTTATTTTTTAATACTTCAGCTTCTGGACTAAATTCTGTTATTTCTGATGAGTCTTTTGCAAGACCTGGAGACTATGTAATGTTTAGAGCTTTAAAAGATTTAACCATTGGAACTACAGCATGTCCGAGTGATATAGATCCATGTAATTCATGGAATCCAACTGATATTTTTGTTAGAACTTATGATAAAGAAAAAGAATTTTCGAAATCATTTGCTTTTAGAATGAAAACTGACTCTGAAAAAAAACTTACCAGAAACTCTGGCTTTCATGAAAGAACGTCAAAACTAACTAGAAATTTTATTGATGCCAGAGGTTTTTGGTTGCCCAATGATTATACCAAACATGGTGTGATTGAAGAATATAATGCGTGTAGAGAAAAAGCTGTTTTAATAGATCTTTCATCATTAAGAAAATTCGAGATAATTGGTCCAGATGCTGAGGAGTTGATGAACTATGCTCTAACAAGAAACATCAAAAAGCTTTCTGTAGGTCAAGTAGTTTACTCTGCAATGTGTTATGAAAATGGAACAATGTTTGATGATGGTACTTTGCTAAGATTAAGTGAAACTGGGTTCAGATGGATTTGTGGTGATGAATATGCTGGAGAATGGTTAAAGGAAATAGCAAAAAAGAAAAATTATAAAGTAAATATAAAAAATTCTACTGATCAAATTAGTAATGTTTCTATTCAGGGGCCAAAGAGTAGAGAAATTCTCAAAAAATTAATTTTTACTCCACCTACTCAACCCTCAATAAATGAACTGGAGTGGTTTAGATTTACTATTTGTAGAATTGAAGATCTACAGGGTATACCTCTAATTATATCAAGAACAGGATACACTGGTGAACTTGGTTACGAGGTTTGGTGTCATCCAAAACATGCTACTGAGGTTTGGGACAAATTAATGGAAGCTGGGAAAAAAGAAGGCTTAATACCAGCGGGATTTGCAGCATTAGATAAATTGAGAATTGAGGCAGGTCTAATTTTGTTTGGTAATGAATTTGATGGTCAACAAGATCCATTTGAAGCAGGAATCGGTTTTGCTGTTCCCTTAAAAACTAAAGAGGAAAATTTCATAGGTAAAGAAATTTTAAAAGAAAGAAAATTAAATCCTCAAAAAAAACTTGTTGGATTGGAGCTTATTGGTAAAGAAGTTTCTGGGCATGGAGACTGTGTTCATGTTGGAAGATCTCAGGTTGGTGTCATTACGAGTGGTTGTCTGTCAACTAAGCTAAATAAAAATATAGCTTTATGTAGAATTGACTCTCAGTACTCAAAAGAAGGTACAGAGGTTGAGGTTGGTAAAATTGATGGTCATCAAAAAAGAATTTCTGCTAAAGTGGTATCTTTTCCACATTTCGATCCGAAAAAAACTAGAGTTAAATCTTAATGACCAAAACTACAAAAGATTTACTAGAGTTTTGGGAAGATCAAATGAAACTTTCACATATGTCTAGTAATTACTTTTTTAGAAAATCTCCTTCTCATTACCATATGATGTTGTTAGTAATGCATGCATTTAAATATAAAGAGCATTTAACTGTTGAAGAGCTTAAGACAAAGCTATTTAAAACATCTAGGCCAAAGTCAGCATTAATGATTAATGAAGCCTGTGAAAAAGGCTTCTTTTTTCTTGAAAAAGGATCAAATGATCAACGAAAAAAATTCATAAGACCTAGCAAATCTTTTATTGATGAATTTAATTTATATATCCAAACATTAAAAAATCTCAGTTTCTAGAGAAAAGTTCTTTAATATATTTATTACTTATACTTTTTATATATATAAAAAATTATATATTTTACTTCTGCTAAAAATAAAGTTCATTCAATGTCATTACCGACAAAAGCAAAAGTAGTAATAATTGGTGGAGGAATTCATGGATTAAGTACTGCTTGGAAACTTTCAGAGACATATAAAAATCCTGGTGAAATAATTGTTTTGGAAAAAGATGACACGGCAGCTGGAGCAAGTGGAATTGCTTGTGGAGTAGTAAGAAATAATTACTTTCAGCCTGCAATGAGAGAGCTAATGGCTCATTCAGTTTCGGTTTGGGAAAGTGATCCAAAAGCGTGGAAATATAATGCAGTAGGATACCTTCAGATATCTCCAGAAGTAATGCATAAAGATGTTGCTTCTATATATGAACAACAAAAAGCTATTGGTTATGAGTCAGAATTTATAGAAGGAGAGAAAGATTGCATGAAGTATATGAAGGGGATGTTTGATGATTGGCAGGCAAAAGGGATAACATCTGTTCTTCATGAAAAAAAAGGTGGTTATGCATTTAACAAAGATTCAATTAAAGCTCTAGAAAAAAAGTCAGTAACTAATGGAGTTAATGTTATTAAGGGCGTTAAAGTTACTGGATTTAAAAGGGGTAGTAATAGTAAAGCCGTAACAGGTGTTGAAACTGATAAAGGAATAATAGATTGCGAACAAGTAGTTGTTGGTGCAGGTCCTTGGGTTAGAGATTTTTGGAACATGTTAGAGCTTCCAAAAACAGCTTGGATAAAAGATGAAGATGGAAGATTTCATGAAACTGATATGTGGAAATACTGGATGCTACAAGAAGGAATTATAGGAGTAGATCCTGATTTTTTAAAAACAAATGATGGTAAACAACCACCTGTGGTGCATGTTGACTCAACAGCTCCTTTATATTCCGATACTACAAAAAAATTAATTACAGAAAAAATTTGGGGAATTTATTATAAACCTGATATCGAAGGATTAGGTGTTCAAGGAGGAACATCTCCTTATATAGTTGATAAACATTTTGATAAAGTTAATGTAGATCCATATGGAATAAAGTCACCTGAGTATCAAACTACTGAAGCATTCAATGAAATGTGGTGTTCTGCTTTAGCTCATTGTCAAAAAAGATTTGAAGGTAAATCTCATTTATATAGAAAGGGTCCTTCAGGAGGATTAGGATGCATGACACCTGACTCTTTTCCAATCTTTGATAGATTTTTAGAAAATGTCTATATGATAGCAGATGCAAATCATGGATATAAAATGATTGGTGTTGGAGAATTAGTTGCAAAAGAAATTTTAGGTCAAGAAAGTGATTTATTGAAACCATTTAGATTCAACCGATACGAGAAGGGTGAGCTACACCCTACTTCGAACAGTCCATTTCCTTGGAGCTAGTTTATCTAAGTAGACATAGGTTTTTTTTTCAGTTACCTTTTTAATCTAAAAATTCTTAAGGAGACATATGACTGATTTAGAAAAACATGTTAATCAACCTGGTAGAGCCAAATTAGTAAAAAATGTAAGAGAAAAAATTAATGAATTAGGAATAACATACATTTATTACCAATTTATTTCTGTAACAGGAAGAGTTGTTGGTAAGGGAATTCCAGCAGATCATTGGGAAAGAACTGCTGAAAAAGGTTTCCAACTAGTTTATGGAGCTACAGCTAATTTATTCTTAGATCGTCATAATAATTATATTGGATATGGCCCAGAGGCTATGGAGCTAGTAGGTATTCCAGATCCAGAAACATTCTGTCAATTACCATGGGACAAAAGAGTTGGGAGAGTTTTTGTAACTTGTTTTAGAAATAGAGAAGAAAGAAAAAATCCTGGGGGTCACTTAACATCTGATTGCAGAGGTAATTTAAGAATTTTCATGGATGAGTTTCAAAAAAAACATGGTCTTGAATTAAGAGTTGGAACAGAACCAGAAATGATGTGGCTTACTAAAAATGAAGACGGTACTCCAACAGGAAAAGGTTTTTCAAAACCATTTTGTTATCACATAGATCAATTTGAATCATTAAGACCAGTCTTTATGAAAGTAATAGAATATGCAAAAGCAATGGGATTAGATATGATTCAAGGTGACCATGAAGATGCGCCTGGTCAATTAGAGCTTAACTGGACATATGATAATGTTTTAAGAAATGCAGACAGGCTTTCAACTTATAGACAAATATGTGCTCAGGTCGCAAGAGAACACGGTTTAATTGCCTGTTTTATGACCAAACCTTTTATGGGAGTTTCAGCAAGCGGATGTCACACAAATATGTCTTTGTGGAAAGGTGGAAAAATTAAAACAAATAAACTTGGACACAAAAAATTACCAGGAGTTGAAGAGGTTTTTGGTTATGTTGAAGGTGGGACAAATACTTTTATGCCTGATACTAATGATATGCAATTACCAGGTAAAATAGGTTTACAATCTATCGCAGGGATTATGAAACATTTACCAGCTTTAACAGCTTTAGGTTCATCGACTGTAAATTCTTACAGAAGATTATGGGATCAAGGTTTTTGGGCTCCAGTTTATGCAGATTGGGGATATCAAAACAGAACTTGCGGTTTAAGAGTTTCAGCTCCAGGAAGATTTGAATATAGATCTGTAGACTCAATGCATAATCCATATTTGTTAGGGGCCGCTTTATTAAAAGCGTGTGACGAAGGTATTACAAAAAAAATGAAACCAGCGGCACCAGAATCTAGAAATATTTATGAAGCTCAAAAGGCAGGAAAAGACGTGAAAAAACTTCCTTTAAGTTTAGGTGAAGCTTTAGAAAGATTGGCAGAAGATGATGTAATTAAATCTGCAATGCCTGATGAGATGTATAAAGTTTTCCATTGGTATAAAAATGATGAATGGGAGAGATTTTTAGGTGCAACTACTCAGTGGGATCTAGATACTTATCTTGATTGTCTACCATAAAAATTAGAGAAGGAATTGTATGTGCGGAATTGCGGGATTAATACATAGAGGGAAATCTTCAAAAGTTGGTCATGAGCTTCAAGGAATGTTACAGGCACTCAAACATAGAGGCGAGGACTCTACTGGTTACGCTTTGTATGGTGATACAGATGGAAAAAATTTCATTATGCGATTTAAAGTGGGTGAAAATGTTGGAGAAGGAAGTACATCAGTTGCTGAAGATGTGTCTGTATATGATGAAAGAAAAAAAATTGTTGATAGTTATCTCTCAGAATTAGGAGCAAAAATAATTAAAGAAGAAAGAATATTACCCTACTCGTTGCGATATGAAATAGAATATGAAAAAAAAGATCTATTAAATTTTTCACAAAAAATTGAAAGTATCCCTGGTGTAGAAATTCTTTCTATGGGCAAATCCTTAGAAGTAATTAAAGATCTTGGAAATGCCAAAATGGTTTGTGATCGGTATAATTTAGATAAATTAGTAGGAACACATGCAATAGGTCATGCAAGAATGGCTACCGAGTCTGGAGTAGACATCAAGTCTGCGCACCCTTTTTGGGGCTACCCTTTTAGTGATGTATCTGTGGTTCATAATGGTCAGCTCACAAATTATTGGAACAACAGAAGATCTTTGGAAAATAAAGGTATGAGATTTATGTCTGAGTGTGACTCTGAGTTAATTGCAGTTTATTTAGCAGAAAAAATGAGAGATGGAGCTTCTTTAGAAGAGGGAATGAAAGAATCTTTAACAGGGTTGGATGGTGTATTTACTTACTTTGTGGCAACAAAAGACTCTTTGGGTATGGCAAAAGATACTATGGCAGCTAAACCATTAGTATTATACGAGTCAGACGATTTAGTTGCAATGGGATCAGAAGAAATAGCTATAAGATCAATTTTACCACAAGAAATTGATACTTATGATCCTTTTGACGGTGAGGTTAAAGTATGGCAAATTTAAAAAATACCGAAAAGAAAACAAAAGCCCAAGCTATGGGTATGCATACTGAAGTTTTAACAGGAAGAACCCAGCAAAAGTTCTTCAATCCTGACGAAGCAGAAAATTTTTATTACTTTGGTACTTATGATGTAGATTTTAATAAAAGAACTGATCTTGATGTTAAAGATATGACAGCTGCTGAAGCCAACAAAGAAATTGATAATTTAATGAGTCAAGGTTATGGAACAATTGTAATTAAAAACCCACAAGGAAAACATAGTTTAGGTGTAGGTATTTTGAATAAGTTAAATTTAATTTTCGAAGGAAGTTTAGGTTATTTTGGAATGGGATCATGTGATGGACCTATTGTTAGAATTAACGGAAGAGTTGGATGGTCATGTGCAGAAAATTTAATGGCTGGAAAAGTTGTAATTGAAAAAAATGCAGGATCATGTTTTGGAGCTGCAATCAGAGGTGGTGATTTAATTTGTAAAGGAAGTGTTGGCGCCAGAACTGGAATAGATATGAAGGGAGGAACAATTATAATTGGTGGTGATGCTGGAGCATTTACTGGATTTATGATGCAAAGAGGAAGAATTATTATACTAGGAGATGTAGGAATTAATTTAGGTGACTCAATGTATGATGGGACAATTTTCATAGGTGGACAAATTGGTTCCTATGGTAGTGATGCTGTAGACTCAGAATTAACAAAAAGTGATCAAGATTGGTTAAAGAGGAAACTAAAAGTTGCTGAAATTGGCGAAAACTTTGATGTAAGTAAAATGAAAAAAATAGTAGCTGGAAAAAAACTTTGGAATTACGACAATTTAGAACCAACTGAGAAAAAAGGAGCAATATAATGGCAAAAAGAAAAAAGAAAAAAAAATCTAATGGAAAAGGTGTTGGTGGAAAAGCTGATGTGCATGCACATGAAGAAGGTAAAAGAAACAAAAGTTTATTAGGTCATAACGCTATTTTTACTCCAGAAGTTATAGACGACATTCATATTAAATCTCAATTAGGAAGATATAGAATGCGTGGTATGGCATTAATGAAAAAAATTCCAACTTTTGATGATTTGGTTTTCTTGCCAGGTACACTTACAAGGTTTGTTATTGAAGGTTACAGAGAAAAATGTGAAACTAAAACTGTAATTGGTCCAAGATGTGAGAATCCAATTGAATTAGATATCCCTGTTTATATTACTGGAATGAGTTTCGGTGCTCTTTCTTATGAAGCAAAAACTGCTTTAGCCAGAGGAGCAACAATGGCTGGAAGTGCAACATGTTCAGGTGAAGGTGGAATGATACCTGATGAAAGGAGATATTCTGAGAAATGGTTTTATCAATGTATTCAATCAAGGTATGGATTTAACCCCCATCATGCTCAATTAGCAGATGGAATTGAAGTGTTTATCGGACAAGGACAAAAAGTTGGGATGGGAGGACATTTGATGGGTCAGAAAGTTACTGATCAAGTAGCTGAAATGAGATCATTGCCTTCAGGTATTGACCAAAGATCTCCAGCAAGACATCCTGATTGGTTAGGTCCAGATGATTTAGCTTTAAAAGTTGAAGAGTTAAGACAATTAACTAAAAATAGAGTGCCTATTCAACTAAAACTTGGTGCTTCAAAAGTTTATGATGATGTGCGTATGGCAGCTAAGTGTGATCCAGACTCCATTTATTTAGATGGGATGGAAGGTTCTACTGGTGCCGGTCCTCACATTGCTGCAGCAAATACTGGTATTCCTGGAATAGCTGCTATCAGAGAAGCTAGAAGAGCTTTAGATGATGTAGGTAAAACTGGAAAAGTAACTTTGATTTATGCTGGTGGAGTAAGAGATGGTGCTGATATGGCCAAAGCTTTAGCATTAGGTGCTGATGCTATTGCAATTGGAACTGGTTCAATGATTGCATTAAATTGTAACAAAGATATTCCTGAAGCAAATTTTGAAAAAGAAATGGGTGTAAAAGCTGGTGAGTGTTATCACTGTCACACTGGAAGATGTCCAGTTGGTGTTGCAACACAAGATCCAAAGTTAAGAGCAAGATTAAATCCAGATGATGCTGCGTTAAGAGTTTATAATTATTTACACTCAATGACATTAGAAGCTCAGTTACTAGCAAGAGCTTGTGGTAAAACTAATATTCACTCTTTAGAGCCTGAAGATTTAGCTGCACTAACATCTGAAGCATCTGCTTTAGCTAAAGTACCTTTAGCAGGAACAAATTACACTGTTGGAGTAGATAATTTTCATAAAATATAAATTTAATTATGGCTAAGAAAAAAAATAAAAGTAAACCAAAAAAAGAAAAAAAAATGAAGCTTGGTACTTTTAAAGAAACTGCTAGAGAAAAAATGATAGGTCAACATATCGGTTACAGATATGATGTAAATTTGCTCCCTGATTATAAAAAGATAACTCCATTTTTAAAGAAATACGTAGAAGCTATGGGTTGGGATGATTTAAATTGGTTAGAGGACGTTCATATGGGCTACGAAGAAGGAAGGCCAGCGGTATTTTGTAGAAATGCAAATGGCTGGGTTACAATTCCAAAATCTATTAAACTGCCAGAAAATCAACAAGATAGAGATATGATTGCAAGAGAGTTATTAGTAAAATTTCAAATGTCTCCAAAACATCCTCTTGTTGATCTAAAAAAAGCTTACCTAAAATTTTAATCACACAATCTAAAGTTGTTTTTTTTTTAAAAACTATTGCTTATATTAGGTTTTAAATGATTGTTTCATTTGTCACACGTCCTCAAATTTAATAGGATTTTAGAAACTAATATGGAGAGAGAATATGACTGATCAGTTAGGTGCTCTTACTACTATATTTACAGAATTTTACTACTGGGTGACAGTGGTACTGATGTTTTTAATTCACGTTGGATTCTGTATGTATGAAGTTGGGGCTTCGAGATACAAACACCATCAACATACTCTTATGAAAAACACAATGCTGATACCATTGGTAACAGTAACTTGGTTTTTATTTGGTTGGTGGATTTATTGGGCTTTTCCTACAGGACCAGGAATAGCGCCATCAATTATGACAGAAAGTACAGGGCTTGTTTTAGGAGGTGGATTTGGAGGAAATGACCTCGCCAATCCAACTAATGCTCTTATGGCAATTAACCTTAACGACCATATAATGGGTGTTTTTTGGGCAGCATTCTTATTATTTTCATGGACAGCTGCTTCTATTGTTTCAGGAGCAATTATTGAAAGAATAACAACTTTTGCTTTTGGAATTTTAGCAATTGCGATTGGATCTGTTTTTTGGTCAATAGATGCTTCGTGGGGATGGCACTTTGATGGATGGATGCTTAAAATTTTAGGATATCATGATGCTTATGCTTCAGGAGTAATTCACGCTATTGCTGGTGGATTTGCTCTAGGTGTTCTAATGGTTTTAGGACCTAGAATTGGTAAATTTTCATCTAGTGGTGAACCAAGAAATATTGGACCAAGAAATCCTTGGCTTGTAACAATTGGGTTATTTTTGATTTATACAGGTTTTTGGGGATTTTATGCGGCTTGTAACGTGCCAATATATGACCTTGGACCAGAGTATGGAATGGAAGGCATAACATTCTGGACAGCGACTAACATATATTTAACACCTACTACATTAAGTGGGATAACAATGAACTTCTTAATGTCTTTATCAGGTGGTTTATTAGCTGGATATGTTATCGCTAAAGGTGATCCCTTCTGGACTTACTCAAGTGGATTAGCGGGTATCATATGTGCTTCTGCAGGAAATGACTTATATCATCCAATTCAAGCTTTAATTATTGGTATGATAGGTGTTGTTATTGCATACAAACTTCATTATTGGGTTGAACGAAAGTTCAAAATTGATGATGCAGTTGGTGCTGTAGCTGTACATGGTTATGCTGGTTTTGTTGGTCTAGTAATTTGTGGATTTGTTTTAAATGGTTATCCTTCATCTGGTTACAGTGTAGGAGCTATGTTTGATGGATCAACTTACGCAACAATTAATCCATTGGGACAATTTCTAGGAGCGATTATTATGTTCTTCGTTCTTGGACTGATACCAGGCTATATCATAGCTAAAGTACTTAACGGAATGGGTAAATTACGTATACCTCGTGAAGTAGAAATAGCTGGATTAGACTATGAAATGATGGAAACTGCAAAAAAAGATGAAAGAACTGTTTCATCAGCAACTAGGTAAAGGAGGAAAATATGTCTACAGTATCTAACTGGATAGATCATCTAAACAAACCTGCCGAGGAGGTTGCTGGATCGGTTTATCCTGGAGCTGGCTCTAGTGAGTTTATACTAGTTCTATTGTTAATTGCAGTGTGGATTGGATGGACTTTCATCACTGATAAGTCTGAAAGTGATGAACTTGAAAGACTGTCCAGAAAAAGACACGGTGCTAATGATCATAGAAGCAACATTACTGAATGGTAATTAAAAAATAAAATTTGGGCGCTACTTAAGTGTAGCGCCCTTTTTTAATATCAATACATAGAATGTCTGAAGAAAACAATAATGAAGAATTAAGACCGAGCAAAATGCGGGGTGTTGCATTTCCTAAAGCAAAGTATGGAGTTATATTAGCAGTGATAATAATTATCATTGTTAATATTGTATATTACAAAGAAACAATTTTTTCTTTTTTTAATTAACTATGCTAATTTAATTTATGCCAAAAAACTTATTCAAAATTGCTAAAGAAAAAAAGATAAAATACTTCTTAATTAGTTTTGTAGATTTATTTGGAGTGTTAAGATCAAAATTAGTTCCAACAAGGGCTATAAAAGAAATGCAAGAAGCTGGGGCTGGATTTGCTGGTTTTGCTGCATGGTTAGATATGTCTCCTGCAGACTCTGATATGTTTGGTATTCCAGATCCTGATAGTCTTATTCAATTACCATGGAACAAGGAAGTGGGATGGTTAGCATCTGATCTTTGGATGAATGGAAAACCAGTTGAAGCATCACCAAGGATAATGCTCAAAAAACAGATTAAAAACCTTAAAAAAAAAAGTTTAACTATGAAGTCTGGTGTAGAGTGTGAATATTTTCTGATTTCACAAGATGGTGATTCAATTGCAGATCCAAGAGACACTCAATCAAAACCTTGTTATGACCAATCAGCTTTAATGAGGAGATATGATTTAATAAAAGAAATTTGTGATTGCATGATTGAAATGGGATGGGGCCCTTATCAAAATGATCACGAAGATGCTAATGGTCAATTTGAAATGAATTGGGATTACGATGATTGTTTAATTACTGCTGATAGGCACACTTTTTTTAAATTTATGGTCAAGACAATTTCAGAAAAACATGGGTTAAGAGCTACATTTATGCCTAAACCTTTTGAAAATTTAACAGGTAATGGATGCCACGCTCATATTTCGTTATGGGACGGGAAAAAAAATAAGTTTTTAGATAAATCAAATGATCTAGGATTAAGTAAAGTGGCTTATAATTTTCTTGGTGGGGTAATTAAAAATGCATCTTCATTATCAGCCTTTTTTAATCCAACAATAAATAGTTATCGAAGAATAAATGCTCCACCGACTAAATCAGGAGCATCGTGGTCACCAAGCAGTATTTCTTACACTGGTAATAATAGAACTCACATGATTAGAATTCCAGACCCAGGTAGATTTGAATTAAGATTAATGGATGGTTCAGCTAATCCTTACTTATTACAAGCAAGCATATTAGCTGCTGGTCTGGATGGATTGAAAAATAAAATTGATCCAGGAAAACCGTTAAATTGCAACATGTATGAAGATCATAAAAAATATCCTGATCTTCCAAAACTTCCAGATGAATTAGATCAATCTCTTGAAAAGCTTAAAAATAATAAAGATATGAATGATGCTTTTGGTAAAGAAGTAATTAACAGCTACATCAAGCTTAGAAATTCAGAGCTAAAAGAATTCAAACAAAAAGAAAATTTTGACAAAACCAAAGCTATTACTAGGTGGGAACGAGATAATACATTAGACTGTTAGAATATGACAATTTTATCTAACGGCCATTTTTGGAAATACAGTGAATTTTTAGAAAATAAAAACTATTCTTTCGAAAAAAAAAATATTTCAAATTCATTGTCAAAAGAAGATATTGATGAAGCTTACTTAAATATTTCGAGTTGGAAAGGATATTCTCCAACACCACTAATAGAATTAAATAAACTTTCAAAAGAATTACATTTAAATAAAATTTTTTATAAAGATGAAAGCAAAAGATTTGATCTCAAATCTTTTAAAGCACTAGGAGGTGCTTATGCAGTAGAAAAAATTTCTAAAGGAAATAAAGAAATAGTGGTTGCGACTGCAACGGCAGGTAATCATGGTAGATCTGTTGCTTGGGGTGCTAAAAGACTTGGTTTGAAATGTAAAATATTTATAAGTGAATTTGTTACTAATGCTAGAGGAAAAGCTATGGCTGATTTGGGAGCAGATGTAATTAAAGTAAAGGGTAACTATGAAAATTCGTTAATAGAATGCATTAAACAATCAACTCAAAATAATTGGCAAATAGTTCAAGATGTAGCTTGGAAAGATTATATGCTAGTTCCTAAATATACTATGGCTGGGTATACGGTCATGATGAAGGAAATAGTTGATCAAATTGAACAAGATAAAATCTCACATGTAATTTTACAAGCAGGTGTTGGTGGAATGGCTGGAGCAATGATTGCTGGTATCGCAAGATATTTGGAGAATATACCTAAAATCATAGTAGTTGAACCTGAAAGTGCAGCATGTGTTTTAGAAAGTATAAGAACTGGAAAAATAGAAAAAATTGATATTAAAAGAGAAAGCTTAATGGGAGGAATGTCGTGTGGAGAAGTATCTTTAGTCCCATGGGAAATTTTAAAAAATTCAGTTAAATATTGTATTAGTTTACCTGATGATGATATTGCAAAAACTATGAAATTATTAGGAAATGCAAGTTTTAGTAATGATAAGATTATTGCAGGAGAAAATTCAGCACCAGGAGTAATCTGCTTAATTACGTGTTGTGAAGATAGTAAGATAAAAGAAAAAATGGAATTAAACAAAGACTCAAATATTTTACTAATTGGATGTGAAGGTGATACTGATCAAGAAATGTATCAAAAACTTATAAAGCAGTAAAAATATTTAAATGAAAATAATTATAAAAAAAAAAGTTGAAAATTTAGATTTTTATAAAATTTTTAAACCTGAATTAACCCCGAAAAGAATGATGGAACTAGGTGTTTTCGGAGGGGCATATTTTGGATTAAATATTAAAGAGTATCCAAAATCATGGTTTAAAAATGTAACAATAAGTAAAACTTTTGATGTAAATCTAAATAGATTCAAAGTTGTTTCAGGGCTATCGAGAGCACATTGGATTGAAAAAGGATGGATATTTAAAGAGGACCCGCTAGGTTGGTTTCAATGGTACTGCAGATTTACCAATGGAAGAAGAATTCCAAATATAGATGAAACACAAATTAAAAGATGGAAGAATTTTAGAAGACATGTTTTGGCTATAGAAAAAAACTGCGAAAAAGGTGACTTAGGATGCAGAAAAAGACAGAGACAAGCTATACTGCAATGGGCCTATGATCCTTATAGATGAAAAGTTAGTTTCCTAAAAAATGAAAAATAATTTTTCTTAATTGAGACTCTAATCTATGTTCAAAAAGATATAACCCTTGCCAAGTTCCAAGTAAAAGTTCTCCATTTTTAATACTTAAGGTTATTTGGTTATTAGTTAGAGAGGATTTGATATGAGCAGGCATATCATCCTTTCCTTCTGTTGTATGGATATAAAGAGAATTATCCATTGGGACTAATTTATCAAAATAATTTATTAAATCAGTTTGTACATCTGGATCTGCATTTTCTTGAACAATTAAAGATGCACTTGTATGTTGAATATTCAAATTCAAAATTCCATTTTGAAATTTGTTTTTTTTAACCCAATCTATTGTTTCATTGGTAAATTCATATAATTTTTGACCATTAGTATTGATCTTAAAGGTAAAAAATTCTTGTTTCATTATTTAATTATAATTCATAGATGTAAGTTCATATAAGCGACTAATAGTTCTTTTAAATGGTTCTTCCATACTTTTAGATGATTTTATTGAATCTAAATTTACTTCAGAAACAATCATTAATGGTATTTTTTTTTCATAAATTATGTCTATTAATGTGATGAACCTTTGTTGCTGATTTGAATTATTTTCACTGAAATTAGGTAAATTTGAAATAAAAATAAAATCACTATTTTCAGAAATTTTAATATAATCCTCTGATCCTAAATTTCTATTACATAATTCATCAAATTCAAATTTAATCACTCTATCATAATAATTTTTTAATGGCAGTTTGCGTCCATTAATTTCTAAAATTTTCAAAGTTTGTTTTTTGCCTTTAGTTATTTTTCTAAAATATTTGTTGAATATAAAGTTTGTTGATTTATCAATTGGAGACAAGAATCTTTCTAAGTTTAAATTTCCACTAGACCGATAATCTTCAGAAATTAACAATTCTTTTTGATGGCAATTTTTTTCCAAAACTTTCAAAAATGGAATAAATTGATCTCTTTGTAATCCATCTCTATAAAGATCATTAATATATATATTTGAAGTAAAAATTACTTTGATTTTTTCTTCAAATATTCTTTTGAATAGTCTTCCTAAAATCATAGCATCAACTATATTAGTTACTTGAAATTCGTCAAAATAAAGAATTTCAGCTTTTTTATTTAAGTCTTTAACAAAATTATTAATTCCATTTTCTTTATCCTCGTTTTGAAAAATATAATTATGAAATTCAATCATAAATTCATTAAAATGAAGTCTTAACTTTCTATTCTTCAATTCGTTAAAGAAGAAATTTAGGATCATTGTTTTACCTACTCCAACATCTCCAACTAAATAGAAACCAAGCTTGTTGTAATCTTTTTTAAAAATTTTGGTAAAAAAATTTTGTTTGAAATTTGTCTTATAATAATTCTCAAGGTAATTTATTAAATCTAATTGATTTTGATTAATCTCATACTGTTCAACCTCACAATGATTTAAAAATAATTTTTTTAAATTCATTTTTTTGTTATAAAATCTATTCCGTATTCTGATCTTGGACCTTTTCTTAATCCAAATGGTCCTGAAATAAATATAGTCAAAGGTCTAGTACCCGGCTTTAAATCAACCCTATGTAAATTATTGGCTGATCTAAAACCAATGTATCCTGGTGGCCTCCAGTACTTTCCTGAAACCAACGTTTCCCAATAACCACCTCTTAATATAATTGTGATATATGGAAAAGTATGGTTATGAACTCCTTCACCATGATCATCTGCTAACATTTCATGAATTAAAATATTAAATGGAAACCATTTAGGTCGGTGCCTTAGGAGAACATAATATCTATTCATCCAAGGTTTGGCCTCTTTATATTTAGGATGAGATGGACCTCTATCAAGAACAACTTTTTTTCGTCCTATTTTTTCTAAAAACTTAAGAAACATTAGTTTATTTTAATTACAGCATTATCTTTAATAACAAATAAATTTTTATCCAAAATATAAGGTCTTGATATTTTTTCATTATCTATTTTTAATGTAGAAATAGTTTTACCTGATGAAATATTTATAACCAACAACCTTCCATTATCTAATGAAAGATACATCTCATTTGAGCCTAAAATAAATCCTGAAGGTTTTATTTTTTTCCTTTTTTTTGCTTTTAGATGGCTTAAAATATCTGTTATTCGAATTATATTTCCTGAATTCTTTTCTATTATAATCAAGAATCCTTCTAAAGATACAGTAACAATATAATTTTCTACTAAGGTTGGTGTTAGGCTTGAATTAATTTTATTTTCCCAATTAAAACTTCCAGAATTTATATCTATAGAAAAAAATTGATTCTTATTGTTTGAAAAAAAAATAGTATCATTGTCAGCTATAATTTCTGAAGTTTCTAAACCAAAAGCAGACTCAATTACTAATGAACTTTGAGTTGGTAATTGCCATAAAAGTTCTCCTTTGTCTAAGCTAACAGCACTAATATCACCGATAGAATTATTAAAATATATTTTATCATTAACGATTACCATAGACAATTTTTTTTGTGATTTAATTAAATTGTTTTGTGTTTTAATATTCCAAATTTCATTTCCTGTACTAAGTGAAAAACATCTGAGTGTATTTGTAGAGTCTATAATATAAAATTTATCATTGTGTATCTTAATTTGAGAATTAAAGGGAGAAGAGTTAATTTTTGACCAAATTAATTTACCTGTTTCTATATCAATCACATAAAATTTAGAGATATTATCTGCAACAACTAAAAATTTATCATTATTTGCAAATTGTAAAATAGGTTTTTGTTTTTTTTCAAATTTAGAA
Source organism: uncultured Pelagibacteraceae bacterium (assembly GCA_902558815.1). Classification (GTDB taxonomy): domain Bacteria; phylum Pseudomonadota; class Alphaproteobacteria; order Pelagibacterales; family Pelagibacteraceae; genus Pelagibacter. Next base: position 68,110 of record CACEFF010000005.1, on the reverse strand, counting down.
TAGTAGTTTTTTTTCCAAATCAATTTGGATTGATTATTGAATTTAAGTATAGAGCCCTTGTTGTCAAAAAATATTACGTTTGTTTTATGAAATGATATTGTGGGTTCATATCTATAAAAATCATCAATTTTTGAAAATTTATATTTTGATATTTTTGTTAAATCACTAACAAAATTTATTCTACCATAATTATTCTTATGATTATTTAAAAAAGAGTTTTTGATTGGCTTTTTGTTAAAATTTATTTTTATACTCTTATTTAATTCTTTATCTATTTCTTCCTCTTCGAAAAATAACTTTTCTGAAGAGAATTTTTCTTTTTTTATTTTTTCTGTTTTAGTCCAAAATTTTGAATTTTGATTAAATGAGCATCCTGAAACTATAAGTAAAATAGATAATAAGTAAAATATTTTACTCACCTAAATCTCTTTTAAGTCTTTTTTGAGACTCTTTAATTATATCTATATTTGCATTTTCGGAATTTATTATTTGAATAAAAAATTCTTTTGATTTTTGTTTTTCATTTTTAGAATAAAAATATTCTGCAATCAAATATAGAGCATGTGACTTCCAAATACTATTTGAATTTACTAAGGGTTTTAAAATATCAAGTAACTCATTTTCATTTATTGTATCTGCGTTATAAAGAGCTTTTTTATAGATAATAAGATTTTTTATTTCATCTTCTAATGAAGTTTTTTTTATTAAAACATCAAATAATTCATTAACTCTATTTTTATCCCCAATTAAATTATTATCGATTAAAAAATACAATGCTAATGGAGAATAAGTACTATCTTTATCTTCAATTACATCTATCAACGAATCTACAATTTTTGTTTTATCGCCATTGTTATATTCAATAATAGCTGAATTATATTGATTAGAGAGGTCTTTTCTATAACTGTCTTTGTAGATTTGATAAGAATAGAAACCCAAAATTATTATTACAAAAAAAACTATTGTAGTAACAATAAATTTTCTATTCTCTTTGAAAAAAATTTTGATTTTTTCGTTTCTGGTTTTCTCATCAATAATATTTATTTCTTCATCCATATTTAAATCATATTTCTAAGAACATATTGGAGTATTCCTCCATTTTTGTAATATTCTAATTCATTTTGAGTATCTATCCTACACAATGTTTCAATTTTTCTAATTTCACCTGATGTATACTTTATTTCTAATATAACTTTGTCCGAGGGTTTAATTCCTTTTTCAATCTCAACAACACTTAACAATTCCGAGCCCTCTAAATTTAAATTATTTCTATTAATATTGTTAATGAATTGTAATGGCAAAACTCCCATACCAATTAAATTAGATCTATGAATTCTCTCAAAACTTTCTGCTATCACGGCTTTTATGCCCAATAGTTTAGTTCCTTTTGCTGCCCAGTCTCTTGATGATCCTGTTCCATACTCTTTACCTCCAATAACTACCAAGTCTGTTCCACGTTTTTTATATTCAACAACTGCATCGTATATTGGCATTATTTTTGCTTCTGGGTATAATTTTGTAAAACCTCCTTCTGTTCCTGGTGCCATTTCATTTTTAATTCTAATATTTGCAAAAGTTCCTCTCATCATTACTTCATGATTTCCTCTCCGCGAACCATAAGAATTATAATCTTTAGGTAAAATTTGATGTTTCATAAAATATTCTCCAGTAGGACTCTCTTTTTGAATATTGCCTGCAGGTGAAATATGATCAGTTGTTACCATGTCACCTAAAATCAATAGCGGTCTTGCGTCCTTAATTTCCTTAAAACCTTCAGGTTTATCTGGAAGATTATCAAAAAAAGGTGGTTTTTTAACATAAGTTGAATTGTCCTCCCAATTATAAATACTGCTTTTTTCAGTTTTTATTTCCTGCCATTGTATTGGGCCCTCTGAAACATTAGAGTATCTTTTAATAAACATTTCTGCACTTAAAGATGATTTTAAAGTCTCCTCTATTTCTTTATTAGATGGCCAAATATCTTTCATAAAAATATCTTTACCATTTTTATCTTTACCTAAAGAGTCCTTATATAAGTCAAAATTCATATGACCAGCTAAGGCATAAGCTACAACTAATGGAGGTGATGCCAAGTAATTTGCTTTAATATGAGGGGAAATTCTCCCCTCAAAATTTCTATTTCCAGATAAAACCGAAACTGCATAAATATTTTCTTTTTGGATTGCTTCAACAATATTTTCAGCTAATGGTCCAGAATTACCAATACAAGTTGTGCAGCCGTATCCAACAAGATTGAATCCAAGTTTATCTAAATAAGTATTTAATCCCGCTTTTTCTAAATAATCTGTAACCACTTGAGATCCTGGTGCTAATGAAGTTTTGACCCAAGGTTTTACCTCAAGTCCTAATTCAACTGCTTTTTTTGCAAGCAAGCCTGCTCCAATAAGAACATTTGGATTAGATGTATTCGTGCAAGAAGTTATTGCAGCAATTAAAATTGAGCCATCTTTAATTTCAAATTCAGAATTTGGTACTTTAGAAATAGAGAAATCTTTTTTTTTTGTAATTTCTTTAAAGCTATTATTAAAACTTTTAGCAGCATCAGTTAATAAAACTTTATCTTGAGGTCTCTTAGGGCCAGATATTGTTGGAACAATCGTAGACATATCTAATGTTAGGGTGTCAGTAAACTCAATTTCATCACTAGCCCACAAACCTTGTGTCTTAGCATACTCCTCAACTATTTTAACTGTTTCTTTATCTCTTCCTGAAAAATTGAGGTATCTTAAAGTTTCCTCATCTATTGGAAAAAAACCACAAGTAGCTCCATACTCAGGAGCCATATTTGCAATTGTTGCTCGATCAGCTAATGTTAAATTTTTTAAACCCTCTCCATAAAATTCTACAAATTTACCTACCACACCTTTATCTCTCAACATTTTAACAACAGTTAAAACTAAATCAGTTGCAGTTGTTCCTTCGGGCATTTTATTCCTTACTTCAAAACCTATTACTTCTGGAATTAACATTGATATTGGTTGACCCAACATACCAGCTTCTGCCTCGATACCGCCAACACCCCAACCTAATACTGATAAACCATTTACCATTGTAGTATGACTATCTGTACCTACAAGTGTGTCTGGAAATAAATAATCTTCATCATTATGATTTGCAGACCAAACAACTTTAGATAGATATTCCAAATTTACTTGATGACATATCCCCGTGCCAGGTGGGACAATTCTAAAATTATTAAATGCTTGTTGTCCCCACTTTAAAAAAGAATATCTCTCACCATTTCTATTGAATTCAATTTCTACATTTTTATCAAAAGAATCTGATTTTGCTGACTGATCTACTTGAACAGAATGATCGATTACAAGATCAACAGCAGAGAGGGGATTGATAGTATTTGGATCTTTATTTTTTTCTTTAACAGCCTCACGCATTGCTGCTAAATCTGCAACAGCTGGTATTCCTGTATAATCTTGTAATAAAACTCTTGCTGGTCTGTAGGCTATTTCAGTTTTAGACTTTTTTTCCTTCAACCAATGTTTTATTGCTTCTATTTGTTTTTTATTAACTGTTAAATCGTCTTCATATCTTAAAAGATTTTCTAAAAGTACTTTAAGAGATTTTGGTAATTTTGAAATACCACTTAAGCCATTATTTTCTGCTTTAGCTAAAGAAAAAATTTTATATTTTTTATCATTAATCTTTAAATCAGATAATGAACTGTATGAATTTATTGTCCCTGGTTTCATAGTTTATATATAAAATGTAATTATGCTCAAAAGAAGAAGCCCTGACATAGCATAATTAAAGTACTTAATAAATTTATCATTTGTCGCAAATTTCCTTAAAAATTTACCTATAAGTGTCCATAACGTAATACTTGTTGATGAAAATAAGAAAGCAAGAAAAACTACTTGAGTCGCGTAATTAATATAGTTTTCTCCCAATTCAACATAAGTAGAAACCACTATGATAGCAACCATCACACCTTTTGGGTTTAGATATTGAAAAAAAAAGGTTTCTATGAATTTAACTGGATTCTCTTTTTGAGTTTCATCTGAATTTGTAGAAGACGCAATTTTATATGCCAAATAAATAAGAAAAAGTGTACCTAAATATTTAATTATAATTTGTATTATTGGAAATAACTTAAATACATTAACTAATCCAATCGTCAAGAAAATGACCAATGAAGTAAAGCCTAAAGTTACTCCAAGAATATGTGGAACAGTTTTGGCAATACCAAAATTAAAACCTGAATAAGAAGCAACTACATTATTTGGCCCAGGGGTATAAGCAGTTACAAACCAAAATAAAGCTATGGATAATATTTCAGGATGCATATTATGCTATTGGCAATCCATTTACTGACTTTTGTGAAGGATGTACCAAAATTACTTTACCTTGTTTATCAATAGAACCTAAAATTAATACTTGAGAAACAACTCCAGCAATATTCTTTTCTGCAAAGTTGCATACACCTATAACCTGTTTACCTTTTAAATTTTCTTCATTGTAATAATGGGTAATTTGAGCAGAAGATTGCTTAATTCCAATTTCATCACCAAAATCAACTTCAACAACTAATGAGGGTTTTCTTGCTTTCTCATTTTTTTTGACAGAAATTACAGTTCCAACTCTAATATCAACTTTATCAAAAATATCGTATGTTATTTGTTCTTTCATAAATGCAGTATTTATATTAATTATTAGTTATGAGTACAGAAATTAATTTAGAGGAATTATATAACAATTCAGTTAAGATTTTGACTGATCTAATAGGTTTTAGAACAATTTCTGGTGAAGATAATAGTGCTTTAATAAATTATTGTGAACAACACCTTCATAAGTTAGGAGCCTCTTCTTTTAAAACATTTGATAAAGAAAAAAAAAGGGTAAATCTTTTTGCAACTCTTAAAGCAAAAAAAACTAATGGTGTAAAACCGATAATTTTATCTGGACATACTGACACTGTTCCAGTTTCAAAAAGTTGGAGTACTGATCCATTTACAGCTACTGTGAAAGGTGACAAACTTTATGGTCGAGGCTCGTGTGATATGAAAGGGTTTATAGCTTGTACTTTAGCTTACGCCCCTATTTATGCTAAAACGAATTTAAATAGAGATATTCATTTTTGTTTTACTTTTGATGAAGAAACAGCCTGTTTAGGAGCTCCGATATTAATTGAGGAATTAAAAAAAAGAAAGATTCAAGATGGTATTTGTATAATAGGTGAACCAACTAAAATGAAAATTATAGACGCTCATAAAGGCTGTTATGAATATACAACATATTTTGAGGGTTTAGCAGGACACAGTTCTGCACCACATAAAGGTGTGAGTGCAGTCGAGTTCGCAGCCAGATATGTAAATAAATTAATTGAACTAAGAGAAGAACTTAAAAAAAGAGTTCCGAAAGATTCTATTTTTGATCCTCCTTATTCTACTTTACAAGTTGGAGGAATTTTTGGAGGAATAGCTCATAATGTAATTGCTGATAAGTGTCATATTAATTGGGAAACAAGACCAGTCGTAAAAGAGGATGGAATTTTTTTAAATAACGCAATTGATAAATATGCAAATGAAATTCTTTTGCCTGAAATGAAAAAAGTTTTTAATAAATCTAGCATAAAAAAAGAAATTATTGGTGAAGTCACAGGGTTTGACCGTGTTATAAAATCAGAAGCGTGTGAATTAGTCTCAAGTTTAACAGGTGATAATTCTAGAGAAGTAGTGTCATTTGGAACCGAAGCTGGATTATTTCAAGAAATTGGGATTAGTACAGTAGTTTGTGGCCCTGGTTCAATTGAGCAAGCTCACAAAGTAGATGAATTTATTGAACTCAATGAATTAAAAAAATGTTTAAAATTTCTTGATGGTTTAAAAAAAAGATCTACCTTAAATTAAAATTTTTTGAAAATTTAGAAAATATCTTTTAAAGTTGGCATTGAGTCCCCTGCTCCCAACTTAGTAGTTGATAAACCAGCAACTTTATTAGCTAAATCTAAGCATTCCTTAATTTTTTTTCCTTGAGACAGGGCTAATGAGAAACTTCCATTAAAAGCATCTCCTGCCCCAGTTGTATCAATTGCTTTTACTTGACTTGCTTTAATATAAATTTCTTCTTTACCGTTAGAATACAATAATCCTTTTTCTCCTAAAGTAATTATTACATTCTTAATTCCCATTTTAACAATTTTTCTTGCACTTTCTTTTGCGTCATTCTCATTTTTAATTCTTATTCCAGAATAAAATTCTGCTTCAGTTTCATTTGGAGTAAAATAATCAACTAAATTAAAAAAATCGTCACTTAACTTACATGCTGGAGCTGGATTTAGTATGTTAATTAAATCATTTTCTTTAGCAATTTTTAAACAATGTAAAGTTACATCTAAAGGCACTTCTAATTGTGTTAAGAAAATTTTAGATCCTTTAATTATATTAGTGTCTATTTCCTCTATAGTTAAATTTGAGGGAGCTCCTCTAATTACTGTTATAGCATTCTTTCCAGTATTTTTATCAATGTGTATTCCGGCTACACCAGTTTTATCTATTTTTGAAATAATAATATTAGATGTATCTATATTATCTTTTTCAAGACTTTTGATAGCTAGTTTGCCATATTCATCATCACCTAATTTAGAAATAAAACTAACTTTTCCTCCTAGTCTTGAAATTGCTATAGCCTGATTGCATCCCTTTCCTCCAGGACCTATATTGTAACTATCACCAAGAATAGTTTCACCAGTTATAGGGATTTTGTCTCCTGAGAAACTTATGTCAGCAACAAATATTCCAAGAATAGTTATATCTTTCATTATCCAAGACTAATAAGGAATAAAAATATTGTCAAAAATATAATATTAATAATTTTTTTAGTTATTCCAGCCACCAACGGCTTTGACTTCTAAAAATTCATCAAGACCGTGTTGCCCAGCTTCTCGACCAATTCCAGAATGTTTAAAGCCCCCAAAAGGTGCATCAACTGCAATACCAGCACCATTAACATCTACCATTCCTGATCTTAATTTTCTTGCAACTCTCTTAACTTTTTCTTTATCTTGAGTTTGAATATAGTTTGTTAATCCATATGGGGTGTCATTAGCAATTTCAATTGCTTCCTCTTCAGTCTCAAATGGCATAACAGATAGTACTGGTCCAAAAATTTCTGTTCTAGCAATATCCATGTCATTATTAACATCAGTAAATACTGTAGGCTTTACAAAATATCCTTTTTCTAAACCTTCAGGTTTACCAGGACCTCCTGCAACTAGTGTTGCACCTTCGTCTATTCCTTTTTTAATTAAAGTTTGAATTTTGTTATATTGTGTCTCTGATATCACTGGGCCTATATGTTCTCCCCCTTTTTCAGGATCACCCACCTCAAAATTTTCTGTATATTTTTTTAATCTTTCAACTGCTTCCTTATAAATTGATTTTTCCACAAGCATTCTTGTTGGTGCATTACATGATTGTCCTGAATTTCTAAAACATCTTAAAGCACCTCTCTCAATTGCTTCGGGGTCCGCATCTTTAAATATTATATTTGCTCCTTTACCACCTAATTCTAAACTAACTCTCTTAAAATCTTTCGCAGCATTTTGTGAAATTAAAGCACCAGCTCTAGTAGAACCAGTAAATGAAATCATATTTACATCCGGATGACTGGTTAATGCATCTCCAGTTGTTGCTCCATCTCCATTAATTAAATTAAAAACTCCTGCAGGAAACTTAGTTTCATCTATAAGTTCTGCTAAAATCATTGAAGATAATGGGGCAAGTTCAGATGGTTTTAGAACCATTGTACAACCAGACGCTATTGCGGGCATTACCTTCAAACAAACTTGGTTCATTGGCCAGTTCCATGGTGTAATTAAAGCACAAACTCCTTTTGGTTCATAGATTAATCTTTGGTTAGGCGCATGTTCTCCTAAAGGTTTTTCAAATTCAAAATTTTTTAAATATCTAATAAATGATTTTAAATGTGCGGCTCCTGTACCAGCTTGAAGTTTTGTTGCAAAATCTTTTGGAGCACCCATTTCAGTAGTAATGGCATCTGCAATATCTGCCCACCTTTTTTTATAATTTTCGTATAGTTTTTCTAATAGTTTTATTCTTTCCTCTTTTGTTGAAAATGACCAAGAACTATATGCTTTTTTTGCTGAGCTTACCGCTAGATCAACATCCTCTTTATTTCCTAAAGAAATTACTGCACAATTTTCCTCAGTTGCTGGATTAATTACTTGAATCTCCTCTTTACCTTGGGGAGCAACCCATTTTCCATCAATATAAAAATTCTTTTTATTTTCCATAGCAGACTCCTAACCTTTCTTTATTTTTTTGCAAACAAATTAGTTAACTCATAAACTATTGTTGCAGCCGCAAGTGAAGTAACTTCTGCATGATCATAAGCTGGTGAAACTTCAACTACATCTGCAGAAATAAGATTTAAACCAGATAGACCTCTTATAACATTAACCATTTCTCTAGTAGTCATTCCTGCTATCTCTGGTGTACCTGTGCCAGGAGCAAAGGCAGGGTCTAGTACATCTATATCAATTGATAAATATAGTGGATTATTTCCTACTCTTTTTTTTATTCTTCCTACAATTTTATCTATACCCTGAGTTTGAAACTCATCACAATGAATTATTTTAAATCCAAAGCTTTCATCATTTTTAATATCATCCCTACTGTACAGAGGGCCTCTTATACCTACGTGCATTGAGGCGTCATCTAAAAATAAATTTTCTTCCCTAGCTCTTCTAAAAGGAGTTCCGTGTGTATATGGTGCTCCAAAATAAGTATCCCATGTATCTAGATGAGCATCGAAATGAACTAGAGCTACAGGACCTTTGTTGATTTTATTGATTGCTTTTAATAAAGGAAATGCAATTGTGTGGTCTCCACCAAGGCTTATAATTCCTCCAACTTTATTTAATAACTCTTCAGCACCAACTTCTATCTGTTTGATTGCTTCATTTATATTAAATGGATTACAAGTGATATCTCCTGCATCAGCAACTTGTTGAACCTTAAAAGGTTCCACATCATAGCTTGGATGATAATTTGTTCTTAAATGTCTTGAGGCTTGTCTGATGCTTTGAGGTCCAAATCTTGCACCTGGTCTATAACTTGTACCTGCATCAAATGGTATACCAACAATTGCAACATCACAACTTTCAACATCTCTCAACTCGGGCAATCTTGCAAATGTTGAAGGGCCTGCAAACCGTGGCACTTTAGTTCCACTTACTGGCTGGATTGGATCTTTATTTCTTATTTTTTTCACAGTAAAATTGTATCACATTCTTTTAAATTGGAATATCTTCTATGTGTAAATTTATGAACGTTATTAGATTAATTATATTATCTTTTTTTATTTTTACCCAATCACAAGCTGATACTATTTATAATCTTATTAAAATTCCTAACCTTGATATTTATGAGATAAACTCTTCAAATAAACTTAGATACTTATATGCCAAACAACCATTCACAATCGGGGTGGATAATAATATTAATTGCTATAATCCAGAAAAAAAAGTTTTAAATGAAAAATATAAAATAATTAAAAAAAACTTAGATAAATATGATCAAAAATTTCTTCAAAAAATAAATTTGAAATATATTGTTCTATGTGAAGATTTGTCCATTTCAAAGATTAATACTGCAGGAATACCAAATAATATAATGAAAACTTTAATACTAGATGTAAAATTTAATGAAAACTATTTTGAAAGAGTAATTCATCATGAAGTATTTCATATTATAAATGATAGTTACAAAGAATTATTTGATGAAAAAATATGGGCTAATTTTAATATTAAAGAATTTAAATATGCCAAGTGTTCAACTTGTACAGATAAATTAGGCCTGGATACTTACTCAAATACTAATGGTTTTTTTACTGAATATTCACAATCAACTGCCTCTGAAGATATGGCTGAAGTATTTTCTCACTTAATGGTCGGATCAAATCTTAAAGATATTGACCCGATTTTACAGCAAAAAATACAATTTATAAAAACAAACTTATTAAAAATTGATCAAAGTTTTATTTTATGATTAAAAAGATTAAAGCCTCTAGATCAGAAAAGATAATCTTTATTTTTATTATTATTTTATCTGTATTATCTTTTGGCTCTTTCTTTTTAATAAAAGACAAATGTTTATTTGTTAAAGATTACAACCCCAAAAAAATTAAATTTGATAATCCTAAAAATATTGCAATACTTAATGTGCCTTGTGGAAATGTTATAATTGAACTTTATCCTGAAATATCTCCTAATTCTGTAAAGAGATTTAAAACATTGGTAGAGGCAAGAGCATATGATAAAATTGCATTTCATAGAGTAATTAAAAATGTACTTGTACAAGCTGGAGATTTGCAATTTGGCAAAAAAGGAAATTTAAACTACGCAAAAATAGGAACTGGAAAATCAGGATTAGGAACTATCAATTCAGAGATAGACGCTCCTTTTGATTTTATCAGAGGTAGTGTGGGTTTAGCCAGAGCTCAAAAATATAATACCGAAGATAGTCAATTCTTTATATTATTAAGAGATGAACCTTTATATGAGACAGAATATACACCTATAGGAAAAGTTATTTACGGATTAGAAGCTTTAGAAAAAATTAAATTTTTAGATAAGTCTCAGTATGTTTTAAGACCAGATTTTATTAATTCATTAACTTTGCTGAAATAGATTATTTTTTTTTAATCAAAATATTATCAAAATAAAAAAGATTTTTAATATCTTTCAATAAATTTCTCAAGCTAGGTTTAAACCTAAATTTAAAGTTAATCATTTCAAGACCATATTCCTTAACTAAATAGTTTAATGAACTCCTATTAAATGAATTAATATGTTCTAAAGGATGTGCTGCATCTTTTTGGGGTGAATAATTTTTGGATAATTTTTTTTTGAAATTAAATGTTGATGGATAATTAAGTAATACAAATCCTCCTTTTTTTAAATTTGGAATAAATGTTCTGAATATTTGATGTGGATCAGATATGTGCTCAATAGTTTGATCAGAGTATATAAAATCATATTGATTTTGATTTTTTGTCAAATCGTCAATTACATTAATTCCTTTTTCTTTCATATAATTAATCCTAGTATCTGATAGTTCAAAAGCGTCAACATCTAAACCATTTTCTATAGCTCTAGAAGCCCAAAAACCCCAGCCTGAACCAAATTCGAGTACTTTAATTTTTTTATTTTTAAAGATATTCTTTATAAGACTTATCTCATTATCATACTTAAGATTTAAGTCTTTTTTTTCTAATTTCTTTTTTAAACTTTCCTCAGAAGAAATAATTTTATCGTAAAGTTCATTCGATAGTTCATCATCAGGTATATACTTTTGAAAAATTAATTTACACTCTAAACATTCTACTAATTGATAGTCAAAATTTTTGAGCAAATTAATTGGCATTCTTTTTTTATAATACTCATTCAAAAACGCCAATATTTTTTCATCATTATATGAGATATTATACAAAGTTTTATATTTTTTACTAAGACAAACAGGACAATTGGTCCTTTCGATTAACTTCATTTAATTTACTAGTGGCTTACCAGTTGCTAAGGTATGCTTAATTCTCTCTTGAGTTTTTTGAGTCTCAATTAGTCTCATAAAAGCATCTAATTCTAATTTAAATAAATCATCTTCTGTTAAAGTTTTATCGATAGTAGTATCACCTCCACTTAAAACATAAGCCAGTTCTTTTGCAACATCTACTCCATGATCTAAAATAACTTTGTTATTGTAAAGTTTAACTAATATTTTATCCATCTCTTCTCTTACAACTTTTCCTGGAAGTTTAAATTTAAGTTCATTCGGAGCTTTAAAATCTTTATTATCTAAAAGAATCTTTTTAGAAACTTCTAGTAAACTATTTCTATTCATAATCCTTTTGTCACTTGCTCTTAAATATTTCATTGGTTCTGCTTCAACTGGTGATGTAGCTGTCTTTCCATATCCAATAATATCAAAAACTTTTAGAGGCGCATAATTGGGATCTTTTTTTGCTTCATCAGTATCAAGCCATCTTGCTAACATTTCTTTGCACCCACCTCCTGCTGGAATTAAGCCAACAATAGTTTCAACTAATCCAACAACAATATTTGTGTGAGATGCAACAAAGTTACTTTGGACCATTACCTCAAATCCGCCACCTAAAGTTAACCCTGATGGAGCTGAAACAACTGGATATTTTGAATATTTTAAGTGCTTACATGTTTCTTGAAAATATTTAATAAATTTTTCAATTGATTTAAAATCTTTTTTGTCTGCAAACTGCATCGTATAAGTTAAGTTTACTCCTGCAGAAAACTGCATACTTTCATTAATTATTATTAAAGGTTTGTCAGTTGCCTTTTTTAAAGCATCCATTGAGTCATAATCTAAAGCATTAGCTTTAGTGGTAAATTCGACAATATTATAATCATTAAATCTGTAAATTTTTGCAGAGTCATTTCCATCTAAACTTGATGCTATTTTTTTAACTTTCCCTAAAGTTTCTATATTTGTATATTTTTGTCTCTCACCATAAAAATCTTCATTTTTATTTTTTGATAAATTTTCTAAAAAACTATTTCCAGCAAAATCATCAACTTTATCAAAAAAATTTTTAACACCTATCTCTTCAAGCATCTCGAAGGGACCTTTGGCCCAGTTAAAACCTAGTCTCATTGCTTCGTCTATATCGTTAAATTCTTTAGTAATTCCCGGAACTAATGAGGAAGTATATTTAATTATTTTTGATAAAACTGACCAAGCATATTCACCATACTTATCTTTTCTATTAATTAATGCCTTTAAATCTACCTTATCTGACTTAACATCAATCTTTTTGCTTGGTGAGTATTCTCCAGACTCGAGGTTGATAGCCTCCATAATTTTTGTAGCTCCGGTTTTGTTCATTCGATAAAATCCACCTTTACCTTTCCTTCCTGTATAGCCTGTCTCAATTAATTTTTTTACTAATGGAATTTCTTTTGCAACCTCATGAAACTCATCTGTTTTGGGCAATTCTTTAATAAAGCTTTTGAGCACATCAGCCATTAAATCAATGCCAATTAAGTCATATAATCCAAATACACCTGTTTTAGGAATACCCATCGGTCTTCCAAATATTGCATCAGCTTCTTCTACAGAAAGTTTCATTTTAAAAGCTTCTGTCATCGCTATTTGCATTGCGTAGACACCAACTCTATTTCCTAGAAAACCTGGCGTATCATTACAAACTATTGCTCCTTTGCCCAATTCAACTTCACAAAATTCTTTTAATTGATTGATTTTATTAAGATCATTATTTTCATTTTTAACAATTTCTAAAAGCCCCATATATCTGACAGGGTTAAAAAAATGTGTAATACAGAAATCTTTTTTTTCTACATCCGTTAAATGTTCAGATAAAACTTTAATTGGAATAGATGATGTATTTGAAGAGACAATTGCCCCATCTTTTCTTGCTTTAAATATTTTTTCATAAATTTGATGTTTAATATCAATTCTTTCAACAACAGCTTCAACTACCCAATCAGCATCTTTAACTACATCAAAATTATCATTTATATTTCCGACTTTAATGTTATTAATTTTTGATTTATCAATCAGTAATGGAGGTCTAGACTTATGAATTCTTTCTCTAGCTTTTTCACTAATTTCTGTTTTTAGATCTAGTAAAGTAACTGGCACATTTGCATTACACAAATGGGCAGCTATCCCACTTCCCATTGTTCCTGAACCAATCACTACTACGTTCTTAATCTTCATGTAATGATCTTTACTATCTATTTATACCTCTGAGTCTCTCAGATCTTCTTCTTAGGAGTTCAGCTGTAACTAGTATTAATGTTGATAAAATAATTAGACAAGTTGCAACTGCAAGAATAGTTGGACTTAATTGTTCTCTTAGACCTGTCCACATTTGAATTGGTATTGTTGTATTTTCTAACCCAGCCAGGAATAAGACTACTACAACTTCATCAAATGATGTTACAAATGCAAATAGTCCCCCAGAGATAACACCTGGTAAAATTAACGGTAAAGTAATTTTCATAAATGTGTTAACCGGATTACTACCAAGACTTGCAGCAGCTCTTGTCACACTATGATCAAATCCTGACAAAGTAGCAGTGACAGTTATTACTACAAATGGTGTACCTAATATAATATGTGCAAGGATTATACCTAAATGGGTTGCGGCTAGACCTGCCTTAGCCATAAAAAAGAAAATTGCTACACCTGAAATAATTAATGGAACAATCATAGGAGATATTAAGACTGCCATGATTAAACCTTTGTATGGCATGTGTCTACTGCTTAAGCCTAAAGCAGCAACAGTTCCCAAAATAACTGAACCAATTGTTGCAAAAATTGCAATGATAAAACTGTTTTTTGTTGCTAAACCCCAAGGATTTTTAGTTCCATAAATCATATCTTTATACCATCTTAATGAAAAGGCATCAGGGTCTAAACTTTTCATTCCATCAGAAAAAACTAAAAATTCTTCAGCATTAAAAGATAATGGAAAAATTACAAATAGTGGAGCAATCAGAAAAAAGAAAACTGCTGCACAAATAGTCAAATAAACATAATGCCAAATTCTATAATGTGGTTCTGTATATTTTGGTAAGGCCATTCTTTTATCCTAATTTAATATTATCTATTCCAACTAATTTATTATACACCCAGTAAATTGCTAAAACTCCGGTCAATAACATTAAGCCCATTGCCGACGCAAAGCTCCAATCAAGCGTACTTTTCATATGAAATGCAATTTGATTACTGATTAGAGTACCAGAAGCTCCTCCAACTAAAGCAGGGGTTATATAATAACCTATGGCTAATATGAAAACTAATAAACAACCTGCTCCAATACCTGGAATAGTTAATGGAAAATAAACTTTCCAAAAGGCTACAAAAGGCGTTCCGCCTAATGACTTTCCAGCTCTCATCAAGCTCGGGGAAATAGTTTTCATCACACTATAAAGTGGCAAAACCATAAAAGGTAACAAAATCTGTGTCATCGCAACATAGCTACCTGTTTTATTAAACATCATTTCAGGCCTATTATCATCGGCTACTAATCCTATCCCAACAAAGAAATCATTAACCAAACCCTGTTGTTGTAACAAAATCATCCAACTAGCAGTTCTTACAAGTAATGATGTCCAAAATGGAAGAAGCACACAGATCATCAGTAGGTTACTATACTTCATAGGTAAAGTGGCTAACAAATGAGCAATTGGATAAGCCATTAAAAAACAAAATACTGTAACGAAAAATGCAATTTCTAAAGTTCTTAACCATAGAACTCTATGGATCCGTCTATCTTCAGGAACGCTCACTATTTCTCCATTTTCATTTTTAAACATATCTATACCCTTAAGATATTTTTGACCAGTATATGCTGGAGCCCTTCTTTTAATCGCCTGCCAATATTCAACATTGGCCCATCTTTTGTGAACGGCCATTATTTGTTCTTTGTAGTTTCCTTCTTCAAAAGATTTGGATTTTCTTCTTAATTTTTTAATAATACTTTTAAATCCATTTTTTGTATAATTCAGTTGTGTAGATAATTTTCCCTCACGTTTTTCTTCTACTAACTTTATAAAATCGGAATGAAAAGCTGCAAAAACTTCTTCCTCTGGTAATTCTTTTCCATCCCACTTTTCCATCGCTTTAAAAGTTTTGGGAAGCATTTCAGTAACCATCTTATCATCCACACTTCTCATAAGCATGTCTCCAATAGGAAAAACATAAGTGATAATTATAAAGAATAGTAAAGGCACAACGAGTAAGAAAGCTTTAATCTTATTTCTTCTTTCAGCTTTCTTAAGGCTTACCTCTAAAGGAATTCCATCTGTTGTTAAAATTTGTTTTGTTTCTGAGCTCATAAATAAAAAAGGGCGGTTATCAAATAACCGCCCTTGAATTATAATATATAATTAAGTTTAATAAAACTTAAATTATAGACCAGCTTTCATAGCTTCCCATTTTTCACCAAGCTCTGTACCATTGTCAGCCCAGTAAAGTGGATCTACTAAGAAGTAGTTTTTAGTGTTAGCTGGTGCAGTTGGCATTTGTGGTACCATATTAGTCTTACCATCTTTATACCATGGCTCTCCTGCTTCCATAATAGCTATAGAAGATTTTCTCCAAGGAGCGTATGCAATATATTTTGCACTTCCTGCTAACATTTCTGTGCTAGTCATCATAGCTAAAGCTTTTTTAGCCATACCATTAGCATCGTTTGGTCCACCCTTAACTTGTACGAAGTACTCGTAGTCAAGACCTTGTCCATCCCATACTTGAACTAGTGGTGCACCTTCTCCAACGATAGCGTTAAAGAATCTTCCATTCCAACCAGTTGCCATAACAACTTCACCACTCATTAATAGTTCTGGTGGTTGAGCACCTGCAGACCAAAATACACATCCACCTTGTGGATCTGTACATAATTCTTTGATCTTGTTCATAGCTCTGTCGACACCTTTATCAGTGTTTAAAGCTTTATAGATTTTTGCTCCACCTTTTCCTGGTTTAATACCATCTGCAGCTAAAGCGATCTCTAAATTAGTTAAAGCGCCTTTGTAGATAGCTCTTTTTCCAGGGAATTTTTTAGTGTTAAAGAAATCTTTGATAGTCTTTGGAGTGCCTTTAACATTATCTTTGTTATAAGCGTAGTTCCAAGAATATAAAATATTCCCTACAGCACATTTACTTGGCATTGCAGTAAAGAAGTCTTTACTTGCAGGAGTTCCATCTGGTGCAGGTGGGAAATCTTTGTCAAAATCGAATTCAACAAATAATCCTTCGTCACATCCATTGATAGTATCCATAGCAAACACGTCAATAATATCCCACGTAATTTTGCCAGCTTCTTTTTGTGCTTTGATCTCAGATAATCCACCTGAATAATCAACCCAGTTGATAGTTATACCAAGGGCTTTACCAGTAGGATCACCATACCCTAACTTTTGAGACTCTGTGTAGGCTCCACCCCAAGACACTGCAGTTACTGCAAATGCTGAAGTAGTTACAGAGATAGCAAAAGAAATGGCTAGTAATAATTTACTAATTGTTTTCATTTTTCCTCCGTTTAAACGTTTTTTTAAAAAAGTTATTACAACAAGATCGACTAAGAGAGTCAACAGCCCATTTGGCTATATTATATGAACATTTAAGGTTGTCTATTTTGGGTCTAATGCTCTTGCATCATCACTGTTCCAACCAATTTTGATATCTTTACCAAGTTTGATATCCATATTGGCTGAACTATTTGGAACTTTCAGAATAAATTGATCATTACCCAACACATTAATACGAACTCTTGTATGATCCCCATGATATATTATCTCTTTAATCTTGCCTGAATGAATGTTGTCCATTTTATCACTTGGATTAATCAATGCTCTTTCAGGTCTTAAAGAAATTTTTGTTTTTTCACCTTTTCCTTTTACAGAGATAGGGTTTGCTAATATTTCTGTATTAGCTACCTTTACTTTACATTTTCCTCCTGAAATATCTGAAATCTCACCAGCAAAAGTATTATTCTCTCCAATAAATTCTGCCACAAACGAATTAACTGGCTTTTCATAAAGCTCATCCGGGCTTGAAAGCTGCTGAACTTTTCCATCATTAAATACTGCAATACGATTTGACATAGTTAGAGCTTCACTTTGGTCATGGGTAACATAAACAACTGTAACACCAATACTTTCATGAATATGTTTAATTTCATATTGCATGCTCTCTCTCAAATTTTTATCTAAAGCTCCTAATGGTTCATCCATTAAAACTAATTGTGGATCAAATACCAAGGATCTTGCAACTGCTACCCTTTGTTGTTGTCCCCCAGATAGTTGACCTGGCATTCTTTCAGCAAAACCTTGTAGTGATACCATTGATAATGCTTTATCAATTTTTTTATCTGCTTCATCTTTTGGAATTTTTCTAACTCTTAATGGAAAAGCTAAATTTTCATAAACTGTCATGTGTGGAAACAAAGCATAATTTTGGAATACCATTCCAATTCCTCTTTTATGAGGTGGAATACTAGAGATTGCTTTTCCATCTAAGTAAATTTCACCATGCGTTGGTGTTTCAAATCCTGCTAACATCATTAGACAGGTAGTTTTACCAGAACCTGAGGGTCCTAACATTGTAACAAACTCACCTTCTTCAATATCTAATTGAAGATCTTTTACGACTAATACCTTACCGTCGTAACTTTTATCAACTTTATCAAATTTGACGAATTCTTTATTCATTGAATTAAATTAATGAATTTAAAACATTTGTAGGTGTAAATATCAACCCCTAATAACTAGCTTTTAATATGAAGATCCTTAGAAAAATTACAAAATAATTCAGATCCTTTATCTGTAACTCTTATAGCTTCTGAAGCTTCTACACCCCATTTTCCAAATTGCATAACAGCTATCATATGAAAGGTAAAATTAGGTTGCAATACTGTCATATCGCCCTTTGATATATTTAAAGTATGTTCTCCCCAATCAGGTGGGTAACCAATGCCAATTGAATATCCTGTTCTTGAAGTTTTTTCTATTCCATATTTATCTAATATTTTCCAAAATGCTTGTGCCACATCATCTGCTGTATTTCCCACTTTTACTAAATCTATTCCAGCTTGAAGTGCTTCATTTGTTTTTTTCATTGTATCTATCTTTTTTTGATCTGGTTTTCCTAGTAAAACTGTTCGAGCCATTGGACAATGATACTTTTTATTAACCCCTGATAATTCAATAATTGTAGCTTCTCCCTCAACAAATTTATCTTCTGACCAGGTCAAGTGTGAAGCAGATGTGCCTATTCCAGTTGGTATCATTGGAACTATTGATGAATAGTCTCCCCCAAAATCAGGAGTTCCTTTTATTAATGTAGTATAAATTTCTGAAACTGCATCGCATTGTCTTATCCCAGGACTAATAACTTCAAAAGCTTTTTTCATTCCTAATTGAGAAATTTCAGCTGCAGCTTTCATAAACTTTATTTCTGCATCAGATTTTATAACCCTTACCCAATTGACTAATCGTTCACAATCTAGAATTTTTGCATTTGGTAAACCTTGTTTAATTTTCTCATAACAATAAGCTGTGAAATAATGACTATCCATTTCCAATCCGACTGAAAGTTTGTCCCACTTTCTGTCCTTAATAAGATCTACAAGTGCATCATATGGGTGTAATGGCCAAGTATGAATATATTTCTCATGATACTTAATTATATTTTCATTTTTTAAGTAAGTTTTAATATATGCACCTCCTGCATCTTGATTTCTAACAAAACAAATTGGCTCATCTGCATTAACATGTACTATTACACATTGAGCGTAATAAAATGACCAAGCATCATAACCTGTCAAGTAATTCATGTTAGATGGATCTTGTGAGATTAAAAGCTCAATACCTTTTTCTTGCATTGAAACTTGAACTTTTTTTAATCTTAATTTATATTCCTCGTTAGTAAAATTCATAATCTAATTATTAAATAATTCACCATAACCTGATACTTCATTATTAAAATTAATCTGTTTAAGTGTATCCCAAATCAACGTTTGATTACTTGATAAAATAACTTTTCCCATTTTTTTTTCCAAATCCTTTATAATTGATAATACGGGTAAAGCAGTACAAGACACAAACAATGCATCACTTTTTGATAAATCTATTTTACTAAGGATATCAAATAAATATTCTTGATTAACTTTTCCTATTTCTAAATCAGAGGCTATATCAAAATAAGTTAATTCAGAAATTTCTATATTTTCTTTTTTGAAATAATTAATTACTGATTGGTTTATTTCGTCTGTATAAGGAGTAAAGATTGATATTTTTTTTATCTTAAGAACTTTAAACGCATTTATCGCTGATGTTATTGGTGTTGTGACTTTAGTGTTAGGCTTAACTAAATTAACTTTTTCAAAGATAGATGAATAACCCGCAGCAATTGTCCCTGATGTACAACCATATGCTACACAATCAAGTTTTTGGTCAGGTAAAATATCTTTTGTAACTTTAGGAATATCATCAGCCATCTTTTTTAACATTTCGTTTGTTAAAGGATTGTAACATTGGATTCTATTACAATATAAATCTATCTCTTTTCCGTAAATTACATTATTGAAATCTTTTTCGATTCTAAAATCACTAGCCAAGGTTATTAGACCTACTCTTGGATTATGTTTATTAATAAATTTTGGTTCTATTTTAGTCAGTTTCATCTAAAGCTTGATTAAATATATATTGATTAAATAGTCTAGTTAAATTACAGTATTGATTGAGCGATATATAACTCGTCGATATTTACAAAATACGAAAGTGGGATCAATCGTCTTAGATTTAATTATTTAAGGAGGTTCGAATGAAATTTGGATATTTTTGCAACACTACAAACTGGGATCATAAACCCTACAATCAACTGTTAGATGAAACTAAAGAAATCACAACTTATTGTGATGAAAATAATTGGAATTCAATTTGGTATACTGAACATCATTTTAATCATGAGGGAATGGAATCTTGTACAAACCCTTTGATGATGGGTGTTGATGCTGCAGCTCGAACTAAACAAATTAGAATTGGCCAAGCTTGTAATGTAATTACGTTTCACAACCCAATTCGTCTAGCTGAAGACATAGCACTACTTGATCAATTATCTGGTGGCAGAGTCGAAGTTGGTATTGGTAGAGGAATTTATGGAAGAGAAGCTATTAATATGAATAAAGAAGCCGATCTTAAAGACCAAGCAAAAAACTTCAGGTTATTTGAGGAGTCTTTAACAATTATGAAAAAAGCTTGGACTGAAGAGTTTTTTAGTCATAAAGGAGAGTTTTACACTTATCCATCGCCAAATTTTGTTTGGCAACACGACATGAGTCCTCCAAATGAAAAATTTTTAGACACAAAAACAAATGAAATAAAAAAAATAAGTATTGTACCAAAACCCAAACAATCACCACATCCTCCTATATGGCAAGTTGTTGATGGTGCTAGATCAATTGAGTGGGCTGCACAAAATGGTTTAAATACAATTATGTGGATACCAACTGTTAAAGCTCTTAAGAAAAGGTTTGAGATATACAGAGATGCAAAATCAAAAGCTGAGAATAGAGACGTTCCATTAGGAGAAGGTATATCTTTAGTAAGAGATATGTTTGTTGCTGAAACTATGGAAGAGGCAGAAAAATTAGCAGGCGAACATATCATTAATTATATGAAATGGGTTTGTCACTGGAGAGGCTTAGGAAATCATATGGATCCTGGTGAAGAATTACCTGAGACAAAACATAAATTAGACTTATTGAATTATGATTTTCTTCACAAAAGAAATTTATTATTTGGTACTCCTGAATATGTTGTTAATAAAATTAATGAGTTAAAATCTGAATTAAACTTACAAAATCTTCAGGTTTGGTCTAACTTTCCTGGTATAGACCACAAAGCTTGTATGAGAAGTATTAAATTATTTAATGATGAAGTAATTCCAAAAATTAATTTCGATTCTTCTAATATAGAAAAAGCAGGTTAATGGATTTAGAGCTTAGAAAGTTTACAAAATTTGTTGATAAAACTTTCATCGAAGGTGGAAAGAAAGCTAAAGAGCCTGTCCTATTAGTTTCTGTGGCTGCAGTATTTAAAAATCCTTGGGCAGAAAAAGGATTTGTAGAAGACTTAAAACCTATCATTTTAGATTTAGCTCCGAAGCTTGGTGATATTTTAGTTCCAGAATTAATAAAAGAAATAGGTTCACCTGAAAAAATTTTAGCCTATGGAAAAGCAGGAACTGTAGGGCTAAATGGTGAAATAGAACATGCTTCGGCTTTTATTCATACTTTAAGATTTGGAAATAAATTTAGAGATGCAGTTGGGGGTACCTCATATTTAAGTTTTACAAACACTAGAGGTCCTGCGGGTTCTAAGATGTCGATACCTATGATGCATAAAACAGATTCAGGTTTAAGACCATATTATTTAACTCATGAGTTTACTATTCACGATGCGCCTTTTGATAATGAAATTGTAATTGCAATAGGTGGAGCATCAAGTGGTCGAGCTCATGCTAGGACTGGAGATCGATATCAAGATATGAAAGAAATGGGATTAGATCCTAAATAATTTCATGCCTCAAAATTTTGATCCAAATCAAAATTATTACTTTTTAAATAAAAAAGACTCAATACCTGTTGTATTTATTCATGGAGTAGGTCTAGATCATCAAATGTGGGGTGATCAAGTAAATTACTTAAATGAATTTTCAATTTTGACTTATGACTTATTAGGTCACGGAAAAACTCCTAACAATAAAGACAAATTAAGCCTTAAAGATTTTTCTGATCAGCTTCTAGGACTTCTAGATCATTTAAAAATAGAAAAAATAAATCTTGTAGGTTTTTCTTTGGGCTCTTTAATTGCATTGGATTTTTCCTCTCATTTTCAAAATAAAGTTGAAAAACTTATACTAATCGGGACAACTTATAAAAGATCAGCTCAAGAAAGAGCTCTTGTATTGGATAGATACAATCAAGCCAAATTGAATAAACCTATATCTAAACAGGCTTTAAAAAGGTGGTTTAGTGATGAATATCTTGATGATAATCCAAAAACTTACGATTTATTCATGAATATTTTAAATAAAAAACCAGAGGATCATAAAAATTTTTTAAAAGCGTATGAGTTATTTGCTAATCATTATGATGATTTGGAAGCTATCAAAAAAATAGATAGAAAAACTTTAGTGATGACTGGCTCTGACGATATTGGTTCGACTCCAGCAATGTCGAAAGAATTGGTTAAAGACCTTGTTAATTCTACTTATATTGAAATTAAAAATGGAAAACATCTTTGTAGTATAGAATGTTCAGATGATGTTAATATGAATATTAAAAAATTTATTAGTAATTAAATGTCAAAAATTGAAAATTTTAGAATGTATATTGATGGTGAATGGGTAGATTCATCTTCAGGAAAAAAAATTGAAACCTTAAATCCAGAAAACAATGAAGTTTGGGCTACGGTTCCAGAGGCTAATGAAAAAGATGTTGATAGAGCTGTCCAGTCAGCTCAAAAAGCTTTTGAAAATAATTGGTCTAAACTTCATCCAAAAGATAGAGCAAAATATTTAAGATTAATTGCTGATCAACTAAGAGAAAATGCTGAGCATTTAGGAAAAATTGAAACTATTGATACTGGAAAACTTTATAGAGAAACAAAAACTCAAGCAAATTACATCGCGGAATATTATGATTACTTTGCAGGTCTAGCTGATAAAGTTGAAGGTACTGTTGTCCCAATTGATAAACCTGATATGCAAGTTACCACAACAAGAATTCCAATAGGTGTTGTTGCAGCAATAATTCCTTGGAACTCTCAAATGCTTTTAACTGCTGTTAAACTGGCACCAGCTCTTGCAATGGGTAATACTGTTGTAATAAAAGCATCAGAACTTGCACCTGTTACTTTATTAGAGTTTGCAAAATTAATTGAAAAAGCTGGATTACCAAAAGGAGTGATTAATATAATTACTGGACTTGGTGAACCATGTGGTAAGGCACTAACTACTCATCATCTTATAGAAAGAATCGCCTTTACAGGTGGGCCAGAGACAGCAAAACATATTTTAAAAAATTCTGCTGAAAACTTATCTCAAGTAAGTTTAGAGCTTGGAGGAAAAAGTCCTGTTGTGGTTTTTGACGATGCTGATCAAGAAAATGCTTTAAATGGTATCACTGCAGGAATATTTGGTGCTAGTGGTCAAAGTTGTATTGCAGGTTCAAGACTTTATCTTCAGTCTAAAATTTATGATCAATTTCTCAATAAATTAATTACTAAAGCTGAAAAAATCAAATTAGGAGCCCCTATGGATAGAGATACACAGATGGGACCTCTAAATAGTTTTAAACAGTTAGAAAATATAGAAAAAAATATTAAGGCTACAATTGAACAAGGTGGAAAAATTAGATGTGGGGGGAAAAGATCTTCTGTTTCAAATAAAGGTTATTATTTTCCAGCAACAATTATTGAATGTGAGAATCATAATCTACCAGTTGCAGAAAATGAATTGTTTGGTCCAATTTTATCAGTTATGAAATTTGATAAAGAAGATGAGGTTATAGAGAAAATGAATGATAATAAATATGGATTATCATCAGGAGTTTACACCTCTAATTTCGCAAGAGGGCTTAGAGTTTCAAAAGCTATAAGAGCAGGAATTGTATTCATAAACACTTATAGACTTATATCACCTATGGCGCCCTTTGGAGGAATAAAAGATAGTGGCTTTGGAAAAGAGGCGGGCATAGAGTCTATTAAAGAATATACCAGAATAAAAACTACATGGTACAATTCGTCTGATAAACCGATGTCTGATCCATTTACTATGGGTTAATAAATCTAATTTTTAAAAGAATGTTTAGATTTAGGAAATTGTTTTCTTAATACTTCATGTTTATATTTTCTAACTGCTCCATTAATAATCTTACTCATATTAACGTATTTTTTAACAAACCTAAATTTACTTTCACTTAAGCCAATTAGATCATCAATTACTAATACTTGACCATCACAATTTGCAGAAGAGCCAATGCCAATAGTTGGTATAGTTAATTTGTTTGTTATCACTTTTGATAGTTTGAGTTCAATACATTCTAATACAATTGAAAAAATTCCTGCTGCCTCTAGTAATTTAGCCTCCTTTAAAATTCTATTTCTTTCAAATGATTTTTTTCCTTTAAAAGTAAATTTCTTGTCTGTTTGTGGTAAAATACCAAGGTGTCCCATTACTGGAATTTTATTCTTAACTAATTTTTTAACTATAGATATAATTTTTTTCCCGCCTTCTAATTTCACTGCATCACATTTAGTTTTTTTAATTACTAATTTTGCATTTTTAAGAGCTTCTTTTGGATTACGGTACGTATTAAATGGCATGTCAACAACCATTAAAGACTTCTTCACTCCAAGCCTTACGCTTTTTGAATGATTAATCATTGTATCAAGGGTAACTTCCTTCGTTGATTTATAATTGTAAAGAACAGAACCAAGTGAATCACCTACTAAAATTATATCACAATGATTATCCAAAATAGAAGCAATATTTTTTGAATAAGCTGTGAGACAAACTAGTTTAGATTTATTTTTTTTATTTAAAATATTTTTAATATTTCTATTCATTTTATTCTAGCTCAATAGTACTAGGAGGTTTTGATGTAACATCATAAACTACTCTATTAATTCCTCTAATGCTATTCACAATTTTATTTGAAATCATTTGTAAAAATGATTTTTTAAATTCAAAAAAGTCAGCTGTCATACCATCTTCAGAAGTTATTGCCCTTAGTAAACATAAATATTCATATGTTCTATTATCACCCATAACCCCTACTGTTTTTACAGGAAGCAATGCTGCGTAAGCTTGCCAAATTTTATGATAAAGATTATTTTTTTTCAAAGCTTGGATAAAATAGTGATCTGCATCCTTTAGAATATCTATTTTTTCTTTTGTGATTATACCTGGCATTCTAATCGCCAAACCAGGACCTGGAAAAGGATGTCGTGAAATGATTTCTTTACTTAAATTTAACTCTAATCCTAATTTTCTAACTTCATCCTTAAATAAAAACTTTAATGGCTCTACAAGTTTAAGTTTCATTTTTTTTGGTAAACCACCAACATTATGATGAGACTTAATTTTTGAAGTTTGACTGCCAGTAACAGATTTGCTTTCTATCAGATCTGGATAAAGTGTTCCTTGCGCCAAATATTTAACATTTTTAATTTTTTTTGCATATCGTTCAAAAATTTCAATAAATAGATTTCCAATTATTTTCCTTTTTTTTTCTGGATCAGAAATGTTAGTTAATCTTTTAATGAATTCGTTTTCAGCATTTACATAAATTAAATTAATCTTTAATCTTTTTTTAAAAGTTTCTACCACTTGTTTCTCCTCATTTTTTCTTAGAAGGCCAGTATTTACAAAAATGCAATAAAGTTTTTTACCAATTGCCTTATTTAATAGTTGGGCAACTACACTACTATCTACTCCTCCAGAAAGTGCACATATAACCTTGTTTTCCCCTACTTGTTTTTTTACATCTTTTATTAATTTCTTTTTTTGATCTTTTGAGGACCAATTTCTTTTAATTCGACATATTAAAAAAATAAAATTACTAATAAATTTTTTTCCATTTTCTGTGTGAGTCACCTCTGGATGAAATTGTACCCCATAAAATTTTTTGAATTTATTCTCGATAATAGAAAATTTTGAGTTTTGACTTGAAGCGACTACTTTAAAATTTTTAGGTAGTTTAGAAACTTGATCGGCATGGCTCATCCAAACTTTGATTGTTTTTTTCTTATTAAAAATATTTTTAATTAAAGGACTATCTTTTTTTTTGTTAATATTTGCTAAACCAAACTCCCTATGTTTGGATTGTTTCACTGTACCACCATTTAGTTTGGAAAGAATCTGATGCCCAAAACAAATACCCAAAACCGGTGTTCCATTTTCAATTATTTTTTTATCAAAAGAATATTTACTTATTTCATAAACATTTAAAGGACCGCCAGATAAAATTATACCTTTTATAGAATTATCAATATCTTGATTCTTAATTCTTTTATGACTTACTATTTCACAATAAACACCTAGTTCACGTATTCTTCTTGCTATTAGTTGAGTAAATTGTGAACCAAAATCTATAATTAAGATTTTATTTAAGCTTATATCAAGATTCATTATTTTTTGGCTCTATATTGGCTAGAGTTTCTAAAATACCTTTATTCTCTTCACATAAATTTTTACAAACTTTAGCAAAAGTTTTTGATAAATCTTTAACTTTTGAATAATTAGATTTATCTAGAGCTATCTTCATAGACATCAATATTGCCTCTTCGTTACTTGGTTCAATTAATAATGCTGCCTCTAAGTTTTTTTCTTCTTTTTTTTGATCTTCTTCAACATTATAGATTTTAGCCAAATATAGATATGAATTTGAGTCTTTTGGGTTAAATACAATGCTTCTTTCAAACATAAAACGTGCATCTTCATATTTTTTATCTTTATATAGTTCTAATCCTTTATTGAAAAAATTTTCATTCCCTTTTGAAATATTAAAAATATTTATCAATAGATAGAAAAATATTATAAATTTAAATTTTTTACTCATTAGTATTTATTATCACTCTTAACTATATCGACGTTATGAACCATACTTTCATAAAATCCAGCTTTTGTGATTTTAACAAACTTTGGTTTATCTCTTAAATATTTTATTTGTTTAGAACCAAGATATCCCATGGATGATCTTAAGCCACCAATTAATTTATAAATTATATCATTTACCTTACCTTTATATTTGGCAAATCCCTCAACACCCTCTGGAACGTATTTAGATGTGTCTTTTTGTTTTGATTGGAAGTATCTATCTGCTGATCCTTTGTTCATAGCGCCTACTGAACCCATTCCTCTAAAGCTCTTAAATAATTTTCCATTTCTTCTAATTAATTTACCTGGTGTTTCATCGGTGCCAGAAAATAATGAACCTATCATAACAGCGTCTGCTCCGGCAGCAAAAGCTTTTGCTAAATCACCAGAATATTTTATACCACCATCAGAAATAATCTTAACATTTTTGTTTTTAACTCCATTTCTTACACTTAAAATTGCACTTAGTTGAGGAACACCAATACCAGCTACTAGTCTTGTTGTGCAAATTGAACCTGGTCCTATACCAACTTTAATAATATCTACACCCAATTTTAGTAAAAATTTAGCAGCCTCTGGTGTTGCTATATTGCCTGCACATAAGGCAGTTTTTTTGTTTTTTTTCTTTTTAATAAATCTAATAATATCTGAAACTTTTTTAGTATGACCATGAGCAGTATCGACTACGATCATGTTTATATTTTCTTTTAAAATGGCTTCAGCTCTTTTATATTCACTTGGTCCAGCACCTACCGCAGCACCCACTAGCAATTTCTGTATTTTTACCTTTTTAATTTCTAAAATTTGTTTTTTTATATCAAGATTTCTATGAATAATTCCTATTCCACCAGCTTTCGCTATCGATATTGCCATTTTACTTTCAGTGATAGTGTCCATTGCAGCAGACAAAAGAGGAATTTTAAGCTTCAAATTTTCTGTTAACTTTATGCTGGTATCAACATCAGTGGGAAGTATCTCTGAATACTTGGGTGTGAGAGTTACATCATCAAAGGTTAGAGCTTCTTTTATAGGAACCATAATCTTTTATATATGATTCCTTTTAAATTTAAAGAGACTATCTAATATTTTTGCAGATTATAAAACTTTCTTTAGAGTCTTTGCGGCTAGATTTGGGTTTAAAAACCTTTACTTCTTTAAAAATTTTTTTTGCTAGTGCGACAATTTCATTAAATGAGCCTCCCATAAATATTTTTGATATAAAAAAACCCTTATCCAAAATCAAATCTTTCGAAAAAATCATTGCTTCTTTACATAATTCACCTGTTTGAATTGAGTCTATATCTTTTATTCCTGTAGTATTCACAGCCATATCTGACATTATTACATCTGTTTTTTTATTAAGAAAACTTTTGATCTTTTGTTGAACATCTATTTCAGTAAAATCTCCTTTAATTTGAATGGTATTTTTAATTTCTTCCATTTTTTTTAGGTCAATTGAAATTACTTTCCCATTTTTAATCTTTTTAGAAGCATACTGTGACCAACTACCAGGTGCAGCACCTATATCAATAACGCTCATACCCCCTTTAAAAATTTTAAACTTTTCATCTATTTCAATTAGTTTGTAGGCTGATCTAGCCCTATATCCATCAACTTTAGATTGACGTACATAAATGTCTCTTTTTTGTTTATTAATCCAATTTTTTGAAATTTTATTTTTTTTCAATTAGCCTCTAAATCTGAGACTCTTAGCTATTTTTTTATTATCCAAAGTTTCAATTTCAATTTGAATATCTTTATCTACTCTCATATCTTTACCATTTTGCCAAATTCCTGCTGCAAGGTGCATTATTCCTATTTTATAATTTGGTAAATAAGGCTCGACAAATGTATTTGTTGTTTGATTAAATTTTGGCAGCAAATTACTAGTAATCCAATTACAATTTAAAGGTAAAAATTCTGTTTCTAAATCATCAATATATACAGACATATTAATTGCAAGACCCTCTGAACCAAAAATATTTCCTGCTTTTAATGTTTTTGACAAATTATTTTGCCAAGAACTCCATCCTTTAGAGTTCTTTTCTAATGAAAAAACTCCAATATTAATATGAGGTGCAAAAGCTAATTTTCTAGCTTTATCATATCCAATTTTTGACTTTACCGCGTGTTTAAAATTTTGTGACTTTATTATTGCTAGCTTCCCAACTAACCAATTTACTTTTGATGTTATTTTATATCCAGGACCAATCGTTTGTGTAATACCTAGTTTTCCATCATTACAAGCTTTAAAATATAGCTCTACACAATTCCAATCATTTACCCATGCATCACAATCTATCCATAAATACTTTTCATATTTTGGAAAATACTTTGGTAAGAATGCCCTAGATACCTGACTTTTTAACCATTCTTTATCTTTAACTTTATACTCAGGTACATCTATATCCCATTCAGCAGATTTTATTTCATCTACTTTACTTGATAACTTTTCTTTTTGTTCTTGAGTTAATCCTGCATCTAAAATGCAAATAGCAACATTTCTGCTCTCATCAAATCTTTTTATAGAGCTTATCAATTCATCTAATAAAGGGAAATAATTAGCATCTGCTAGTGAAACAATTACATTTTTTTTCATCTACAATATATCTTCTAATCCTTCATCTTTATCTGAAGTAATATTTTTTTCTTTTTTAATCTTTTTATAATGAAAATAACTTACTGGAATCAAGAAAATATAAATCATAGAACTAATGGCTATAACTTTAAAAGTATAAACTAGTAGGGCACCAAAAAATAAGACTATTCCAAATAATAAAAATTTTGTCATAGCTCTTGGTATTATTATCTTTTTAAAAGAATATGTAGGAATTGTACTTATTAATAATATTGAAACTATAATAAAAAAAATTGGTACGAATAAATCATAATTAATTTTAAAAAAAGATTCTCCTAAACCACTAAAGCTAAGAATTAATGGCATTAGAACAATTATTCCCCCAGCGGGTGATGGCATTCCTTCAAAAAAATTATCCTTCCATGATGGTTCTTCTTCAGAATTGACATTAAATCTTGCAAGTCTTAAAGCAACACATACTACGTACGTTAAGCAAACAAACCATCCCAATTTATCTAGATATTGCAAATTCCAAAAATACATTATAAGTGCGGGAGCAACACCAAAGCTAATTACATCTCCAAGCGAGTCTAGTTCTTTACCCATTTTTGAAGTTCCCTTAATTAATCTAGCTATTCGACCATCTAAAGCATCCATTAAACCTGCAAACAATATTGCAATAATGGCTATTGCAAATTTTCCATCTATAGCGAACTTAATTGAACTTAAACCTATGCAAACACCTATTAAAGTAATTGCATTAGGCAAAATCATTCTTGCTTTTTTATCTGAGACAATTTTAAAATTATTTTTCTTTTGTTCCATTCTATTTTTTAGCTAACAATGTTTCTCCAGAAATAGCTTTCTGGCCAACTTTAACTAAAGGCTCATAATTTTCATAATATATATCAGCCCGACTTCCAAATCTTATCATTCCAATTCTATCACCTTGCTGTAATTCTTGATCTTTGTTTGACTCACAAACTATTCTTCGAGCAATAAGACCAGCAATTTGAACTACAATTATGTCATTATTTTGAGGATCTTTAATCTTATAATAATTTCTCTCATTATCCTCACTTGCTTTATCAAGAGACGCATTAAAAAATTTACCAGGCTTATATAAAATTTCCTCTATTTTGCCACCACAAGGTGTTCTATTTACATGACAGTCAAAAACATTCATAAAAATACTAATTTTTTTAAATCTTTTATTTTCTAAACCGAGTTCTTTGGGACCATCAATTTCTTCAACTTTTATAACCTCTCCATCTGCAGGGCTTACAAGGTAGTTGTCATCTTCTATAATTACTCTATCAGGATCTCTAAAAAAATAATAAACCCAAATAGTTATTACGAAACCTATTAAACCAAAAAAATCACTGAAACTATAAAGTACTATAGTGATTATTCCTGCAATTACTAAAAACTTGTATCCCTCAGCGTGAATTTTTGGAAATATCTTGCTAAACATATTCTTCTATTTGATAATTTTTCATTAATATGTATATAAAATCGCGAAATTCAATTAATAAGATAAAATATAAGTGAGCAAAATTAGCGTAAAAAACCCAATAGTAGAGTTAGATGGTGATGAAATGACCAGAATAATCTGGGAATTTATTAAAAATAAATTGATCATGCCTTATCTGGATCTTGGTATTGAGTACTACGATTTAGGGATGAAAAGCAGAGATAATACTGATGATCAGATTACAATAGACTCTGCAAATGCTATTAAAAAATTTGGTGTAGGAATAAAGTGTGCAACCATTACTCCTGACGAAGCTAGAGTAGAAGAATTCAAATTAAAAAAAATGTGGAGATCACCTAATGGAACTATAAGAAATATTATTGGGGGGACTGTTTTTAGAGAACCTATTATTTGTTCTAATATACCAAAATTGGTTCCCTCTTGGACAGACCCAGTTGTAATTGGAAGACATGCTTTTGGTGATCAGTACAGGGCAACTGATTTTAAAGTTCCTGGTAAAGGCAAGATGGAGGTTAAATGGACTTCTGAAGATGGTAAAGATGAAATCAAATACGAAGTGTTTAATTTTACTGGTCCTGGTATAGCACTTTCGATGTATAATTTAGATAAATCAATTGAAGACTTTGCAAGATCTTGTTTTAGCTATGGTCTAATAAAAAAATGGCCAGTTTATCTCTCAACAAAAAATACTATTTTAAAAAAATATGATGGAAGATTTAAAGATATATTTGAAGAAGTATTTATCAAAGAATTTAAGAAAAAATTTGAAGATGCTAAAATAACTTATGAACATAGACTCATTGATGACATGGTTGCTTGTGCTATGAAATGGAGTGGTAAATATATATGGGCTTGTAAAAATTATGATGGTGATGTCCAATCAGATACTATGGCTCAAGGTTATGGTTCTCTTGGTTTAATGACTAGTACATTACTAACTCCAGATGGAAAAATAATGGAAGCTGAAGCAGCCCATGGAACAGTAACCAGACACTATCGAATGCACCAAGAAGGTAAAGAGACATCAACTAATCCAATAGCCTCTATATTCGCATGGACTAGGGGTTTAGCTCATAGAGGTAAATTGGATGGGAACGATGAGCTTATTCAATTTGCAAAGTCAATTGAACAAGTTTGTATTGAATGTGTTGAGAGTGGATCAATGACTAAAGACCTTGCAATATTAATTGGACCATCAAGCAAATATCTTACTACTAATCAGTTTTTAGATGTAATTGATAGAAATTTGAAAAAAAAATTAAATTAAAGACTTAATTTTATCAAAAGCTTCGTTAATTTTATTCCAGTCCTGACCTCCAGCTTGAGCAAAGTCTTTTCTTCCACCTCCGCCCTTACCACCAATAATTTCTGAACCTATTTTGGCAAATTTAACTGCATCATATTGATTAATTAAATTCTCAGTAATACCGACAGCAAGCCCAACTTTATCTTCACTACTTGCAAAAACAATAACTATTCCATCTCCTAATTCTTTTTTTCCGTTATCAACAAGTTTTCTTAAATCTTTAGGTGGTAAATCTATTACCTTTTGAAATCTAACTTTTATATTATTTATCTTATCATCTTTAATAATGTTTTTTGTTTTATCCTGAAGAACTGAGCTAACATTAAGCTGTTCAAGTTGTCTCGAAAGATTTTTTATGATTTCTTTCAAATCTTTGTTATCAATGTTTGGCTTGCCTCCAAGTTTAATTATTCGAGATGACAAATCTTTAATAGTTTCTTCATCTTTTTGAGTAGATAAAGTTGATAATTTTTCTTTATTCTTAATAAATTCCTCAAGTTGTTTATCTCTTAGAGCCTCAATTCTTCTAACACCTGCAGCAATAGACGATTGGCTTACAGTTTTGAATTTTCCAATATCTCCAGTATTTTTAACATGAGTTCCTCCACATAATTCTGTTGAAAAATATGCTTCTTTTTCTTTACCCATAGATACTACACGAACTTCTTCACCATATTTTTCTCCAAAGAAAGCTAACGCGCCTTTTTCGATAGCAGCTTTTGGCGTCATAATTCTTGTTGTTACTTCAGAACTATTTGAAACATATTCATTAACTAATTTATCAATAGTTTCTAACTCTTCATTGGTAATTGGTTTCATATGACTAAAGTCAAACCTTAATCTATCTGGAGCAACTAATGATCCTTTTTGCATAACATGTTTGCCTAAGGTTCTTCTCAAAGACTCATGGAGTAAGTGTGTTGCAGAATGATAAGCTTTTAAATTATCTCTTCTTTCCACATCTATTTTCATCTCTACTACATCAGTAATTTTAATTTCACCAGTTTTCAAGGATCCGTAATGAACAAATAAATCTCCAAGTTTTTTTTGTGTATCCTCTACTTCAAAAACAGAATTGCCAGAAACAATTCTTCCTTTGTCTCCAAGTTGTCCTCCTGACTCTCCATAAAACGGAGTTTGATTTGTAATGATCATTCCCTCTTCACCAGTAGATAAAGATTTTGTTTCTTTATTATTTTTTATTAGACTTAATACAACACCTTCAGATTGATTAGTCTCGTAACCTAAAAATTCTGTAGGACCAATTTTGTCTTTTATTGAAAACCAAATTGCTTCTTCAGAACTATCTCCAGAACCTTTCCAGTTCTTTTTTGCAAGTTCTTTGCTTTTTTTCATTAATTCATCAAATTTCTTATGATCAACTTTCAATGATTTATTCTTTAAAATATCTTCTGTAAGATCTAATGGAAAACCATAGGTGTCATATAATTTGAAAGCGACATCACCAGGTAAAACTTTATCTATTTTTGAAATTTCGTCATTTAAAATTTTGATACCTCTATCGAGTAAAACTAAAAACTTTTCTTCTTCCATTCTTAAAGTTTCCTTTATCAAGGACTCAGACCTTTCAAGCTCTGGATAGTTTCCTGACATTTCTTTTTTTAACGAGTCAAAAATTTTGTAAAAAATTGGCTCCTTGGATCCTAACAAATGAGAATGTCTCATTCCCCTTCTCATAATTCTTCTCAAAACATACCCACGACCTTCATTTGATGGCAAAACACCCTCTGCTAAAAGAAATGAACTTGCTCTTAAATGATCAGCAATCACTCTAAAACTCGATATATTATTGTCTGCTTGTTTGACTTTTGTTACCTCAGATATTGAACTTATTAGTTTCTTAAAGTGATCGGTTTGATAATTATCGTGAGTACCTTGCAAAAGAGCTGCAATTCTCTCCAATCCCATTCCTGTATCTACAGAAGGTTTTGGTAAATCTATTCTTTTATCTTTTGAAATTTGCTCGTATTGCATAAATACTAAATTCCAAATTTCAATAAAACGATCTCCATCTTGATCTTTAGTCCCTGGCAAACCACCTTTTAAATGATCTCCATGATCATAAAATATTTCTGAACAAGGTCCACAAGGCCCTGTTTCACCCATTGACCAAAAATTGTCTGATGTTGAAATCCTGATAATTCTGTCATCTTTAAAACCCGCTATTTTCTTCCAAAAATTAAAGGCTTCATCATCTTCATGAAAAACAGTTACATAAATTCTATTTTTATCTAGACCAAAATCTTTAGTAATTAAATTCCATGCAAGCTCAATTCCTCTTTCTTTAAAATAATCTCCAAAAGAAAAGTTTCCAAGCATTTCAAAGAAAGTATGGTGTCTTGGTGTATAACCAACATTCTCCAAATCATTATGTTTACCACCTGCTCTAACACATTTTTGTGAGGTGGTTGCCCTTTGATAATCTCTTTTTTCTAGACCAGTAAATACATTTTTAAACTGGACCATTCCTGAATTGGCAAACATTAATGTTGGATCATTATTTGGGACCAAATTACTAGACTCTACTATCTTATGATCATTCTTTTCAAAATATTTTAAGAATGTTTCTCTTATTTGATTTAACGATTTCTGAGCCATACTTTTAAAATACAGCTTTTTTGTTCTATGTCTAGATAGCGTTAAGGGGGTAAAGGCGCTTAAAATAAGCGCCTTTATAATTTAAAGATAACCTTTAATTCTAGTTCTTTTTAGGAGGAGTAGCTTCTTTATCTGCTTCTTCTTTTTCAGCTACTTTCTTCTCTTTTTCAATTTTTTCAGGACTTAATGGATTTCCTTCAATTTTTTTAGAAATCACACCAGCTTTTTCCCTAATTGCCATTTCAATTTCTGCAGCAACTTGCGGATTTTGAGCTAAATAGACTTTGGCGTTTTCTCTTCCTTGTCCAATTTTCTCTCCTTTATAAGCATACCATGCTCCTGATTTTTCAATAATGTCAGCTTTAGCACCAAGGTCTACTAATTCACCCATTTTGCTAATTCCTTTTCCATACATTAAATCAAACTCAACAACTTTAAATGGAGGCGCTACTTTATTTTTAACTACTTTAACTCTCGTAGAATTACCAATAATTTCATCTTTATCTTTGATGGCACCAATTCTTCTAATGTCCATTCTTACAGATGAATAAAATTTAAGTGCATTTCCACCTGATGTTGTTTCTGGACTTCCAAACATAACTCCAATTTTCATTCTAATTTGGTTAATGAAAATCATCATTGTGTTTGTGTTAGAAATTGAACCAGTTAATTTTCTTAAAGCCTGACTCATTAGTCTTGATTGAAGGCCAACGTGATGATCACCCATTTCACCTTCAATTTCAGCTCTTGGAGTTAATGCTGCAACAGAGTCAATCACGATCACTGAAATAGAGCCTGATTTTACTAGTGTATCTGCTATTTCTAAAGCTTGTTCACCTGCATCTGGTTGTGAAATTAAAAGCTCTTCAGTGTTCACTCCTAATTTTTTTGCATAAACTGGGTCCAAAGCATGCTCTGCATCAACAAATGCACAAATGCCACCAGCCTTTTGAGCTTCAGCAACAACTTGTAATGCTAATGTTGTTTTTCCAGATGACTCTGGTCCGTAAACTTCTACAATTCTTCCTTTTGGTAATCCACCTATTCCTAAAGCTAAGTCTAAACTTAGAGATCCTGTAGATATCGACTCAATATCCATGGCTCTTTTTTCACCTAGCTTCATAACTGAACCTTTTCCGAAATTGTCCGTTATTTGGCTGATAGCAGCATCTAATGCTTTATTTTTTTCTTTGCTGTCCAATTCTTGATCTTTAGTAGATTTAACCACTTTTAGGTTATTTTTAGTCATTTTTTACCTCTTTTTTTAATTTTTTTAACACTCGAATCATGTTTTAAATGTACACATTTTGTTCTCATTAGCAAGATTTATTTATTTAAAGCTAAAAAAGCTAATTATTATCTGACTTTTAGATATTCGCTATTGAGCAAACCTACAGATTTTAAGAGGTTAAATTGAGAGAGAATGTAGTTTCTTTCAGAATCGGCTAATGAAATTTGAGCATTTAATAATAGTGAGTTGGATTGGATAACTTCTAATGTAGTTCTATCTGAGCCACTGTTATATTCAGCTACTATTCCCTCATTTGCAATCTCTGCAGCATTAACTTGAGCACGAACTGAATTTAACAAACTTTGGTTAGATTGATAATTTGACCAAGCACTTGCTACATTCGTTCGGTTCTTTTTCTTCATATTATCTAGAAGTAAATTTTTTTGTAATTCTAAACTTTTATTTTTACTTAAATTTGCGTAATTTTTTCCACCTGAGAAAAATGGCCAAGTTACAGTTGCTTTAAGTGTATCTTTTTCTCTTTCATCATAAGTTGCACTAAAATCATCAGTTTCAGATCTATCAAATGATAAAGTTGCAGATGGAGCTAAATCAGCTCTAGCAGTCGTAGTATCTTTCTTAGATTGTTCATACTCTAATTGAGCTATTATTAAATCTGGATTATTTTTTTTTGATGTTTCAATTGCTGAGTTTAATTCATTTGGCAAATTTACTTTTATAATAGAGGACTTATCTAATAAACCTGGATCATTTAATTTCCCAATAATATTCTCATAATTAAGTTTATTTGTTAAAAAATCATTTTCTGCTTGTATCAATTTTGCTTGAGCCCCTGCCAAAGAAGATTCAGATTGAGCAACATCTGCTAAAGATATGTTACCTCTTTCTAGTCTAATTCTATCAGTTTCGACTTGTCGATCTAATAAATTTACATTAGATTTATTTATCTTAAGTTTTTCATTTGCTGCAATTAAACCTGTGTATGCCTCAATTGATTTATATAAAATATCTTGTTCTTTCTTCATAAGCTTTGCTTTAGCTAAATCTATTCCTATCTTGCTTTTTGCTAAATCCGCACCTCTTCCAAAATCAATTAATGTTTGAGTAACTGTTAATGATTTTACTGTAGGATCTACATCTGTAATACTTGCATTTGACCCATTTCGATTAGTTAATTTTTCTGTATCCTCTTCACTCTTGCTACCACTCAATGTAACAGAGGGCAGGTAAGAACTTATTGAAATTTTTAGTTCCTGTTCTGAAATATTCAAACTTTCTCTTTCAGCATTTAATTCAGGATTAGATTGATAAGCTTTTTTCAATGCTGCAGAAAAAGTTTCAGCAATAGCATTATTTAGTAAAAATAAAAAACTTGTAATTATAATTAAAATTTTAATCATTTCTTTTTATATACAGCAGATTTAATTTGATGGTTACTATTTAAATTGAATATAACAGATGCATATTTTGGCATATTTCTGAACATATTTTGAGTAATTCTTTGATAAGTTTGCATGAAATTTAATACATCTTCTCTACTCATTATTTTTGATTTCACCTCACTTTTAACCCAAAGTTTCCTTTCTTGTTTTAATCTCCATTTTTGTAACAAACTAAAATTTTTTGCTTTTAGATAAACTAAACAATTTAATTGCGAATATAAGTTTTTATATTTCGATTTTAACTGCTGGTTGACATATTTTCTCCAAATCTGTTTTTGGTCTTTTGCCTTTTCCAACGAATTTATTGTTTTCTTTAAAGTAGTATTTTTCTCTGATTTTGCGCCAACACACCATCCTTCAAAAATAACAACATCTGGTCTCCTTTTTAAATCATACCATTTTTTTTTATTAAACCTGTCATCGATAGCTTTATTAAATGTTGGTAATTTCAATCTTTTGAATTTCTTACTTTTTGATTTTCTAAAAAAATTCATCATCATATTAATGTCATGAGTTCCAGGTACGCCTCTAGTTAAAAGCATAGGATGAATTCTTTTTGATAAATCTATTCGCTCTTTTCTTGTTTTATAAAAGTCATCTATTGAAATCCTAAAAACATTTAATTTAAAGTATTTAGTTAAGATGATTCTGATTAGAGAACTAATTGTAGTTTTGCCAGTTCCTTGGCCTCCTGCTAAACCTACAAAATATGGTCTTTTCTTATTGGCCTTTTTGCTAATCCAAAAACATAGGGGAATTAAAAAAGATTTTATCATCTTTTCTTTATTCTTAAATTTGTCAGCTTTTGTCTCTTGAGATTTAATAAACTTTAAGCAATCTTTTTTTACTTTGCTAAAACATAAACTAAATTGTTGCATGAAAATTATTTTTTATCTAATGGATGATTTTGACCATCATTTACTGGAACTTCTTTAATATCGAAAGTATTTATTTCATCAATACATCCAACATTAAATCCTGTCATTGCAGGATTAATTCTTGGGTTATGATGGGTATAAATTCCACAGTCAGAGCAAAAGTAATGTTTTGCAACTTTTGAATGAAATTGATAAAGTTTTAATTTATCCTCACCTTTAACAATTTTAAAATCTTCATTTTTTACCATTGACATAATTGCTCCTTTTCTTTTGCAGATAGAACAATTGCATTTAATTACTTTAGCTAAATCTCCATCTAAATTAATTTCTGCTTCAATAGCTCCACAATGACATGTTAATTTTTTCATAGATTATTTAGTTTTTTTATTTTTTATAATTAAATTATTGTAAGCAAAGCTTGTTGTACCTGTTTCTCCAATTCTGTAAATACCAATTTTTATATATGGTTTACTTGGTCCATAGGGTCCATCTGTCATCTTCTTGGACAATGGTACATCTACATGTTTGGCTATCATCTCATTATTTAGATAATAAAAAACAGTTAATGATTTTGATTTTTTTTGATAGTCAATACTTGCCTTAAATCTATTTTTTTCTTCAGGTTTTAAATAAGCAGTTTTTATCTTTTTACACTTTTCTGGTGAGCACTCTCCTTTTGGAAATTTATATTTAAGTTTCCAGTCCATACCAATACCTATCCAACTAGGTGGTGCACCTTTGTTCCTTCCGTCATGTATTTGAAAAACTGTTGACCTGTATTGCGGCGCTCCCTCAATATAAATATCTGTTTCAAATATAGTTTTACCTACTGGTAATCTGTGAGTAATTTCTTGCCTTCCAGAGTAATTAAATTTATAAACTGGTTTTTTATCTGTTGGACAACTACCAACATCTCCCTTATCTAATTTAAAAACAACGCTCTCTAATTTGAATTCATTTTTATTATATCTAGTTTTTGGTTTTCCATTTATCACTAGAGACTCTTTATCAACTATCCCACAAGAAATTTTCCATTTATTTTTAATTTTCCATTCATCTGCATTCACTTTCAGAAAACAAAAAAAACTTAAGTAAATTAGGATTAAGATATTTCTCATCATGTTTGAACAAACTATCTCTGGTTGAAGTTATCCACAAGCATACAAAATGTAGTTTTGATGTTCACGTTTTGATTCACTTTTGATTCAGTTACAGACTCAAAATACAACTTCTTGCGTGCATTGTATAAATGGTCTATAAATAAGAACAAAACAAGAACATGAAACTAACTATCCCATATTATCTGCATAAAGCTGGTGCTGGTTTTCCCTCACCTGCCACTGATTATATCGAAGAAGATATCGATCTGAACATGCATTTAATCAGAAACGTTCCAGCTACTTTTATTATCAGAGTTCAAGGTAAATCCATGGTGAATGTTGGAATTAATGATGGAGATTTATTAGTTGTCGATAAGAGCTTGAAACCAAAAAATTTTTCAACAGTGATTGCAAATGTTCATGATGAGCTTGTAGTTAAAACTTTAGTTCAAGAAAGAGATAAGAAATTCCTAACATCAGGCTCTAAAGAGTTTTCTAATAGAATTTTAATTAATGAAGAACAAGATATTTTTATTTGGGGGGTTGTGACTTATGTTATCCATTCAACGTACTAGAAAATTAGCTTTAGTTGATTGTAATTCTTTTTATGTTTCTTGTGAAAGATTATTCAATCCTAGAATAAGAAGAAAACCCGTTGTTGTTTTATCCAATAATGATGGTTGTATTATATCAAGATCAAATGAAGCAAAGGCTTTGGGAATTAAAATGGGCGAACCTTACTTTAAAGCAAAAGATATTATTCTTAAAAATAAAGTTGAAGTCTTTTCATCAAATTATTCTTTATATGGAGACTTATCCAGAAGAGTAATGAGAACACTTAAAAGATTTAATTCAGAAATAGAAGTTTATTCAATTGATGAGGCATTTTTAGATTTATCAAATTTTCCTGATAGCGAAGTAGAAAAAGTTGGAAAAGAAATTAGAGAAACAATTTTACAATGGACTGGGATCCCAACTAGTATTGGAATTGCTAAAACAAAAACTTTAAGTAAAGTTGCAAATCATATTGCAAAGAAAAAACAATCAGGTGTTACCAGTTTAATTGGAATAGAAAATTTAGATCCTATTCTCGAAAAAGTAGAAATAAATGATGTATGGGGTGTTGGTAGACAGCTTACAAAATTTTATCAAAAAAATGGAATTTATAATGCTAAACAACTTAAAAATAAATCTAACACTTGGATTAAAAAATCTTCCAATGTTTTAGGCTCAAGAACTGCAATGGAGCTTAGAGGCATTCCTTGTATTAATTTAGAAACTACACAAACAAAAAGAAAGAGTTGTGTTGTCTCGAGATCATTTGGAAAAAGAATTGAAAAATTTCAAGAATTAAAAGAAGCTGTTGCAAATTATTGTTTGAATGCATCTGAAAAAATTAGATCAGAATCTTTAGTTGCTAAAGCAATTACTATTTTTGTTAGAACTAGTCCTTTTCAAAGAAACTTTGGTTATTATTCAAATGCAAAGACAATTGATTTTCCAATTGCAACAAACAATAGTATTGAAATTGTTAAAACTGCTGTTTCTATTTTAGAAAATATTTTTAAAAATGGTTATCAGTATCAAAAAGCAGGTGTCATGCTAACAGGATTACGTAACGATGATGGTAGAAAAAATTTATTTTCATCTGAAAAAGATGAAAAGATAAATAATTTAATGCAATCAATTGATAATACCAATTATAGATATGGTAGATCAACTTTAAGTCTCGCAAGTGCTGGTATTCAAAAAAAATGGAATATGCGAAGACAATATTCTTCTAAAATAGATACAGCTGACTTTTATTCTTTACCAAAAATTAAAGCTATTTAATATTTTCAATATTATTTATATTTAATAAAGCCTTATCAAATTCATCCATATTTTCTCTTAAGGCTAAATTGGAAATTGAATATACAGCTATTAGTAAAAAAACTAGAGGAATACTAGTTATTATTGAGGCATTGCTTTTGATTAATAAAATATAAAAAATTATAAAAATAGCTGATCGTATTAAAAATGTTTTTTTGAAAACACTAATAATAGAAAGTGAATGTTTAATTAAATTATAGAAACTCATCTTAGAAGGACCAAAATATCTTGTGCCTCTAGTTGAAGGTAATGAAATTAAATCATTTTCTACTTTCATCAATGAGCCTGAAAAACTATTCCAAGTAGATTTATCATTAATCAACTTTTCTACAGTTGCTTTTGGTAAACAAGTAAAATTACCAAATTTAATAGATTTGCCAGTAAACGTTAGAGTAATTAACTTATGTAATTGATAACAAGTTTGAAAAATTAAATTTTCAGATCTTTTAATTCTTTCTCCTACTAAAGCTTTATTATTAGAGTCTTTAATTTTATTTAAAAATTCCTTAATTTCTTCAGGTCTGTCTTCACCATCTCCGTCCATAGGAATAACATAATCAAAATCTTCTTTTTCATAGATATATTTTAATCCTGTAGCAATACATCTTGCGTGACCTTGATTAATCTTCATGTTTAAAATTTTAATTGATCTAATATTTTCTAAATTTTTTTCTTCATCTTGTCGATCATGATTTGACGCATCATTAACAATAACAACTGAAACTTCATAATCTAAATTTAATATGTTTAAATTGATCTCGTCTAATAATTTGGAAATAGACTGCCAATCGTTATAAA
Source organism: uncultured Pelagibacteraceae bacterium (assembly GCA_902558815.1). Taxonomy (GTDB): domain Bacteria; phylum Pseudomonadota; class Alphaproteobacteria; order Pelagibacterales; family Pelagibacteraceae; genus Pelagibacter. Next base: position 25,546 of record CACEFF010000005.1, on the reverse strand, counting down.
TGGGTATCAAAATTTTTATTTTCATAATTTAATATCTGGAACCAATCATACAATAACCGTGTTTGTTAATTTTTCCAAAATCTCCTGGACATATGTCTTTTAATATTTCAGGGTTACCAACATAAATAACTCCACCATTTGGATCCAATTTATTTGTTTTGTCTTTTAAATCTAAAAACCATTTAGGTCTTGAAGAAATGTGGTAAGATAAATTACCTGCATACCATTCATCACCTACTACATACTTTATTTCGTTTGAAAAATTTTTATTCCATCTTCTCTCAACAAGATTCGCTATATCCCTCCCAAAATAATCTGTTCTTTTATCTGTCTGTTTGATTGAAATATAAGAATATATCCCTGGAGACAAAAAGAATAAAAAAATAAAACCATATAAAAAAGAATTAATTTTTTTAAAATTAATTTGTAATTTAAAGATATAAACAAAAAACACTCCAAAAAATAAATAAAATGGGGTCATCCACATTGTTCTAATTTTTGATCCTGTGACAAATGAAGTAATAAACATCAAAAGAATTGGTAAGATAGTTATAAAAATTAAAAAAATTAACTTTTTATCTTTAAAATTAATTTTAGTTTTAAACTTTTTTATTAATAGAAAAATTAAAAAGAAAAACGGGATTAGTATTCCTATTTGTTTGAACAAAAAAATTGATGGGTATTTTAGATGGTCTAAAATCCCTGAGCCCTCTAAACCTGTTCTCTTCAAACCGTAAGTAATAGTTATAAAATCATTATTGAAAAGCCAAATTAAGTGTGGAATTAATAAAACGATAAACACCTCTAAGGTAATTAAGTATTTAAAATCAAACTTTTTAGTTTTTTTAATAAAAATTAACCAAACAAAAAGTAGATCAATAGATATCAATAAATATATAAATAAATATTTAGATAAAAATCCTAAAGCAGCAAATAATCCAACTAAAAAGCAGTCTATGAATTTGATTTTATTTGTTTCATAAATTTTCCAAGAATAATAAACAACTAAAGACCAAAAAGGTAATTGGCAAACATTCACATTAAATTCTGGAGTAGTAAAATTATAAAAATATATAGCCTCTAATAATAATACTGAAATTAAGCTTAATTTGACATTACCCAAAAATTCTGATGAGAATTTAAATACAAAATAGAAAGCAACTAAAACAAATAATTGGCTTAACAAATAGTAAGCCCAGTCCTGTGGACCAAAAATTTGATAAATTACTTCTGGAAAAAAGGCACTAATTGGAGGGTGTTTATTAAAACCCCAGTCTAAATTACTTCCCCAAGCAAGTGCTTCAATTGTATCTAGAGGTAAATTTTTATTTGTTAAAGAAGGGACAACCGTCCAAATAACTAAATGTGATAAAGCAAAAATAAAAAAAGTATTATTAATATTTCTATTTAAAACATTCATAATCAATTATTTACAATAATTAACCTTGCTTGACACCCCTATTTTGCTGAATATACTCCCTCGAATTCAAATTTAAAAAATGCCTAAAACCAGTAAAGTAAAAAAAAAGGTTACAAAAGCCAAGACTAAATCTCCAAGTAAACCAAAAACAAAAGTTGTTGTTAAGCAAAAAGAGGCAAATAAAGGCCCCATAAAAATTTCTAAGACATATACTCCAAAAGATACTGAGAAGTACATGTGTGAAAAACATAAAGTGTTTTTTAGAATGAAATTACAAGAGTGGAAAAAAGAACTTGTTAAAGCAAATAATGAGGCACTTTACAACGGAAGTATGGATGATAATAGTATCTCTGCTGATATTGTAGATCAAGCCAGTTCTTACACTGACAAGAACGTTGAGATGAAAGCTATTAATAGACAAATCAAACTAATTTCAGAAATTGATAAGGCTTTGCTAAGAATTAAAGATGAAACCTACGGTTTTTGTTTAGATACAGCTGAACCAATTGGGTTAAAAAGACTAATGGCAAGACCTGTTGCAAAATATACAATTGCGGCACAGGAGAAGCACGAAAAAAATGAAAAGGTTCATGCAGATGACTAAAAAAAAGAGAAAAAATAAACAAGCTCATAATCCAATCACTTACAATTTTACTAAAAAATACATTTACTTTTATTATGGTTTTTTTTGGATTCTATTATTATTATTTGTGTTTACTAGATGAATAAAAAATTAGTATTTATAATTATAGTAGTTTTGTTAATTGAATTGTCTGGATATGGAATTTTTGCTTCTTTATTTAGATTATTAAATTCAGTAAATTAAGGTTTTGGTATAACTTCATTTTTATTCATAAAAGAAAAACCTTTTATTACAGCCTCTCTTTTAGAAATATCATTGTACCATCTTGTCAAGTTTTTATAATTAGAGAGCCCTATATCATGCCATTCATGCCTAGCAATCCATGGGAAGGTTCCAATATCTGCTATTGTATAATCATTACCTGATAAAAATTTTGAATTTGATAATCTTTCATCTAGTTCAGCGTAAATTCTTTCTGCAATTTTGAAATATCTTTCTTCTCCAAATTTACTTTTTCCTGGATTGTAATGATGAAATTGATGGTGTTGACCTAACATTGGTCCTACATATCCCATCTGAGCCATTAACCACTGATTTATCTTTAGTCTGTTTTCTTGATCATAAAATTTTCCACTTTCCTCCGCCAAATACATTAAAATTGCACCAGACTCAAAAATTGTTTTATTTTTATTTTTATCAATAATTACTGGGATTTTGCTTAATGGACTAATCTTTTTAAACTCAGGTTTAAATTGTTCGCCTTTATCAAGATCTATCTTAATGGTTTTATATTCATAACCAATTTCCTCAAGCATAATACTAATCTTTTTTCCATTAGGTGTATTTGCTGAAAAAAGTTCTATCACTCCTTTTTACCAAGTCTTTTTAATAAATTTGAAGAAGTAGTGGTAAATTCAAATCTGTATTTTTCATTTGGTCTTGCTAATTTAAAGCATGCTCGAGCAGCCAAAGCTCCTTCATGAAAACCTGATAAGATAAGTTTTAATTTTCCTGGATAAGTACAAATATCCCCAACTGCATAAATACCTTTTTGATTTGTTTCAAACTTTTCTGTATCTACTTCAATAGTTTTTTTATCAATATTAAGTCCCCAATTGGCTATTGGTCCAAGTTGCATTATTAAACCAAAAAAACCTAAAGCATAGTCAGTTTTTAGGTTTTTGATCTCTCCATCATCATTTTTGATATCAATACTTTCTAATTTATTAGATCCATTAACATTAACCAATTGGTATTTTGTTAATAGATTAATTTTTCCAGATTTTGTTAATTCTTTAACCTTATCTAATGTGGCTTGTGCTCCCCTAAATTCTTCTCTTCTATGTACTAAGTTTACATTTGAAATTTTTGATAGTTCAACAGCCCAATCTAAAGCACTGTCTCCACCTCCAAAAATTGAAACTGTTTTTCCATCAAATATTTTTTTGTCTTTTACAGAGTAAAAAATTGATTTATTCTCAAATTTTTCACACTCTTTTGGTGGAAATTTCCTTGGTTCAAAAGAGCCTACTCCGCCAGCAATTATAACATTTGGGGTAGAAAAAGACTTTCCATTATTCGTTTTAACAATCCAGTTATTATTTTCTTTTTTTACCTCTTCTACTCTTTCACTTAAATGAAATTTGATACCAAAAGGCTTTAATTGATTTATCAAATTATTTGTTAATTCTTCACCAGTACATTCAGGAACTGCTGGAATGTCATAAATTGGTTTATCTGGATACAGCTCAATGCATTGACCACCAATTTTATCTAGATTGTCAACTACTTCACAATTAAGACCAATCAATTTTAATTGATGAGCAGTAAATAACCCTGTTGGACCAGCTCCAATTATTAATGCATCAGTTTTATTCATTTACCCTTGCTTAGACGGAATATTTACAACCAGACCATCAAGTTCATCTGAGACTATAAGTTGGCAACTTAGTCTGCTATTTGATTTTGGTTCAAAAGCCATATCAATCATATCCTCTTCACCATCTTCTTTTTTTGGGAGCTTATCAAACCAATCTTCTGTGACATAAACATGGCAAGTTGCACATGCCATACCGCCACCACAATCTGCATCAATGCCAGGAATATCATTTTGAACCGCTCCCTCCATAACCGTTAAACCATTATCTACATCAATAGTATAATTTTTAGCATCTGAAGTTATATAAGTTATTTTAGGCATTAAAATCTTTATAGAGGTTAAAAAAAATAGGGCAAGTATGCAAAACATACTCGCCCTATAAATTTAATTTAAACAGTTATTATCTGCTTCTTGCGCCAGCTCCACCTGAAACTGCAGCAGCCCAGATTACTAGACCAAATGCAATTTTATTAATAAAGTCAGCTAAGTTGTAAACAACGTTAAGTGAGTTAGCATCTACTCCACCAGTTAGGTAACCAAATACGTAACCTAATGGGTAAATCGCCCAACCTACTGTAACAATCATTCTCATTGCACCAAACGCGGTAACAAGAGCTTTGTTTCCACTTTTTGAAGCAGCTTTTCCAGCTTCACCTGAGAATATTTCATAGAGTATGTATACCCAACCTGCCATACCGATAACGAAACCAAGTGTAGCGTTGATGTATCCAGCTTCTCCTAGATATCCTCCGATTAACATTACTAATGAACCAATTAACAATCTCCAGAAAATTCCAGAGTTTGCTTTTCTTACAGCTACTAGAATTAAGTAGAATTCTATCATCTGTAATGGCACAGTAATTAACCAGTCAATATATCTGTATACTGTTGGTGAATCACCAGTACTTACCCAAACATCTCTCATGTACATGTAATGGATAAAAGCAATACCAGTTACTAGACCAGCTACTGTCACAGATGTTTTCCATGCTGGATTAACAGAACTTCTTTCCATAAAGAAAAAAGCTGTTGCAGCCAACATACCCATTGAAATTATCCAAAAAGATATTCCAACGAAGTCATCTTGCGCTAACATAGCGGTCGCAGCGTTTGCCACAGTTGTAACACCCATTAGGGCAACAGCTGTAAAAGCAAACAGTTTAAGTTTTTTCATAAAAAACTCCCTCTTTAGTTAGTTTTTACTTTGTTAGTTTATATAAACTAGGCTTAGGCTTCCCTAAGCCAAAGTTGTGCGTTAAATACCAAATTAAAGCAGTTAATAGAAGACAAAATTACCATTAATAAGCATTGATTTTACTTACTTTTTAAAATTAAATACACTTTTAAAGTTAAAAATCTAAAAAAGAGCAATAACGAATCAAATTTTAAATGTCTGACAAATTCAACAAAATTTACGAACAATCGATTAATAATCCAGAAAAATTTTGGAGTGAAGCAGCAAATGACATTTTTTGGTTTAGAAAACCAACTAAAATTTTAAATAAATCAAACCCTCCTTTCTACAAATGGTACGAAGATGGCGTAACAAACACTTGTTATAATGCACTAGATATTCACATCGATCAGGGTAATGGTAAAAGAACTGCACTAATATATGATAGTCCTATCACTGGTAACAAAAGTAAATTCACTTATGAAGAATTAAGATCAAAAGTTTCAAAATTTTCAGGAGCATTGAAAGATCAAGGAGTTAATAAAGGAGATAGAGTTATCATTTATATGCCTATGATACCAGAGGCCGTAGTGGCTATGCTTGCTTGTGCAAGGATAGGAGCAATTCATTCTGTGGTCTTTGGTGGATTTGCCTCTAACGAACTTGCAAGTAGAATTGATGATAGTAAAGCAAAAGTATTGGTTACTGCTTCATGTGGTTTTGAGCCTGGAAGGACTGTAGAATACAAACCGTTAGTAGATGAAGCAATTAAATTTGCTAATCACAAAATTGATAAAATGATTTTATTTCAAAGATCAGGTCATGAAGTAAAATTAAATGCTCCAAAAGAGGTAAGTTGGGAAGAAGTGGTTTCAAAAGCAAATGAAGTTGATTGTGTTGAAATGAATTCAAATGAATTCGCCTATATTCTATATACATCTGGGACCACGGGCACTCCTAAAGGAATAGTAAGAGATATTGGTGGTCATATAGTTGCATTAAAATGGACCATGAAAAATATTTACAACATAGATGCAGGAGATATTTGGTGGTCAGCAAGTGACATTGGTTGGATTGTTGGGCATTCGTATATTGTTTATGCTCCTTTGTTTAAAGGATGCACTACTGTTTTATTTGAAGGTAAACCAGTAGGTACTCCAGATGCTGGTGCATTTTGGAAAATCATTTCTGATTATAAAGTAAAATCTTTATTTACTGCTCCTACTGCATTTAGGGCAATTAAGAAAGAAGACCCTGAAGGAAAATTTTTTTCTAAGTATGATCTATCTAAATTTGAAAGTCTATTTCTTGCTGGGGAAAGAGCAGATCCAGATACAATCAAGTGGGCAGAAAATTTATTAAAAGTTCCTGTGATTGATCACTGGTGGCAGACTGAAACTAGTTGGGCGATCAGCTCAAATTGTACTGGAATTGAAATGATGCAAACTAAATATGGTTCAGCGTGCAAAGCTGTTCCTGGTTATGATGTGCAAATTATTAAATCAGATCAAACTTTAGCTAAACCAAACGAAATGGGAGATATAGTTGTAAAACTACCCTTACCTCCTGGAACTTTTCCAACTCTTTGGAATGCTGATAAAAGATATAAAGAAAATTATATGTCAAACTATGATGGTTATTATCAAACCTATGATGCAGGACACATTGATGAGGATGGATATATTTGGATTATGTCACGAACAGATGACATCATAAATGTAGCTGGTCATAGATTGTCTACAGGCGCAATAGAAGAAGTTTTATCTGAACATCAATCTGTAGCTGAGTGCGCAGTTCTTGGAATTGCAGATAAATTAAAAGGTCAATTGCCTATAGGCCTTATTGTATTGAAAGCAGGTGTTGAGAAAGATAATGAAACAATTTCAAAAGAATGTATTCAAATGGTAAGAGATAAAATTGGTCCTGTGGCTGCATTTAAAGTTGCAATAGTGATTAAAAGACTTCCAAAAACAAGATCAGGGAAAATATTAAGAGGTACTATAAGAAAAATTGCTGATAATATTGAATATAAGATGCCACCAACAATAGATGATCCAGCTATTCTGGATGAAATTAAAGAAGATTTAATAAAAAGTAACATTTTGCATGAGTAAAAAATTTTCAGTCGATGATTTCAGGAGCTTCTTGAGGCAAGAAGTTGTTAAAATTTGTTCAGAAAATTTTTTAGATTATGAAAACGATACTCAAAGAACTGAGGGTTTTGATAGATGGATTGTTAATTTCTTCAACGATACAAATTCTTTTTTAGATGAAGATTATGATGATGCTAGTATTGGTGCAAAAGATGATCTCGGAGTAGATCTATATTTAGAGGATGATACAAATCAAATTTTTTACATAATTCAAACTGAGTTTACTGGTACAGACTCTAAATCAAAAAATCAAAATATAAAAGAGTCGAAAGTAAATTCTTTTTTTGATCTTCACAAAAATTTAATAAAAACAGATTGGGTCAAAAAACATGGAAATGAACAAGCCATTACGAAATTTTTAGATTATCCCGAAAGAATACAAAAGGGATATCAATTTAAATATTATTTTATTTCAACTGGATCAGCATCTGCAAGAGTAATGGAGAAAGAAGAGGAGTATAATAAAAAATATGAAAGAAGTAATCTTGCAATTCAATGTAGATTATTAGATTTCTCAAAATTCAAAGAATATTGTGATCAAGCAAGAAGTTTGGAAAACTCTATCCCTGATTTTGTAAATTTTAAGGTGCCCGAGAATAAGTTTTTTATAAAAAAAAATCCTTTTAAAACCCTGATAGCATCAATTAAAGCTAATGAGATAGAAAACTTATATAGATCAAGTCTAGGAGAAAGTCTTTTCTCCTATAATATTAGAGAATTCTTAGGTGAAAAAGGACCTATTAATAAAGACATGAAAAATACAGCCGAAACTGAACCAGAAAATTTTTTTTATTACAATAATGGAATTTCAGCAGTCTGTACAAAATTAGAACTGAAAAATAACTTAATTAAGGCTCATAAATTTCAAATTATAAATGGTGCGCAAACCGTAGGTGCCCTTAGACATATTAATTCTTCAGATGTTGAATTTTTAATAAGAGTTACTGAAACTAACAGTGTTGAAACAGATAGCGGAATTAATGAAAAAATAATTAGATTTAATAATAGTCAAAATCAAATTACTGATGCCGATTTTAGATCAAACGATGATATCCAATTATTTCTTGAACAAAAATTCAAGGCAGCAATTTATACTAACCTGGGAAAAATAAATTACTTAAGAAAAAGAAGGCAAAAAACTAAGGGTCGAAACGTTCAAAATCTCAAAATGGAAGATCTGGCAAAAATTAGGTATGCATTTCTTTATGAACCTTGCACAGTAATTTCAAAAGCCAAAAGTTTATGGAGAATAGGAGGTGACGGAAAATACTATGATACTTTTGGAAATAAAAAAATGTTGACTGACCCTGACTTTGATAAAAACTATATCTTACCAGTGCTTTTTTATAATGATATAATTGATAAATGTAGTGAGGAAAAAAAAGATGACAAAAAATTTATGTATCTTAAACGTTTTAGATACCACTTTTTATATTTTTATAAAAAATTAAAAAAAAAAATTGAAGAAAAGAATAAAAAAGATTTTACTTTAAAGAAGCTTTTAAACGATCAAGAATATCTTGAAAATTTAACAAATCCTATGTTTGAAAGGATTAAAGACAAGATAAATGACCTTTATGTTACTGAGGAAAAAAAGAATAAATATAAAAATGCTCCTATAAGAGATATGACGATAAATAAGGACCATTTGGAACCTTTGGAAGATAAAATTCTTGGTGTTGTGCCTAAAATTAAATATTAAATCAGTGTTTAAAACATATTTATTTCTTGTAGGTGCAATTTTTTGTGAGGTAGCAGGCACAATGCTTCTTCCTGTGTCACAAAACTTCACAAAGTTAATACCAACAACTTTATTAACAATCTTTTATTTAACCGCATTTTATTTGTTAACTTTTGTAGTTAATAAGCTTCCCATTGCAATTGTTTATGCAACATGGAGCGGACTTGGAATTTTTACAATAGCGATACTAGGTTACATATTCTTTAAACAAACTTTAGCCTGGCAAGCAATTTTAGGAATGTTTCTAATTGTAATTGGAGTTGTGCTAGTAAATACTTTTACAGTAAAACTTAATTAAATTTTAAAGGAGTTCCGTCAGGTTCTCCCAAAATTTTACCATCTCTCATCTTTATTTTTCCCGCAATAATAGTTGCTACAGGTGTCCCTTTAAATTCAACACCATTAAAAGGAGACCATCCACACTTACTCTCTATATTTTCATTTTTAATGACAATTTTTTTATTCATATCCACTATTGTGAAATCTGCGTCAAATCCCTCTTTAATAAATCCTTTATTCTTTATGCCAAAAATTTTAACTGGATTTTCACAAACAAAATTCATTAATTGATTTAGAGATAACTTTCCATCATTAATATGATTTAACATTACTGGCATTAAAGTTTGAACACCAGGCATACCAGATGGTGAATTGGGATATTCTTTGTCTTTATTTATTTTTAAATGAGGTGCGTGATCAGAGCCTATGGTATCGTTGAAATTATTTTTCACCGCATACCATAATCTATCATAATGAGACTTATCTCTTATTGGAGGGTTCATCTGAGCATATGTACCAAGTTTGTCATAACAGTCTGGTGCATAAATTGTTAAATGCTGTGGAGTAATTTCAAAAGTAATATTTCCTTTATGTTGAGACAAGAAATCAATCTCTTGCTTTGTAGTTATATGTAGCACGTGCGCTTTTTTATTATAACGCTCAGCAATTCGCACTATCCTTCTTGTAGATGAAATTGCACATTCATCACTTCTCCAAATTGGGTGAGAGTGAACATCACCTTTTTTAATCAATTTTTTATTAATATTTAAAATTGCCTCATCTTCAGAATGAACAGCTACAACTTTAGAGCTATTTTGAAATACCGTTTCAATATCTTTTTCATCAGCAACTAAAAGGTTTCCTGTTGAAGAACCTGCAAAAAGTTTGATCCCACAACAACCTTCTAAATTTTTTAAGTCTGCTAAATCATTAGCATTATCTGCTGTTGCACCAAAATAAAAAGCATAATTACAATACATCCTATTTTTTGCGAGATCTAATTTTCTTTGAAATTCTTTTTTATTAGATGTTGGAGGATTTGTATTTGGCATTTCAAATACTGCTGTAATCCCTCCAGCAATAGCTGCTCTGCTTCCTGAATGAAGATCTTCTGTATCGGTAGATCCGGGCTCTCTAAAATGAGTTTGGGTATCTATACATCCTGGTAAAATAGTTAGACCTTTAGCATCTATAGTATCTTTAGCATCTTCAGTAAATTTGCCTATGTTTTGAATTTTGCCATCTTTGACTGAAACATCAGCATCTTTGAGCTCCCCATCAATATAACACTGACCATTTTTGATTATAAGATCTAACATTTGTTAAAAAAGTAATTATATTAAAAGCTCATTTGATGCAAATATGAATAATAGTGTTTTTATATTACAGGATCGGGCCATAATCTATGTGAATGGTGCAGATGCTAAAGATTTTTTACAAAATCTTATAAGTAATGACATTAATAAAGTTACAGAAAATTCAAGCTGTTTTGCCTCTTTGCTTACACCACAAGGTAAATTTCTATTTGAATTTATAGTAGTTAAGCATAAGTCGGGCTTCTTCATTGATTGTGAAAAAAATCAATCTGATGAAATATTTAAGCAACTGAATCTATATAAAATTAGATCAAAAGTAGAAATTTTAAATTTAAGTAACGAATTTGTTGTTGCAAGTTTTGGGTACGAAAAATACCTCTCGATTGAAGGTTCAAAGGATATTTTAGGTTTCACCTTCAAATATAGAGAAGACCCAATTGTTTTAGATCCAAGAAATAAAAATTTAGGAGCTAGACTAATTATCAATTTAGAAAAACTTTATTTATCCTTAAAAAAATTAGATCTCAAGGATGATAAAATTGAAAATTATTACATTCAAAGTCACAAACTGGGGATTGTTCCAAAAAACTTAAATCAATTACAAAACCAATTATTTGGTATTGAGTGTAATTATGAGGAGCTAAATGGCATTGATTTCAAAAAAGGTTGTTACGTTGGTCAAGAAAATACTGCAAGAATAAAGTTAAAAAATAAACTTTCAAAAAGATTACTTCCAATAGAGATTATTGATGGAAAACTCACTAAAAATGAAAAAATTTATAATAATGATATCGAAATTGGAAAAATTTTAATAAGTGATGATTATCCTTTTGGTTTAATAAAATATCTTGATGAGAATTTTGATAAAGATCAAACTTTTAAAAGTGATAACGCTTCTTTTAAAATTTTTATACCCGAATGGCTTAAAATTTGAGTTTTTGGTGCGGCCAGAGAGACTCGAACTCTCATGGACTAGGTCCACACGGCCCTCAACCGTGCCTGTCTACCAATTTCAGCATGGCCGCAATATGACCCACATTAAATCAATGACAAGTAGGTTTCAAATTGATAAATTTTCATATGGAATTTAATCAAGAGGTTAAAAAAGCTACTGATCCAATTTATCAAAAGATATCAAAGGTTATGCCTGAGATTGAGTGGTCAATACATGCTCCTTACATACATAAAATTAATAAATTAAAAAAAGAGAAAAATGCAGTTATTCTAGCTCATAACTATCAAACACCAGAAATTTATCATGGTATAGCAGATTTTTCTGCAGACTCATTAGCTCTTGCAGTTGAAGCATCAAAAACCTCAGCAGACATAATTGTGATGGCTGGTGTTCATTTCATGGCTGAGACAGCAAAACTAATGAGCCCTAATAAAAAAGTTTTACTACCAGATATGAAAGCAGGTTGTTCTTTATCATCATCAATTACAGGTAAAGATGTAAAACTTTTAAAAGAAAAGTACCCAGGAGTTCCTGTAGTTTCATATGTGAATACATCGGCAGATGTGAAGGCAGAAACTGATATATGTTGTACTTCTGCAAATGCGGTAAAAATTGTAAAATCATTAGGAGTTAAAAAGGTAATTTTTTTACCTGATGATTATTTGGCAAAATATGTTGCTTCTCAAACAGATGTAGAGATTATTTCATGGAAAGGGATTTGTATGGTTCATGATCAATTTGATGAAAAAGAAATTAATGATATTAGAAAAAAAAATCCAGGAATTAAAATTATAGCTCATCCAGAATGTCCACCTGAAGTTATCAAAGCAAGTGATTTTGCTGGTTCAACTTCAGGAATGATTAATTATGTAAAAGACAATCAACCAAAAAAAGTTATGATGGTTACAGAATGTTCAATGAGTGATAATATTCAAGTAGAAAATCCAAATGTAGAATTTATTAGACCGTGCAATCTCTGCCCACATATGAAAAGAATAACTTTGCCAAAAATCCTAGACTGTTTAGAAAATGAAACTGGTGAAATTGTAATGGACAAGGATACGATAAATAAAGCTAGATTATCAGTTGAAAAAATGGTTGCTATCGGTAGATAATCTTTTGTGTCAAAAATTAAACTAAGTGAAAATTTTATCAAAAATATTGTTAAGCTTGCTCTAAATGAAGATCTCTACCCATCTGGAGATATAACTTCAAATTTAGTACAAAATAAAAAAGTTATAAAAATCAAATTAATTTCAAATCAAGAGGCTATTATTGGTGGTTTATTATTTGCAAAACATACTTTTAAATTAATTGATAATAAAATTAAATTTATTGTTAAAAAGAAAGATGGTTCAAAAGTAAAGAAAGGATCTTTAATAGCAACAATTGAAGGCAAAGCAAAAAACATACTTATAGCTGAAAGAGTGGCTTTAAATTTTCTTTCTCATATTTCTGGAATAGCAACTAAAACTAACCAGTTTGTAAAATTGGCTGGTAAAAAATGTAAAATTTGTTGTACACGTAAAACAATTCCAAACTTAAGAGTGATTCAAAAATATGCCGTTAAATTAGGTGGAGGTACAAATCATAGATTCAATTTAAGTGATGAATATTTAATTAAAGATAATCATATTGGCTCATCAGATATTAAAAGTCTTGTTTCTTCAGCTATCAAAAATAAAAAAGGAAGAAAAATAACTGTAGAAGTTGATAATTTAAGACAAGTAAAAAAAATAATTGGCCTTAAATTCAATACTATATTGTTTGACAATATGAGCATTAGAAATCTTAAAACTGGGGTTAAGTTAGTTAAAAAATTCTATGAAACCGAAGCATCAGGAAATATTACTCTTAAAAAAATTAAATTAATTGCGGCAACTGGTGTGGATAGAGTTTCTGTTGGAAGTATTACTCATAGTGCTCCAGCAGTAGACCTGAAACTTGAAATCTAATTAACAAATTTTGAGAGGTCAGGTTTGAAATATTTAGGTCCTTTCATTACTTTACCAGACTCATTATAGATTGGTTTTCCATTTACATCTAATTTGCTCATGTTTGAATTCTGGACTTCTTCGAAACACTTGTCTAAATCAATACCAAATGCATGACCAGCGCCATAAGTAACATATAAGATATCAGTTAATGCATCTGCAACCTCTAATAAATTTTTATTATTCATTGCTTCTGTTAACTCCTCTAATTCCTCCTTTATGAGATCAATTCTTAGTTTGTTGATTTTATCAGTACTAAAAGAAGGTTTATTTTTAACTTCTTGACCAAAATTTTTCATAAAAATTCCGACCTTACTAAAATTTGACATATTGCTCCTGTAAGTTTTATAAATTTAATGTATATTAATAATAATTTATTAATTAGTTATTAATCAATGAAATTAAGAAAAGAATTTGATAGTATTGGATCCATTAATGTCCCAAAAGATAAATATTGGGGTGCTTCAACACAAAGATCTAAAAAGTATTTTGATATAGGTGAATTTTTAGTAAGACCAATTTTAATTAGATCTATCGCAATAATTAAAAAAGCTGCAGCTAAAGTTCATGGTAAAGAAAAACAAATTTTACCCAAAATATCTAATGCAATTATTAAAGCCTCCAATGAAGTAATATCTGGTAAACTAGATGATCACTTTCCATTAAAAGTTTGGCAAACAGGTTCCGGTACTCAAACAAATATGAATGTTAACGAGGTAATTGCTAATAGGGCGATTGAAATTTTAGGAGGAAAAAAAGGTACTAAAAAGCCAGTTCATCCAAACGATCATGTAAATAAATCTCAATCTACAAATGATGTATTTCCGACTGCAATGCATATTGCGATAGCTATTGAAACCAAAAATAAATTATTACCTTCGCTTGAACTATTAAATAAAGAATTAAAAAAAAAAATTTCTCAATTTAGAAATATAGTTAAAGTAGGAAGGACGCATCTTCAAGATGCGACTCCTCTTTCTTTGGGTCAGGAATTTTCAGGTTATCAATCACAATTAGAAAATTGTATTTTTAGAATTAAAAATGCATTAAATGAAATCTATTATTTAGCACAAGGTGGAACAGCTGTAGGAACTGGAATAAATAGTAAAAAAGGTTTTGATAAAAAAATTATAACTGAAATTAAAAAGATTACTAAATTACCGTTTAAACCAGCTAAAAATAAATTTGCAGCATTAGCTGCTCATGATGAAATAGTAAACTTTTCAGGCACATTAAATACAACGGCAGTTTGTTTAATGAAGATTGCAAATGATGTTAGATTTCTCGGATCTGGTCCAAGAGCAGGATATGGTGAAATTATTTTACCTTCTAATGAACCTGGATCATCTATTATGCCTGGCAAAGTAAATCCCACTCAATCAGAGGCAGTAACAATGGTATGTGTTAAAGTCATTGGGAATCATAATGGAATTACAATGGCAGGTTCTCATGGACATTTTGAATTAAATGTTTTCAAACCTTTAATTGCACATAATGTTTTACAGTCCATAGATTTACTAGCCGACAGTACTAAAAATTTTTCACTTTATTGTATTAAAGGAGTTAAAGCAGATAAAAATAAAATAAAAGAGTATTTGGATAATTCATTAATGTTGGTAACTGCTTTGGCTCCACATATTGGTTACGACAATTCTGCAAAAATTGCTAAAGCAGCGTTAAGAAATAAAACTACTCTTAAGGAAGAAGCTTTAAAATCAGGTTTAATTAGTGAAAAAGATTATAAAAAAATCGTAGACCCAAAAAAAATGATTTATCCATCGTAAGCATTAAAAAAATTACTGATAAAATTTTTGAAAACTACTTTATTATTCAGTTTTGAATTTTTTGAATTAAATTTATTTATGAACTTTTCTAAATTTTTATTAGATGAATTATCAATTTTAACATTATCAAAACTAACGTTTTTTGATGTTAAGCCGTAAACAAAATCCATTTCAATTTGTTTAATATCTTTTCTATCTTTTTTGTTCACCTGAAAAGATCTGTAAAAGCTATTAATATCCTTATAATCTAAATTCATTTTTCCAATCAATCTGACTCCATTATCATCATAATTTAAAAAAGTTTCTCTCAAGGAAATTTTTAAATCTTCTTTCCACATTAAGTTAGAATTTGACAAAATTATATCACCCTCTTGAATACCTATTTTAAGTATCAAATTATTCAAATGATTAATATTTGTTAATTTATTTATATTCAAGTCTATATCTAGATTTAAATTTTTGTTATTTAAAAGTTGGGATTTAATTATTTCAAAAAAAACCGAATTATGATTAACAAAATTCTTTGGGTTTAACTGGTTATAATTAAAGCTTGCTTTTAGATAAAAAGGTTTAAAATCAATTTGACCTTTATAATTATCTTTTTTATTTGCAGATGAAAATTCTATAAAACCTTTTTCAATATTATAGTCTATAGAGGTACTTTTATTTATAAATGTGATATCTAAAATACCATTATTATTTTTATCACTATAATCAATCTCATTTTTAACATTTAATCTAATTTTTCTGGAATTAAATTTAGTAACTAAATTTTTATTTTTTTGGTTATTCTCAAATATAACTTTATATGGAATATTAAAGATTTCATTTTTTGAAGACATTACATTTTCGAATTTTTTTTCATCATAAAAATAATCACTACTTTTTATCTTATTAATAAATAACATTTCACTTTTATCTTTATTTAGAAAAAAAATATTACTTTCCTGAAAACTAATTTTATCATCTATTTTATCAAGAAATAAAAGCTTTTTGAAAAATGAAAAGTCATCTTTATTAATGTTAAAATCTGCTTTTCTAAATACTACATTTTTTACTTTAACTTTATTAATAGACAAAAATTTATCAAAATTAATAAAAACTTTGAAATTTTTAATTTTTGCAATTTCTTCATCATCTTTTAAAATTGTCAAATTTTTAGAATTAAAGTGAGGCCTTGGTAACAAGCCATAAGAAATTTTTTCCTTAAATTGAATTTTAATATCAAATTTTTCTAACAATTGATTTTTAATTTGCGATTCTAATATATTTCTATCATAAATTGTGGGGAGCAAGAAATATCCCAGTGTCAAAATGATTAATGTTCCTATAACTAAAATTACCTTATTATCCTTATTAATTTTATTTTTCTTAAGAGTAATTATAAATGATCTAAAATTATCGAAATAGCTTTCTATTAAATCATTTATTGATAGAAATTGTTTTTTTAGCTTTTTAAATAATAAGTTAAGATTAAACATGAATAATTAATATGCTTATATAAAAATATATTAAATGGTAAACTCTGAAATTTTAAAAAGTCTAAATAAAGCCCAAAAAGAAGCTGTAATCCACCTTGATGGACCTTTATTAATCGTAGCTGGAGCTGGTTCAGGTAAAACTAAAGTTTTAACAACTAGAATTGCAAATATAATCCAACAAAAAAAAGCTTTTCCAAATCAAATTTTAGCTGTGACTTTTACAAATAAAGCAGCAAGAGAAATGCAAACTAGAGTGAGCAAAATTTTAGGTGCTGATGCCACAGGTCTCTCTTGGCTTGGTACTTTTCATTCTATATGCGCAAAACTTTTAAGAAAACATGCTTCAGCAGTCAACCTCAATTCTAATTTTACTATAATTGATACTGATGACCAAATCAGACTTGTCAAAAATATTTGTAAAGCAGAAAATATAGATATTAAATATTTAGCTCCTAGATACATTCTTGCAATAATAGATCGTTGGAAAAATAAAGGATGTTACCCTGATGAAATAAATATTAATCCTAAAGACATCTACGAGAAAAAGATACTTCCAATTTACAAAATCTACCAACAAAAATTAATAGAACTCAACTCTTGTGATTTTGGTGATCTTATTTTGCACGCTGTAAAAATTTTAGAAAAAAATCAAGATATAAGAAATATTTATTCAAAAAACTTTAAATATATTCTAGTTGATGAATATCAAGATACAAATTTTATTCAAAGTAAATGGCTAAACTTACTTTCGGAGAAAAATAATAATATTTGTTGTGTGGGTGATGATGATCAATCAATTTATAGTTGGAGAGGTGCAGAAATAAAGAATTTTCTTGAATTTGATAAAGTATATAAAGATACGAAAGTTATAAGACTTGAGGAAAATTATAGATCTACTCAAAATATTTTATCTGTAGCATCCAGTTTAATATCCAATAATCAAAATAGAGTTGGTAAAACTTTAAAAGCGACTCTCGATGAGGGAGACTTAATAAAATTAAATTGTTTCAAAAATGGTAAAGATGAAGCAATTGGAGTCTCTGATGAAATAGAAAAAATTAAAAAGAATTTTTCTTTTAATAATATTGCTATTCTTGTAAGAGCTATCTTCCAAACAAGAGAATTCGAGGAAAGATTTTTAAAAACTGGAATTCCATACAGAATTCTTGGTGGCACTAAATTTTATGAAAGAGCAGAAATTAAAGATTGTGTTGCATATTTAAGACTTGTTTATCAAAGCAAAGATGATTTAGCATTTGAAAGAATTGTTAACAATCCAAAGAGATCAATAGGAGAGAATTCAGTTAAACTCATTCATGAGTACTCAAAAAAAAATAGATTGAATTTAGAAACTGCATCAAAAAAAATGTTAGAGGAAAATTTAATCAAACCGAAAACAAAGACCGGTTTAACAATTTTCTTAAATCTTATGTCAAAATGGAGAAATGATTTTAATATAAAAAAGATCAATCATGTAAAACTTTTACAAATTATTTTAGATGAATCTGGTTATTCAGCGATGCTTAAAAATAAAAAAGATATTGAAAATGAAAATAGGCTTGAAAATATCAAAGAACTTTTAAGTGCAATGAAAGAATTTGATAATTTGGAAAGTTTCTTAGAACACGTATCTTTAGCAACATCTGTAGATCAAGATTGGGAAGGTGAAAAAGTAAATATGATGACCATGCATGCTGCAAAAGGTTTGGAATTTGAGTCTATTTTTTTACCTGGATGGGAAGAGGGTCTTTTTCCTCATCAAAAATCAATAGAAGAAAAAGGCCAAAATGGTTTAGAGGAGGAAAGAAGATTGGCTTATGTAGGAATTACTAGAGCAAAAAAAAAAGTATACATCTCATTTTCTATGAATAGATTTTATCAAGGTGATTGGATTGATAGTATGGCCTCACGTTTTATTGATGAACTACCAGAAAAATTTTTAGATAAAAATTCTTTTTTTGATGAAAATAAAGAAGAAGATTTTGAATTTAATCAGGATTTTGAGAGTGAAGATATTACTAGAAGCCCTGGATGGATAAGGTATCAAAAAAGAATAAAATGATTAATGAAAGAGTAAATACTTTAAGATCTTATTTCAAAAAGTTTGATATTGATGGGTACGTCGTTCCAAAAAATGATCAATTTTTCTCAGAATATACACAAAAAGATAGATTAAAATTTATTTCAAATTTTAGTGGTTCAGCGGGTTATGCAATCATTTTAAAAAAAAAAAAATTTCTCTTTGTGGATGGAAGATATACTATTCAAGCTCAAAAAGAATCTGGTAAAAATTTTAAAATTGTTGATTACCAAAAGATAGTTAATTGTAATTTATTTAAAAATTTGACTCTAGGTATTGACCCAAAAATTTTTACATCAATACAAATTGAAAAGTTTTTTCTAAAAAATAATAAAATCAAAATTATTGAGAAAAATTTAATTGATGAAATTTGGAGATATAAAGTTTCTTCTTACAAAAAATTTTTTTCACTTAAACAAAATGCTGTTGGTGAAAATTATAAAAGAAAAATTAGCAAGCTTAGAAATTATCTATTAAAAAGAAAGTTAAATTATATATTTATTTCTGCACCAGAAAATGTTGCCTGGCTTCTTAATATAAGAGGTAATGACAACCCTAATAGTCCAATACCTAATTGTCATTTATTTTTTGATAACAAAAAAAAATTAAGATTAATTACAAAAAAAACTAATGCAAAAAAATTGATAAAAGAAAAAAAGATAACTTTAGATCAAATAATAGAGCCTCAAAGTTTTCGAAAATTTATAGATGATAAAAAAAGTGGAGAAATTTTGATAGATTCAAAATCCTGCTCTTTATATTACGAAAATATATTTAAAAAAAAATTTAAAATTATTAAAAAAGAAGATCCTATATATTTTTTAAAATCTATTAAGAATAAAGTTGAAATTCAAAATATGATTAAAAGCCATATTCGCGATGGTGTTGCGTTAACAAAATTTATTTATTGGATGAAGATTATTAATAAAAAAAAGATTACCGAGTATGATGCGCAAAGTAAATTGGAAAAATTTAGAAAGATGAATAAAAATTATTTATATCCAAGCTTTAACACTATTGCTGGATGCGGAAGTAATGGGGCCATTGTTCACTATAGAGCTGTAAAAAAAAAATCTAAGATTATAAATCAAAATGATATTTTCCTTTGTGACTCAGGTGGTCAATATAAATATGGCACTACGGATGTTACTCGTACAATATGTTTTTCGAAACCAAAGAAAGATATTAAAAATATTTTTACTAGAGTGCTTAAAGGACATATTGCAGTAGCAAGAACAGATCTCAATAAAGACAGAACCGGCAAATCGATTGATACTAAGGCTCGTAAATTTTTAAAAATGATTAATTTAGATTATGAACATGGTACTGGACACGGTGTTGGATTTTTTTCAAATGTGCATGAAGGCCCCCAGGCAATTTCAAAAAATAATAATGTCAAAATTTCTGAAGGAATGATCTTAAGTAATGAGCCAGGTTTTTATAAAAAAGGGAAATTTGGTATCCGTATTGAAAATTTAGTCTATGTAAAAAGATTAAACAAAAAGTTGTTTTTTGAAAACTTAACGCTTGTGCCTATAGACAAAGATCTTATAGATTATGGACAGCTTTCTAAAAAAGAAAAAGATTATTTATTTCAATATAATATGAATATTTATTCAAAATTAAGTCCTTTTTTAAACAGCAATGAGAAAAAATGGTTAGCCTCTTTTATTTAACATTTTAATCCATTCTTTTTGATTTAAAATTTTTACTTTTAGTTCTTGGGCACTATCTATTTTTCTTTTAGTTGGCTTATCTCCGATTATTAAATAATTAAGTTTTTTAGAGACATTGCTTACTATAGAACCAGAGTTTGACTCTATCAAAGATTTTGCTTCAGCTCTGCTTATGCCCTCCAATTTTCCTGTAAGCATAAAGGTTTTGTTTGCTAAAGAGCCAGTCTTTTTAATGAACTTAACTTCATTTACCTTAAGACACTTATTTAGCTCGTTAATTACTTTTAAATTAATATCATTTTTAAAAAATTCTTTAATTGAGTTAATTTGAGTTTCCCCAATTCCATCTATATTTAACAATTCATCGAATTTTTTATTTTTAGAAAGTGAGGAAAAATTTAAAGAAGTTTTTAGATATTTTGCAATTAACTTTGCATTTTCTAAGCCGATATGTCTTATGCCCAATGAATAAATAAAACGTTCAAGAGAAATATTTCTTTTTTTATCGATTGAATATTTAAGATTATTTGTAGATTGTTGGCCCCATCCATCTAGAAATTTGATTTTATTATAATCTAAATTGAATATATCTTGCGGTAATCTAACAAATTTCAAATCCCAAAATTTTTCGACTATTTTTTTTCCAAAACCATCTATATTCAAAGCCTCCTTTGATACAAAATGTTTTATTTTTTCTATTGAAACTTTTTCACATTCAAATCCTTCACTTGAACAACGTCTAACTGCATCTTCTTTTTTCGTTGTAAGGTTGAATTCTTTAAATGTTTTTGATCCACAGAAAGGACATTTCGTTGGGAAAGAAAATTTTTTTGAATCTTTATTTCTCTTGCTAAAATCAACAGAAATAACATGGGGAATCACGTCTCCCGCTCTTTCTACAATTACTTCATCATTAATTCTAATATCTTTTCTATTTATTTCATCTTCGTTGTGAAGAGTTGCATTTGAAACAACCACACCACCTATATTAATTGGTTTTATTTTTGCGACTGGGGTTAAAGCACCAGTCCTTCCAATTTGAATTTCTATATTAACTATTTTTGATTTACCTTTATTGGCAGAAAATTTGTGAGCTATAGCCCATCTAGGAGCATTAGCAACATTACCTAATCTTTTTTGGATTTTAAAACTATTTATTTTATAAACAATTCCATCAATATCAAAATTTAAATCTTCTCTTTTTTTTTCAAGTTCGTAGTAATGAGACATTAAATTTTTTGTTCCTGTTATCACTTTATTTAATGGATTGATATTAAAACCCCAATCTTTTAATTTTTTCAAAAAATCATTTTGAAAATTTATATCCATTCCTTTTTCATGACCAAATGTATAAGCAATAAATTTTAATGGAATTTTTTTAGTATCATTGGGATTTTTCTGTCTCAGAGAACCAGAGGCAGCGTTTCTAGGATTTGCAAATTTTTCTTTAAATTTATTAAAATCATTTTTTTCAATAAAAACCTCACCTCTAATATCAATTTCATCTGGAAAATCTTTGCTTGAGATAAATTTAGGAATATCACTTATAGTTTTTAAATTTGAAGTAATATCTTCTCCTTCTTTTCCATCACCTCTTGACAAACCTATAACAAATTTTTTGTTTTTGTATATTAAAGAAGCAGAGATTCCATCAATTTTTGGCTCTACACTATATTCAATTTCAAAATCATTATTTTTATCTAAATAGTTAATTACTTTTTTTTCAAAATTTTTTAAATCTTCTTCAGTAAAAGCATTTCCTAAAGATAACATTGGAACTTTATGAGTTACCTTTTTAAAATTTCTGGATGGTCTATATCCTACTTGTAATTGAGGAGACTCTTTACTTTTTAAAAAATAATATTTTTTTTCTAGATTAATAATTTCTTTTTTAAGTTCATCAAATTTTAAATCTGATATTTCAGAGGTATTTTCGTTGTAATATTTCTTATTATAATAATTTAATAATTTAATTTTTTTTTGATATTTTTTTTTGACTGAACTTTCATTCATATTAATCAAAAAGACCTTTAAATTTTTTAATTACACCTTTTTTTTCTTTTTTAATTTCTTTTTTTCTTTTTATTTTATAGTCTTTATTAAAAACTATATAAGATCTTTCATACCATTTACTTGATTGATAATTGTAACCTAATAAACTTGCAAATTTTTGAGACTCTTCTAAAAGACCCAATTTATAGTTTATTTCTACTAATCTGTGGAGAGCTTCTTCAACAAAAACTGTTTGGTCGTAATTATCTATTACATACTTAAATCTATTAATAGCAGCAATCCATTTATTTTTCTTTAAATAATGTCTACCTAAATACATTTCCTTAGATGCTAAAATATCTTCAATCAATCCTAATTTAAATTTTGCGTCTAAAGAGAAATCAGTATTTGGATAATTTTTTATTATAAAATTAAATTTATCCTTAGCCTTTACTAAAGGACCCGAATCTCTTTTTTCATCTTCAATCATTTCATAATAACACATTGCAATTAAATAATGTGCATAGGCTACGTTTTCATGTTTTGGATAAGTTTTTAAATATCTTTCAAGATTAGCTAATGCTTCTGAAAAAAAATTCTGAAGATAAAAAGAGTAAGATGCCATCAAAGCTGACCTTGGTGCCCAAATTGATTGGGGGAATAAAAGTTCAGCCTCTAAAAATTTTCTGGCTGCAAAATAAGGATCACCCTCCTCAATGGCTTTATATGCCTCTCTATAAGCTGCAACCATTTCTAAGTCTTGTTTAGTTTCTTTAATAAGTGAAATATCTTTAGTCTCTTTTGAACAGTTGTTTAAAAAAATTAATAATAAAATTGAAAATATTAACTTTAATTTATTCATAGGGTTTTTATAATATGTAAAGGTAAGATAATAAAGATCTATATAAATTATGCTATAGATCTTAGTAAAGTCTTGTTTATTACTGAATGAGGTAAATTTTTCTCTCTAATCTCTACAATAGAAAAATTTTCCTTATTTTCAAATACTTTTCTTAAAAGCTGATTTGTTAAATAGTGCCCACCTTGAGCACATTTTACGTTAGCCAACAATCTGTATCCACATGTGTAAAGGTCACCAATACAATCTAGAATTTTGTGATTAACAAATTCTTTTGAATTTCTCAGTCCACCTTCATTCAATATTTCATTTTCATTCACTACTATTGCATTTTCTAAGCTTCCACCTTTTGCAAGACCATTATTTTTTATAGCTTCAATATCCTCATACAGACAAAAAGTTCTTGAATTAAAAATATCTTTAAGATCATCTTTATAAACATTAACTTTATTTTTTTGATTACCAATTAAATTATTCTTGTATTTCAATTCAAACTCAATATCTAAACTGAGCTTTGATGGCTCAATTGAAATTGATCTTTCACCATCTTTGTATTCAACTTTTTTATTAATCTTAATGATCTTAATCGGCAATTCATTTAGTTTAAAACCTACTGCAACAATTTTTTCTATAAAGTTTTTTGCAGAACCATCAAGAATTGGAATTTCTTCATTGTCGACTTCAACTACGGCGTTATCTATTCCAAGACCAAATAAAGCTCCCATTAAATGTTCGATTGTTGAAACTTTAGCTCCAAATTCATTTGATATTGTGGTATTTAAGGATGTATTACAAACATTTTCAAAACTTGGTATAACAATATTGTTGTTAGCCAAATCAACTCTTTTAAAAATTATACCTGAATTAGGATTTGCTGGTAAAATTGAAATATTTACTAATTTTCCACTATGTAGGCCAATTCCACTAAATTGGACTTTTGCTTTTACAGTTTTTTGATTTAATACCGACACGAGGAAGTTTTAGTACGGAACCAGTCACATATAAAAACAACAAATGTTACTAGAAAATACAAAATTAACTAAAAAAACTGAAAAATTTTTCAAAAAATCCCCTATTTTTAGGGATTTTGTCCACCAATAACACTTCATTAGCGTTATGACCGACGATTATTTTTTTACTCATTAAAAATATATTATCCTCATCTTCATCTAAAAAATTATTTATATAATTCGCATTCACGACTTTTTTTAGAGAAATTTGATATTTTTTCAAAATTACTTCAACATTTTTAATTAAATCATTTGAAATGCAAATAAATTTTACATCTAATGCTAAACTGTTACATTTAGTGTTTTCTGGAAAAGAAGTGTAATTTTTTTCATTAATCAAATAATTTTGTATGACCATATGAATAATTTTTGCGCCTTGAGTGCTATCTTTACAATAATCTTTTAATTCATATAAAAGGTGATTTAAACTTTTAAAACTTAAAATATTTTCATAATTTTTTTTTTTTATCGATATATCAACAGAAAAAAAATCTTCAGAGTCTAATATTAAAATCATTTTTTTAACAAAACCTTTTAAAACTCTCTCAATCTTAAAAATATTCTCATTTAAAAAATAATCTACTTTATTTAAAATTGATTCCGAAGAATTTTTCGGTATCATTAATTCTTTTTTGTAAAGTTGAATATTTCTTTCTGAATTAACGTAAATAATTAATTTGTTTTCACTTATAAATAGATAAGTTTCAAAATTTAGATCATTATCCATTTATTATTATCTGGTTGTTTTGACGTAAATCAATTTCGTTTATTTTTTTTTTATCATCTTCAAGTAATATCTTAATAGACAATTCTAAAGATTTTTTCAAATTATACTTTGGTAGTTTTATAATAATTCCTGTATCAGTTTTAATATCCCATCTCCCTAATTTAAAAAAAAATAATTCTTTAATTCTACTATAATTGAAATTAGTCTCATCAATTGCTCTCTTTAATTCAAAAAAATTTTCTTTTTTAAAATTACCAAATATAAAAGGCAAACCATCTTGTTGCTCTTTGATTTCTATTAACTTACCGTTTGATCCTAAAAAAAAATCTTCACCATTTCTTTTTAAACGTGCTAAAAATTCTGTTTTGTCAATTTTAATATAAAGTTTTGACGGGTAAATTTTAAAAACTGAATATTTTTCTACTAAATTATTTGATAGTATA
>CACEFF010000004.1 GCA_902558815.1 uncultured Pelagibacteraceae bacterium | reverse complement strand
ATTATTGGAAATACTGTCCTATATGGTGCAACATCTGGTAATCTTTTTGCTGCTGGACAAGCAGGAGATAGATTTGCAGTAAGAAATTCTGGTGCATCAGCTGTTATTGAAGGATGTGATTCCAATGGATGCGAATATATGACAGGAGGAACCGTAGTTATTCTTGGAGAAGTAGGTGACAATTTTGCTGCTGGTATGACGGGAGGTATGGCATTTATTTACGATAAATCTAAAGAATTTGAAAAAAAAGTAAACGAAGAGTCAGTAGTTTGGCAACATGTCGAAACAGAACATTGGACAAAATTTTTAAGAAAACTAGTTTTAGAACATTCTAAAGAAACAAACTCTTCATTATCAAAAGATATAATTCATAATTTTGATGAAGAAATAAAAAATTTTATTCAAGTTTGTCCAAAAGAAATGATTAAAAAACTTAAAAATCCAATTACATTAAAGTCAAAAATCAAAGAAGTTAGTTAGTAATAAGTTTAAGTTCTTTTTTTATCAATTTTAACCATTTTGGTTTAGACAAACTATGATCACCACTGTTTATAATAACTAACTTTTTTTTTGCATTTTTAAATATTTTTAAAACTTTTCTAGAATAAGAAACGGGAACAACTTCATCTTTTTTACCATGTATCATGGTTACTTTAATTTTTGATTTAAATTTTTTATTTAAAACTTTATTTTTTCTGCCATCTTTAATTAACTGAAAGCTTATAGGATAAATATAATCTCCATGTTTTAAATTATAAATACCTTTTTTAATTATTTCATTTTTTATTTTATTTGAAAATTTTTTCCACATTAAATTTTCTAAAAATTCTGGGGCAGAACCAATGCCCAAAAATCCTATTATTTGTTTTTCAAAAAATTTAAATTGATTTAAAGAAATCCACGCACCCATACTTGACCCCACCAGAATAATCCTATTTTTTTTAACTATTCTTTTTATTAATAAACTTGTTTCTTTAGTCCATTTTGAAATATTACTATTTGTAAATTTTCCAGATGATTTTCCATGGCCAGAATATTCTAATGCTAAAAAGCCCAATTTATTTTTTTTAGCAAAGCTTAAAAATGTTTTAGGTTTTTTACCCTCTAAATCCGACATAAATCCGTGTAAAAAAACAATATAGTCATGGTTTTTTTGATAATTTTTTAAATATCTAATTTTTTTTGTTTTACTTAATTTATAATAGTGAAATTTTGTCATTAAAGTTTATTAGTTTTATCTAATATTATATAATCTTATTTAATGTCGTCTAATATAAAAGTTTTACAGGTAATACCAAGATTAGGATATGGAGGAGCAGAAACTGGTTGTTATGATATTGCACATTATTTACCAGAAAATAATTGTAAATCTTTTATTGTTACGAGCGGTGGTGAATTAACAAAGTTTATAGATAAAGAAAAAGTAAAACTAATTAGGCTACCTGTTCATAGTAAGAATCCTATTTTAATATTTTTAAACTCAATATTTTTAATTGGAATAATCTTATTTTTTAATATTACAATAGTTCATGCAAGGAGTCGTGCTCCAGCATGGTCATGTCTTTTAGCAACAAAATTGACTAGAAGAAAATTTGTAACTACATTTCATGGTACTTATAATTTTAATGGCAAATTAAAAAAACTTTATAATTCTATTATGGTTAGATCAGATTTAGTAATAGCTGGGTCAAATTTTATATTTTCTCATATTAAAGAAAATTATTCTGACCTTTTAAAACTTAAAAAAAAATTTCTTGTTATATTTAGAGGTATAAATGTAGACTATTTTGATCCATCTTCGAAATTAGAGGAAGACGAAAAAAAACTTCTAAAAAAATGGGAGATTGATAAAGAAAAAAAAATTATTTTAGTACCTGGTAGACTTACTCCCTGGAAAGGACAGGAAATGCTTATTGAGGCAATTAATTTAACAAAAGTTGAATTAGGTTATGAAGCTTTTCATCTTATTATTTTGGGGAGTGATCAAGGGAGGGATTTATATAAAAAAAAATTGATCCGTATCACTGAACAATATCGCTTAACTAATCAAATCAAATTTATAAATCATTGTAAAGATATGGCTTTGGCCTATCAAGTCTCAGATATTGTTATCTCGCCTTCTATAGAGCCAGAGGCCTTTGGCAGAGTCGCTGTTGAGGCACAATCTATGGAAAAATTAATAATAGCAAGTAATATTGGTGGTTCAAATGAAACAATAATAAATGAAAAAACTGGATTTTTATTTGAGGCTGGGGATGCTAATTCCTTGAGTAAAAAAATTATTCAATCAATAACAATGGATGAAACATCCCTTAAATTAATGGGTAAAGAGGGAAGAAAAAACGTAATAAAGAAATTTAATGTTGAAAAAATGTGTTTTTCTACTTATTCAGAGTATAAAAGATTAGTAAATTAAATGCCAACAATTACATTACCAGATGGAAACAGCTTCGACTTTCCAAATAAAGTCACAGGACTAGATGTAGCTGAAAAAATCAGCAAATCATTAGCCAAAGAAGCTATGGTAATAAGCGTAGATGGTGAGTTAAAAGATTTAGATTTCCAAATTGAAAAAAATTGTTCCATTAAAATATTAACTTCAAAAAATGAGGAAGGTCTTGAAACAATAAGACACGATACTGCTCATATTTTGGCTATGGCTGTTCAAGAACTGTTTCCTGGAACTCAAGTTACTATTGGACCTGTTATAGAAAACGGTTTTTATTACGATTTTGCCAGAAAGGAACCTTTTACTGAGGATGATCTAACTAAGATTGAAGAAAAGATGAAAGAGATAGTTGATCGAGATGAAAAGACAAAAAGAGAAGTTTGGGATAGAGATAAAGCAATAAAACATTTTAAAAATAAGGGAGAATTATATAAAGCTGAACTTATTGAGAGTATTCCTCAAAACGAGGAGGTGTCAATTTACTTTCATGGTGCGTGGCATGATTTATGTAGGGGTCCACATCTATCTTCTACAGGAAAAATAGGTAAATTTTTTAAGCTTACAAAAGTTGCAGGAGCTTATTGGAGAGGGGACTCAAATAATGAAATGCTCCAAAGAATATATGGAACAAGCTGGGCTTCTCAGAAGGATTTAGACAATTATTTAAAAAGAATTGAAGAAGCAGAAAAAAGAGATCATAGAAAATTAGGTAAAGAAATGGATTTGTTTCATTTTAGAGAAGAAAGCCCAGGATCTGTTTTTTGGCATGAAAAAGGTTGGGCATTGTTTCAAAAATTAATCGATTATATGAGGATGAAACAAGAGATTGCAGGATATAAGGAAATTAATACTCCAGAGGTTTTAGATAGAACTCTATGGGAAAAATCTGGACACTGGGAAAAATTTGGAGCAAATATGTATACTTCAACAACACCAGATGAAAAGGTGTTTGCAATTAAACCTATGAACTGCCCAGGCTGTATAGAAGTTTTTAATCAAGGCCTTAAAAGTTATAAAGATTTGCCACTAAAGATGTCTGAGTTTGGAAAAGTACATCGTTATGAACCTTCAGGGGCATTACATGGGTTGTTGAGGGTAAGAGCATTCACACAAGATGATGCTCACATATTTTGTACTGAAGATCAAATTACAAAAGAGTGTTTAATAGTTACAGATCTTATTTTAGAAATTTATAAAGACTTAGGTTTTGAAAATGTGATTTTAAAATATTCAGATAGACCAGAAAAAAGAGTTGGAGATGATAGTGTTTGGGATAAGGCCGAGAATGCTTTGTTAGAGGCTGTAAAAGCAACTAAATTAGAATATAGTATAAACAAGGGTGAAGGTGCATTCTATGGACCTAAAATAGAATTTGTTTTAAGGGATGCAATAGGAAGAGACTGGCAGTGTGGAACACTACAAGTTGATTTTAATCTACCTGGTAGATTAGGTGCATCATATATAGATAAAGATGGAACAAAAAAAATTCCTGTGATGTTGCATAGAGCATTGTTTGGTTCTCTTGAAAGGTTTATTGGAATATTAATTGAAAATTATGCTGGGAAATTTCCATTTTGGATTTCCCCATTACAGACAGTTGTTATTCCTATCTCAGAAGACTTTGAGGACTATGCAAAAGAGGTATCTAAAAAAATTAAAGAAGCCGGTATAAGTTCAATTGTTGATTTAAAAAATCACAATTTGAATTATAAAATTAGAGAACATTCACTAGCAAAAGTCCCTCTTTTATTAATTTGTGGTAAAAAAGAAGTTGACAGTAACTCAGTAACCATTAGAAGAATGGACTCTGACAAACAAGAAAATATGGAACTAAATAAATTCTTAAAAAAATTCTCTGCTTTGAACAAAGCATCATCAAATTAAGTGGCAGATTTTAAACAAAATTATTTTCAGAGAAGAACTAAAGATCGTGGTCCAAGATCTAATAATAGGATTTCATCACCAGAGGTTCAAGTAATTGCTAGTGATGGAGAAAACTTGGGAGTTTTAAATACAAATGAAGCTATATCCCAGGCTAAAAATCAAGGTTTAGATTTAATTGAAATAGCACCAAATGCCAACCCTCCTGTTTGTAAAATTATGGATATGGGAAAATTTAAATATGATGCCCAAAAAAAAGCTAATCTAGCAAAAAAAAAACAAAAAATTATTGCACTGAAGGAAATTAAGATGAGACCTGTAACAGAAACGCATGATTATGAGTTTAAGGTTAAAAATGCTAAAAAGTTTATTGCTAAAGGAGATAAGGTTAAATTCACAATAAGATTTAAGGGTCGGGAACTTCAACACTCTCATTTAGGAAACGAACTTATGACTAAAATTAAGGAGGACATGAAAGATATTGGTAAGGTAGAATTACACCCCAAGTTTGACGGTAAGCAAATGATCATGGTAATTCAGCCTTTATAAGCTTTAATATTAGTTGTAAACTTATTACATTCTTTGTATAAACTCGCTCAATTATGCCAAAACTTAAAACAAAAAGCTCTGCAAAAAAAAGGTTTAAAATATCTGCTAGGGGAAAAGTAATAATGGCCCAAGCTGGAAAGAGACATGGTATGATTAAAAGAACAAATTCACAAATTAGAAAATTAAGAGGCACAACCACAATGTCAAAACAAGACGGAAAAATCGTAAAATCGTATATGCCTTACAGTTTAAGAGGTTAAAATGGCAAGAGTCAAAAGAGGTGTTACTAGCCGAGCAAAACATAAAAAGGTTTTAAAAGCTGTCAAAGGACAATGGGGCAGAAGGAAGAATACAATTAGAGTTGCTAAGCAAGCGATGGAAAAAGCAATGCAATATGCTTACAGAGATCGTAGAAACAAAAAAAGAGACTTCAAGTCCCTTTGGATACAAAGAATCAACGCTGGGGTAAGGGCTGAGGGTTTAACTTATTCTAAGTTTATTTTTGGATTAAATAAATGTGGAATAAAAATTGATAGAAAAATTCTAGCTGAAATAGCGTACGATAGCCCAGAAGCCTTTAAAACCATTGTTCAAAAAGCACAATCTGCTTTAAATTAATCTTCACTATTGTTTTATTTCGCTGAGTAAATAATCTGTAAAAATGTCAGATCTAAAAAAAATAAAAGATGAATATCTATCAAAATTAAAAGTGAAATTAAATCTTTCAGAAATAAATCAAATAAAGTCAGATTTATTCGGGAAAAATGGAGTGCTTTCGTTACAATTCAAAAAAATAGGAACTATTGCAGAGACTGAAAGAAAAAAATTTGCCTCTGATCTAAATGTTATTAAAGATGAGTTGCAAGATTTAATTAATTCAAAAATGAATGAAATTGAAAATGCTGAAATTAACCAAAGGTTAGAAAAAGAAAAAATTGATATCACTTTGCCTGAAAGACCATTTGTGAGAGGTAAAATTCATCCAGTATCTCAAACAATTGATGAGATATCATCCATTTTTTCTGAAATAGGTTTTAGCATAGAAGAAGGGCCAGACGTTGAAAATGAGTATAATAATTTTACAGCCTTAAATACACCTGATAACCACCCCGCAAGAGATATGCACGATACATTCTATCTTGACGAAAAAAAAGAAAAACTATTACGTACCCATACGTCACCAGTTCAAATTAGAACTATGTTAAAAGATAAACCACCATTTAAGATTATTGCTCCTGGAAGAACTTACAGGTCAGATAGTGATCAAACTCATGCACCAATGTTTCATCAAGTTGAAGGTCTTCATATCGACCAAGAATTAAACATGGGTCACCTTAAAGGTTGTTTAAATTATTTTGTAAAAGAATTTTTTGAAGTAAAAAAAATTAAAATGAGATTTAGACCAAGCCATTTTCCTTTTACTGAACCATCTGCAGAAGTCGATATTGGGTATGAAATGAAAGATGGAAAAATAATAATAGGTGAAGGCGATCAATGGCTTGAAATTTTAGGATGCGGAATGGTCCATCCAAACGTTTTAAAAAATGTAAAAGTTGATCCAACTAAGTTTCAGGGATATGCATTTGGGATTGGAATTGACAGACTGGCAATGTTAAAATATGGAATTAATGATTTAAGAGCCTTCTTTGATTGCGATTACAGATGGTTAAATCATTTTGGATTTGATCCTTTAGATGTACCAACAAATTATAGAGGCTTAAGTAGATGAAAATCACATTTGATTGGCTGAAAGATCATTTGAAGACAAATTTTAAAGAAGAAAATCTTATAACACAACTTACTAACATTGGCCTAGAAGTCGAAAGTTTACAAAGTTTATCTTATGGAAAAGAGTTGTTTAAAGTAGCAAAAATTATAAAAACAGAAAAACATCCAAATGCAGATAGACTTAAAATTTGTGATGTCAGCATTGGAGAAAAAAACCTTAAAAAAGTTGTATGTGGTGCAACAAATGCAAAAGAAGGATTAATTACTATATATGCTCCTCCTGGGGCGACAGTCCCAAAAACAAAAACAAAACTAGAAGTAGCTAATATAAGAGGTGTTACTTCTTATGGAATGCTTTGTTCTAAATCTGAATTAAATTTGTCAGATGAAAGTGATGGAATAGTTGAATTATCAAAATCTAAATATGAAAAAAGTATTGGTAAGTGTTATTTTCCAAAGATCAATTCAAATCTTATAGATTTATCAATTACACCTAATAGACCTGATTGTCTTGGAGTTAGAGGAGTAGCTAGAGATCTTGCTGCTTCAGGTTTTGGAAAATTAAAGGATCTAAAGGAAAAAAAAATTAAATCAAAAATAAGACCAACTTTTAAAGTAAAAATTAATCAAGAAAAAAACCAAGGATGTAGTGCTTTTGGAAGCTGTTTAATTACTAATGTAAAAAATACTGAAAGTCCTAAATGGCTTAAAAGTAAATTGATTTCAATTGGTCAAAAACCAATTTCAGCAATAGTTGATATTACAAACTATGTTATGCTTGATATAAATCGTCCATTGCATGCATATGATTTAGATAAAATTGAAAAAGGCATAATAGTTAGAAACTCTAAATCAGGAGAGGAATTTACAGCTTTAGATAATAAACATTACAAATTAGAAAATAATATGTGCGTAATTAGTGATTACAAAGGTGTTTTAGGATTAGGAGGTATTATTGGAGGAACAAGATCAGGGACAGAACTAAATACAAAAAATATTTTATTAGAGTCAGCTTATTTTGAGCCTAGATCAATAAGAAATACTGCAAAAAAATTGAATATCGACACAGATGCAAAATTTAGATTCGAAAGAGGAATTGATCCATTATCTATTGAAGATGGATTAAATAAAGCAGCTTTATTAATTAAAGAAATATGTGGTGGCGAAATTAGTAAAGTGGATATTCAAAAAATTAAAACTTTTAAAACCAAAATTATTAAATTTAACCCTGCTTTATTTGAAAAGATATCTGGCTTTAAAATTTCTATCAAAGAAATGTTAAAAATTTTAGATAGTCTTGGTTTTAATGCTAAAAAAGAAAAAAATTATTTTAAATTGAATATTCCATCCTGGAGACCTGACATTTCTCAAGAGATAGATATAGTTGAAGAATTAGTAAGAATTATTGGCTATGATAAAATAAAAATTATAGACCCTATTAAAGAAAGAACCAAATCTACTCTTACTCAATCTCAAAAGTTATTCCATTTTTTACAAAGATCAATTGCATCAAAAGGTTATTTGGAAGCAATCACATGGTCTTTCGCAGACTCCAATTATAATGATTACTTTAAAGACAAAAAAAAAGAAATTAAAATTTTGAACCCTATAAGTTCAGATTTAGGAGTTTTAAGAAATTCAATATTCTCAAATTTAATTATGTATATAAGTAAAAATATAGACAGAGGTTTTAAGGATTTATCAATATTTGAAATAGGACCTATTTTTACTGGCTCAGATCCAGGTGAGCAAAATACAGTAGTCTGTGGTTTGTCAGCAGGTAAAAAATCGAGATTATCTTGGATTGAGAAAGAAAGAAATATTGATGTATTTGACGTTAAAAGAGATGTAGTTCAAACTTTAGTTGAGGCTGGTTATAATTCAGATGAATTTTTTACGGATAATGAAACTCCAAATTATTATCATCCTGGTAAATCTGGTAGGTTATTTTTAAATAAAGAAAAAAATAAAGTAGCTGCTTACTTTGGTGAGATTCATCCTAATATAATCAAAAAGATTGACATGAAGACTGAGTCACTAGTAGGTTTTGAAATTTTTCTAGATAATTTAAAACTCTCAAAAAAAACATTAAATGATCAAAAAAAAAGATTTATTGTTTCAGATTACCAAAAATCAGAGAGAGATTTTGCATTTATAATTAATAATGATGTTAATGTTCAAGATTTAGTAAACGCTATTTCTAGTGTGGATCATAATTTAATTAGTAATATAAAAGTTTTTGACTCTTATGAAGGTGAGAAGATTCCAGAAAATCAAAAATCAGTAGCAATTAATGTAACAATTCAGTCATTCGAAAAAACCTTAAAAGATAGTGATTTAGAAAAAATAAATCAATTAATTATTGAAACTGTAGAAAATAAAACTGGTGCTAAAATTCGAACATAAAAAATTATAATGAGCACTATTGATTATATAAGGAACTTTGCAATCATTGCTCATATTGATCATGGCAAATCAACAATAGCCGACAGAATTATTCATAAGTGTGGTGGTTTAACTGAAAGAGAAATGAAAGCTCAAGTCCTTGACTCTATGGATATAGAAAGGGAAAGGGGCATAACTATCAAAGCCCAAACTGTAAAACTAAACTATAAATCAAAAAGTGGAAAAAATTATATTTTTAATATAATTGATACTCCAGGCCATGTAGATTTTAGTTATGAGGTAAGTAGATCACTTTATGCGTGTGAGGGATCTATATTGATTGTTGATAGTACCCAAGGAGTAGAAGCACAAACATTGGCTAATGTTTACCAAGCTCTAGACATTAATCACGAAATAATTCCTGTTTTGAATAAAATAGATTTGCCAGCATCAGATTTAGAAAGAACAAAAAAGCAAATAGAGGATGTAATTGGTATAGATACAGGATCGGCAGTTCCATGTTCTGGTAAAACAGGAGAAGGTATAGATGAAATTTTAGAGCAAATCATTAATAAATTACCTGGTCCAAAAGGAAATACAGGTGAGGACCTAAAATGTCTACTAGTAGACAGCTGGTATGATACTTACCTCGGTGTAGTAATTTTAGTTAGAATAATAAATGGAAAGATAAAAAAGAATATGAAAATTAAAATGCTTTCAACAAATCAAGATTATGTTGTTGAAAAAGTAGGTGTATTTACTCCAAAAGCAAAAGATATTGAGGAATTAAATACTGGTGAAATAGGATTTATAACAACTGGGATTAAAGTTTTATCAGAAACAAAAGTTGGGGATACAATTTGTGAAGCATCTAAACCATCTATTGATCCATTGCCTGGCTTTAAGCCAAGTAAACCAGTAGTGTTTTGCGGACTATTTCCTGTTGATAGTTCAGAATATCAAAAATTAAAGGATGGATTGGCTAAATTACAATTAAATGATGCAAGCTTTTCTTATGAGGCTGAGTCCTCATCTGCATTAGGCTTGGGTTTTAGGTGTGGTTTTTTAGGATTGCTTCATCTTGAAATAATTACTGAAAGATTAGAGAGAGAATTTGATGTTAATTTACTCACAACAACACCTGGAGTTGTTTATAAAGTAAACTTAAATAATGGAGACATTTTAGATTTACAAAATCCATCAAGTCTTCCTGACCCCACATTAATCAAATTTATAGAAGAACCATGGATTAAAGCCACTATCATCACTCCAGATCAATATTTAGGATCAATAATTAAAATGTGTCAGGATAAAAGAGGAGTTCAAACTAATTTAAGCTACTCAGGAAATAGAGCAGTATTAACTTATGAACTTCCATTAAATGAGGTTGTATTTGATTTTAATGATAGAATTAAATCTATGACAAGCGGATATGCTAGTTTTGATTATGAAATACTTGAACATAGAGAAGGAGATTTAGTTAAACTTGGAATTTTAGTTAATAGTGAGCCTGTTGATGCATTAGCTATGATGATTCATAAAGATTTTGCTCAGAAAACTGGTAGAGAAGTTTGTGAAAAATTGAAAGATTTAATTCCAAGACATAATTTTATGATACCATTACAAGCAGCTATTGGAGGAAAAATTATTGCTAGGGAAACAATTAAAGGGTTCAAAAAAGATGTACTCACCAAAATTCATGGCGGTGGCGCAACTGATAGAAAGCGAAAATTATTAGAAAAGCAAAAAAAAGGTAAAGCAAGATCAAAACAATTTGGAAGAGTAGAAATTCCTCAAGAAGCTTTTATAGGTGTTTTGAAAATTAATAAAGATCAATAATATTTTCAATTTTTTTTAAATCAGATTTATCTAATAAGATGCTGTCAGGATAATTTTCCTTGAAATGATCTTTGGTTTCAATTCTTTGATAATCTAAATTAAGGATTTCACTAATTCGTTTACATTTTTTACTCTCATGACTAGACGGTATAATCTCTATAATTTTTGCTTTTGGCTTACAAAATAACAAATTTGTAAAAGCTGCACCATGTGCACCAATTATTACTGAAGCTTGATTAAATAAATATATTTGTTTCTCAAAATCTAACTTCTCAACATTATATTTTGTAAAACCTTTGTTCATAAGAATATTACTGATTTCGTTATAATTAACTATCTGGCAATGATTATATTTAGAACTAGACCTATCTAAAAAAATTTTCTTATTATTATCAAATTTTTTCATTAAAGGTAAAAATTTATCTCTATTATAACTTACGATCCATTCTGGAATATTTTTTGTTTCATTTTGAAAATCTTTTTTAAAGTACCAAGGATGACTAACTGCAATAACTAAATCTCCCTGGATGTGTCTAAATTTATCACTATCAATAAGTTTTTTCTCATTAATATTGAATATCGAATATATTCTTTTTTGCCATTCAGTTATCCTTGGTACGTAAAAATAATCAATAGACTCAATAGGTAAAACTTTTTTTAAAAGATAAATTTTTGGAATTAAATCAAAAATAAAATGAAAATAATTATTCCCACTACTACCTTGTGTAAGATTAAAAATTGTACCAGTAAACTTTTTTTTAATCCTCGGCGTACCTTTAATCAGAACATTGTTAAAACTAACATCTTTGAATTCGTTATTTACATGTTGGAAAGAGCAGCTAGAAATGAAGTTATCTTTATCTATAATTGCTACATTTTGATTAGTATCTGTGTAAATTCTGCCATTATAAATTTTGTATAAAAGATAATTTCTGTTTGGGTTTTTATCAGATTTAATACTGTCAATTTTAACAATTTTTTCGTTATTTTGGTTATTTAAATTAAGAATTTTAACTTTGCCATATATTAATACAAAAATCTTTTGTATAAAAAATTTAAAGTTGTGTTGTAGTTGTTTTTTAAACATTTAATTAGATTATTTTATAGAAATGCAAAATAACATCAATTGGGGAATAATAGGTCTAGGAAATGTTGCTTTGGGGTTTGCTGAAGCATTTAAAGATTCTAATAATAGTGAACTTAAAGGAATTTCAAGTAATAATTTAGATAAAATTAAATTGTTTCAAGAAAAATTTGATATCAATAAAGATTACTGTTTTGATAATTATGAAAATCTGTTGAAATGTAACGATATAGATATTGTATATATCGCATTACCAAATTCTATGCATCAAGAATGGATCTTAAAAAGTTTAAAAAACAGAAAAAAAGTGCTTGTTGAGAAACCTGCATTTATAAATTTATCAGAAATAGAAAATATTAAACAGCAGATTGATGAAAAAAAATTATATTTTGCAGAAGGTTTTATGTACAGGCACACACCGCAAATAATTAAAATATTAGATCTTATAAAAAATAAAAGCATAGGAATACCAAAATCAATGGTGTCAAATTTTGGAGTTAATTTACTAACAAAAAAAAATGTTTTTGGTTTCAAAAAAAAAAAGAAAATTAGTAAAGATAATAGACTTTTCAATAAGGATTTAGGTGGTGGAGTAGTATTTGACCTAGGATGTTATACAGTTTCTCTGAGTATTTTAATTGCTTCAACAATCTCAAAAATAAATTTTGATAATATTAAAATACTTGATAAAAAAATTGAGATTGGTTCCACAAATGTTGATATAGATGCCAGAGCAAAATTAGATTTTGATAATGGATTTGTATCTTTGGTTAATACATCATTTTTAGAAGATCTGGGAACAGAAACGACAATTAATGGAACAGAGGGAATTATGAGAATTAAAGATCCCTGGAGATCTGAACCATCAATTATAAATTTAGAAGGAAAAATTAATAAAGAAATTGAAGTAAAGTTTAATAATAATATTTTCTCATATGAAATAAATGCTATTAGTAAAGATATTTTAGAAAAAAGATTAATTCCAAATTTTCCAGGGGTTACAATAAACGAGTCAATTGGTTTGACAAAAATTTTACAGAATTGGATAAATTGAAGTGAAAAATAAAATTTATGATTGCGTCACATTTTTTGATGAAAATTTTCAATTAGATTTAAGATTTAATATTTTATATGATTATGTTGATAAATTTATAATTTGTGAATCTAAATTTGACCATAGAGGAGTATTTAAAAATCTTAATTTTAGGATTGATCAATTTGGCAATTTCAAAGATAAGATTGATTACGTTATTTTAGATCATCAATTTCCAAATATTTCTAATCCATGGGAAACTCAAGCCTATCAAAGGGACTATATTTTAAAAAACTTAAAGTATGCAAATGATGATGATTATATATTCTTCTCTGATCCAGATGAAATACCAAAGCCAGAAATATTAATTAATTTTGATTTAAAAAAAAAATATGGAATTTTTTTACAAAATTGTTTTAATTATAAATTTAATTTATTTAATCCTCATGAATCCCCTTGGGAAGGAACGAGAGTTGCAAGAAAAAAGGACTTAAAGTCTATAGATTTTATGAGGCAGAAAGTAAAAAGTAAAAACCTTACTTATAATTTCTTAAGAATTGATAAAGAAAAAAGTATTGAAATTTTCAAAAATGGAGGATGGCACTTCAATAATATAATGAAACCAAATGAAATATCAAAAAAACTAAGAACATTTGCTCATAAGGAATTTAGTAAAAATGAGTTTTCTTCACCTAAAATCATAGAGGAAAAAATTTTAAAAAAAATTGATTTGTTTAATAGAGGACATAAGTATGAAATCGTTAATATTGATGATTCTTTTCCCAAATTTTTACAGAATAATTTTGATAAATATAAAGATTATATTTTATAATCTTATTAATATATAATTTGAAAAGAGGAGAGGTGGCCGAGTGGTTGAAGGCGCACGCTTGGAAAGCGTGTAAAGGGGTAACTCTTTCATGGGTTCGAATCCCATTCTCTCCACCATTAAATAAGCTTTATTTTGCAGGGATAATTTAACAAATTTAAGCTAATTTTCTAAAGATAAATAACAATTTTTTTAAAAAAAATGTTATAATTTTTTTTTCCTAGAATTAAAAAATGTCAAATAAAAATACTTACCAGGCAGACTCAATCAAAGTTCTTAAAGGCTTAGAAGCCGTTAGAAAAAGACCAGGAATGTACATAGGTGATACAGACGATGGAACTGGATTACACCATATGGTTTATGAGGTTGTGGATAATTCAATAGATGAAGCTCTAGCTGGTCATTGTAAAAATATAAATGTAAAAATAAATTCTGACGGCACAATAACTGTGAATGATGATGGAAGAGGCATACCTGTAGATATGCATAAAGGTGAAAAAAAGTCAGCTGCAGAGGTGATAATGACTCAACTTCATGCTGGAGGAAAATTTGATCATGATTCTTATAAAGTATCGGGTGGTCTGCATGGAGTAGGTGTTTCAGTAGTAAATGCTTTGTCAGAAAAATTAAAATTAGAAATTGATAGAGATGGCAAAAAATATTTTATAGAATTTAATGATGGAGAAGCTAAAGCGCCTTTAAAAATAATTGGAAAATCTAAAGCATCTGGAACTCGAATTACTTTTTTACCTTCAAAAAAGATATTTTCTTCCACAAAATTTAGCTCAAACATATTAATTAAAAGAATGCGAGAATTAGCATTCCTCAATAAAGGAATTAAAATTACCTTTATTGATGCAAGTCAAAAAAAGGAAAAAATAACTGAGTTTAAATTTGATGGAGGTGTTATTGAATTTGTAGATTTTCTTGATGAAAAAAGAGATAAACTACAAAATAAAAATGGAAATGATTTATTTAAAAAAACCGATTTATATAGAAGGAAAAAAAAGTAATATAGAAATAGAATGTTCTTTAAAGTGGAACGCAGGCTATTCAGAGGACATTTTCCCATATACAAATAATATATATCAGAAAGATGGTGGAACTCATTTATTAGGTTTTAGAAGTGCTTTAACACGAGTAATAAATAAATATGCGACAGAGAATAATCTCCTTAAGAAAAATAAATTAACTATTTCTGGCGATGATATAAAAGAAGGTCTAACGTGTGTTTTGTCCACTAAAATACCTGA
This sequence comes from uncultured Pelagibacteraceae bacterium, assembly GCA_902558815.1. GTDB lineage: Bacteria > Pseudomonadota > Alphaproteobacteria > Pelagibacterales > Pelagibacteraceae > Pelagibacter. The sequence continues at coordinate 74,771 of CACEFF010000004.1, read as the reverse complement.
TCCAAAATTTTCATCACAGACTAAAGATAAATTGGTTTCTTCCGAGGTAAGAATGATTGTTGAGACAATTATTAATGAAAAATTATCTATATGGTTTGATCAAAATCCATCAGTATCTAAAATAATTTTAGCAAAAGTTATACAAGCTGCTATGGCGAGAGATGTTGCGAGAAAAGCAAGAGAAAACGTAAGACGTAAGGGTGCACTTGAACTTAGTGGATTACCTGGAAAATTAGCAGATTGTCAAATAGGTAAACAGGAAGGGACTGAATTGTTTATAGTTGAAGGTGACTCAGCTGGTGGTTCTGCAAAACAAGGAAGAAATCGAACTAATCAGGCAGTTTTACCCTTGAGAGGTAAAATTCTAAATACTTACGTGGAAGATCTCAATTCAAAGAAAAATGGAAATAGTAGCGGTTCTGATCAAAGAACAAAAGCTTTGGCAAAAATGATTTCTTCAAACGAAATAGTTACATTAATTAATGCGTTAGGCTTAGATCCAAAAGCTCAAGAGATAGACTTAAAAGATTTAAGGTATGGAAAAATTATTATTATGACTGATGCAGATGTAGATGGCTCTCATATAAGAGCGCTTCTTCTAACATTTTTTAACAATAAACCATTTAATAAATTAATTGAAAATGGACATGTTTACTTAGCTCAACCGCCATTATTTAAAATTAATAAAGGTTCGAAAGGAATATATATTAAGGATGAGAGGGAACTAGAAAACTATATTATTGGTAATAATAAAGAGTTAAAGAAAGTTAAAAAAAATTCAAAAGAATTTTTAAAACATTTGGATATAGAGAAATCAAAAATGAATATTCAAAGATTTAAGGGTTTAGGAGAAATGAACCCAGAGGAATTATGGAATACAACTTTAGACCCTGAAACTCGAAATTTATTGCAAGTTCAATATTCTAAAGATCTTAAAAAAGATCAAAGTTTAATTCATACATTAATGGGTAATGATGTTGCATTACGAAAAGATTTTATTATTTCTAATGCAATAAATGTTGAGAATCTAGATATTTAATAATGAAGTTTTTTGAAACTTCAAAAGATAATTCTTTAAAAAAATCAGTTTATATAAATTTAAGATGGATAGCTATAATTGGACAATTATTTACAGTTTATATTGTTTATTATTATTTCAATTTTAAATTTGATTTTTTATATTCAAATTTGATTATTCTAATTGGTATTTTAAGTAATTTTTATTTAATATATTTTTATAAAAAGACACTTTTGTCAGATAGGTCGGCTCTAGTTTTTTTACTAATAGACGTATTTCAATTAACTTTTTTGATTTATCTAACAGGTGGTATTGTAAACCCTTTTATAATTTTTTTGATTATTCCAAGTATTTTTGCTTCGTCGTATTTAGGTTTAAAAACCAATATGTTAATTTTGATTGCTACTATTATTATAATTATATTTCTTACTTTTTATTCAAAAGATTTACCTGCACCATTGAATTATCATTTTCACATTGATACTTATTATTATTATTCAATCCCCACTGCTCTAATTATTGCCTTAATTTTTTTAAATTATTTTGCTATTGTTTTTGGAAAAGAGTCTAGGTTAAGAAAAGAAGCGTTAATTAAAATGGAAGAAGTTATGGCTAAAGAGCATGAAATGTTATCTTTAGGTGGCCAAGCAGCAGCAGCAGCCCACTCATTAGGAACCCCTCTATCAACAATAAAAATAATTTCTCAAGAACTTTTAATACAATTTAAAGACAATAAAGAAGTAATTCAAGATATTCAATTATTATCAAGTCAGATAGAAAGATGTAATCAAATTTTAAAAAAATTGTCTCTAAATCCTAATGAAGAAGATGATTTTATAGATGAAGATTTAACTATGAGAGATTATTTAAAAGAAATAATTCGTTCATTTAAAGAAACTAGTGAAAAAAAATTTTTATTTAATTATGATCAAGACTCAAATTCAAAAAAAATACCTAAATCTATTGAAATAGTTTATGGTTTAAGAAACTTTATAGGTAATGCTAATAAGTTTTGCAACAATAAAGTCTTTATTAGTTTAAAAAGTGATAATGATTTTACTGAAATCATAATTGAAGATGATGGTAAAGGTTATCCAAATGATATAATGTCAAAAATTGGAGAGCCTTATTTGAAATCATTTAAGATGTCAAAAAAGAATAAGACAGGTTTAGGTTTAGGAATATTTATTGGTAAAACTTTATTAGAAAAAAATTTTGCTATTCTTGATTGTAGAAATTCAAAAACAAGATCAGGTGCAGAGGTAAATATTAAATGGAAAAATAAAGATCTTTTTAATATTTAGTGAAACTTATTTTTTGTTTGGAAAAGTGAGCTTAATTGAGAGATCATTACATCCCCAAGTTCATTTACATCTGAAATCTTTATGGCTCTATTATAATATCTAGAAACATCGTGGCCTATACCAATTGCTAAAATTTCAATTTCTGTTTTTTCCTCAACATATTTAACAATTTTTTTTAGATGTTTTTCTAAAAAATCTCCGGAATTTACAGATAAAGTAGAATCATCTACTGGAGCACCATCTGAGATGACCATAAGTATTTTTCTTTCTTCTTTTCTTTTTTTTATTCTATTAAATGCCCAAGATATGGCTTCACCATCTATATTTTCTTTTAATAGCCCTTCCTTTAACATAAAGCCTAAATTATTTTTTGCTTGTCTCCAATGAGTATCGGCACTTTTGTAAATTATATGCCTCAAATCATTTAACCTGCCTGGTGCTTTGGGTTTGTTTTTTTTGTTCCAAAGCTCTCTACTCTGACCACCTTTCCAATTTTTTGTCGTAAAGCCTAAAATTTCAACTTTGACTGAGCAGCGTTCTAAAGTTCTAGATAAAATATCTGCACAAATTGCAGCAATAGTTATTGGTCTTCCTCTCATTGATCCAGAATTATCAATCAATAAAGTCACAACAGTATCTTTAAAGTCTAAATCTTTTTCTTTTTTAAAAGATAAAGAATTATATGGATCCATGATTATTCTTGGTAATTTTGAGCTGTCTAATAGTCCCTCTTCTAAGTCAAATTCCCAGGCACGATTTTGTTTTGCTAATAGTTGTCTCTGAAGTTTATTTGCAAGTTTTGTAATGATATCTTGAAAACTAACTAGTTGTTGATCCAATGTTTTTCTAAGTTTAGAAGCCTCATCAGCATTTTCCAAATTTTCTGCCTTTGTTACTTCATCAAATTGATTAGTGAATATTTTATATTCAAGATTAAAATTATTAATATTTTTTTTTTGGATTATTTGTTCGTTACTCTCTTTATCGGAGTCTGTATCAACTAATTGCTCATCTAATTTGTATTCATCGATATTATAGTCAGAATCTAAACTAGTTTCAGTTTCTTCTTCCTTTTTTTTATCTTTATTCTCTTCTTTATCACTTTCTTGATCTTCGTTTGAGGGATTATTTTGATCATCGTCTTGGTTTTCATTCTTGGTTTCCTCATTATCTTCATTTTGGAATATATCCATTTCCTTAAGTATTTCTAAAAATTTTGCTGAATAATTACTTTGGTGTTCTAAATTTTCTTTTAAAAAATCAATATGCTTACCGACTGATTGATTTAAATCCTTTTCCCAAAAACTTAAAATTTTGTTTGATAATAAATTTAATTTTATACCATGAAACTCTTTAAGCATATAGAGCTCAAAAGCTTCAGTTATAGTCACATCCTCTTTAGTTTTGAGTTGATCTTTCCTTTTGAGAGATATGAATTGATTATAATTATCATATAAATTTTTTTTTATTCCCTTAAGCATTTTGCCACCTAGAGACTCATATCTTATTTTTTCTGCAATTGAATAAAGAGATTTGCAAGACGAATTTAATGGTAAATTTTTTTTATAAATTTCATCGTTAGAAAATTTTTTTTTTAAAGCCGAAGAATCCGATTCAGCTCTAGCTTTCACAAAATCACTTTTTGTATTAAGATTATCTAATTCAAAAAAATCAAACTTTTTTAAACTTTTATTTTTATTCTCTTTTTTGTCAATTTGAAGGTCATCTGAGATTACTTTAAAAGTTGAGTCGAGGGCTAGTTTTAATTTATCTTTTAAATTAGCGTTTTTACCACTATCACTCATCTAAATTTGAATGTTTGCTAGAGACTCTGGCAATTCTTCACCAAAACACCTCTGGTAATACTCTGCAATAGTATTTTTTTCTATCTCATCACATTTATTTAAAAATGTTAATCTAAATGCATATCCAATATCTTTAAATATCTCAGCATTTTCTGCCCAATGTAAAACTGTCCTTGGACTCATCACGGTAGATATATCTCCAGCCATAAAACCTTTTCTTGTTAAAGAGGCAACTTTTATCATATTGGCAATTTTTTCTTTACCTTTTTGATTGTTAAAGCTTTTATTTTTAGCTATCACTATCTCCATCTCTTTGTCGAGACTTAAATAGTTAAGGGTAGTTACTATATTCCATCTATCCATTTGACCTTGATTAATTTGTTGAGTACCGTGATATAAACCACTTGTATCACCTAGACCAATTGTATTTGATGTTGCAAATAATCTAAAATATTTGTTTTGTTTTATAACTTTATTTTTATCTAAAAGAGTAAAACTTCCTTCAGCCTCAAGAACTCTTTGAATAACAAACATAACATCTGGTCTTCCAGCATCGTATTCATCAAATACTAATGCAACTGGATTTTGAATAGACCAAGGCAGTATACCTTCATTAAATTGAGTGATTTGTTTTCCTTCTTTAAGCACAATTGCATCTTTTCCAATTAAGTCTATTCTACTGACATGACTATCAAGATTAACTCTAATGCATGGCCAGTTTAGCCTAGCTGCAATTTGTTCTATGTGAGTAGATTTGCCAGTGCCATGGTACCCTTGAACTAAAACTCTTTTGTTAAAAGCAAATCCAGATATAATTGCGAGGGTCGTATCTTTATCAAATTTATAATTTTTATCAATTTCTGGCACATATTCATTTTTTTTTGAAAAAGCATCAACTTCCATCTCAGTATCAAAGCCAAAAGTTTGTTTAATTGAAACTTTTATATCTGGTTGTAAATTTAAATTAGGTGTCAATTTTTTCTCTATAAGTATTTTTAAGTTGTGTATAAGCCAAAGTAATAAGTTTTAATTTTTCTTCATATTTTTTATTACCAGAATTCATATCAGGGTGAAATTTTTTAACAAGGATTTTGAATTTCTCCTGAATTTTCTGCCATTTTAATCCCACAGATATTCCTAATATACTAAAAGCTTTTATATCCTTATGATCAAATTTAAATTGACGCATGTGATTATAATCACTTTTTAAATTATTTAAGTCTAATTCATCTTTTAGAGTGTTATTCCACAACACTTTAAAAAAATTGTCTGAGGAACTGAAACTTTGAGTTGGCTTATGCCAAACCATATCTGATTTTAAAAAGTTGATAACCTGATCATCATTCATTCCAGAAAAATAATTCCAATTCTTATTGAATTCTTTAACATGCCGCAGACACAACATTCTGAAATTTTTACTATTATCTTTTTCAATTGGTGCCTTGTACTCACCCTTTTCTTTACAATTATTCCAGTCACAAATATATTTCATGTTATAATAAATAATATTTATGGATATAAATGAGTTAATTGCAATTGTAAAAAAAAAAATAAAGCAAGAAATTGAACTCGAGAGCATCGATGTAGAAGATAAAACTTTTTTACATAAAAGTCATTCAGGGCATACAAAAGATAAATTTCATTTAAAAATTTCTATAAAATCTATGGAATTAAAAAAATTTAAAAAATTGGATTCTAATAAAAAAATTTATAAAATTTTAAAAAAAGAAATAGACTTATTTATTCACTCGATACAAATACTAATTAATTAGTTGTTTTTTAAAAAAAGATTTTAAATCATCTTTTCTAAACTCTTTGTTAATAATTGGAACACCAATTTTTTTTAACAAAATTAAATTTATTTTCTCAGAATAATTTTTTTTATCTTTTGTCATAAATAAAATTATTTTGTTTAGATCTTTCGAAGAAAAATAATTTTTTAGATTAAATGGTAGTTTTGAATTTTTTAAATGATTAGCTATTGAACTAAATTCTTTAATATTCAATAATTTTTTTTCGTAGCTAAAATTTAACGCTGAAAAAATGCCTAAGATAACAGCTTCACCATGATTCAACCTTTTTGAATAACCTAATGATGCTTCATAAGCATGCGCAAAAGTATGACCAAAATTTAAAATTTTTCTAAATTCATTTTCTTTTTCATCCTTTTCCACAACAGATTTTTTTATTTTACAGCTTTGATGAATGGCTTTTTCTATAAATGGAGACTTAAGGTCTAAAATTTTAAAAACATTCTTATCTAAGAATTTATAAAAAATCTTACTTCTAATCAGTGAGTGTTTAAGAATTTCTCCGTATCCACAAATTATTTCTCTTCTTGATAATGTTGTTAAAAAATCACTATCACTAATTACTAATTTTGGTTGGTAAAAACTTCCAATAAGATTTTTACCATGGTGTGTATTTATTCCAGTTTTTCCACCCACTGAAGAATCAACTTGAGATAAAAGAGTTGTAGGTATATTTATAAACTGCAAACCTCTTTTAAAAATACTTGCAGCAAATCCTCCTATATCACCTGTTATTCCACCCCCAATGCTAATTAAACAATCTTGTCTAGAAAAATTATTTTTTAACAAAATATTTAATATACTGTTAATTGTTTTTTGATTTTTATTTTTTTCATTAGCATTAAAATTATGAATACAAATTTTTTTGTTTTGTAAATTTTTTTTAATTTTTAAGATCATTTTTTTTGGAACGTTTTTATCTACTAGAAGAAAGCATTTTCTAAAACTCATTGAATTTTTTTTTATCAAATTTGAAAAGGTTGATATTAAATTTCGACCAATATAGATTGGATACTTTTGTGAATTAGTGTTGATTATTAATTTAATTGGTTTCATATATATCTAAAATTTTTTTTAAAATTTCTTTTTTTTTAAGATTGCTACAATTTACTCTATATAAGGCTTTTGAGTAAATATAAGAACGTTTTTTTATCAAAGTCATTAATTCATTTTTTGTAGCCTTATTAGCCATAGGTCTTTTAGGGCTATTTTGAATTCTATCTAAAATTGTTTTTGAATCTAATTTTAACCAAAAAGACTTATGATTATCTAGAACTTCCTTTCTAATTTTTTTATTTAAAAAGGCACCTCCACCTAAGGACACAACAATATTACTTTTTTTTAAAACTTTTAAAGTTATTTTTTCTTCAATATCCCTAAAGAATTTCTCTCCTTTTGTCTCAAAAATATTTGATATTTTCATTCCTGTTTCTAACTCAATTAAATTATCTATATCGTAGAAATTCACCTTGAGCTCTCTGGACAAGAGTAAACCTATTGAAGTTTTACCTGACCCCATCATACCTAGAAAAACAATATTTTCTTTTGATTTCATAAGTTCTTTATTGAAAAAACACAAATATGTCTTAATTTGAAATTAACTAAATTTATATGCAATTTATAAAAAAAACAAGTTCCAGGATTACTATTCTTGGTATATTAGTAAAATTTGGTTTAGCTGTTATTTTTATCCTGGGTGTTATTTTTTTGCTTAACAAAATAGATTTTCCAGCACCTGTAAAAGAAATTGAAAAAATAATTCCTAATGAAAATTTTAAAATTGTTAAATAGTAAGAATTTTTCAATTATCTTGATTTCATTTTTATCAATGTCTGTTTACGCTGAGGAAAAACCGATAGATATATGGAATTTAAATGAAAAAGAAATAGAGGAAAATTCTAAAATTATTGAATTAGAAGAAGATAAAAATAGTGAAACAAAGATTCAAAATGAGTCTGAAATTTATATTATGCAGTCTCAAAAAAAAGAAAAGTCTATAGAGCTTGGTGAAATATCAGATAGAAATGAGATTAAAATTTATGGTTTGTACGATCCAGAAGATTATGATTTGGATATAAATATGTGGTCAAACTCAAATGGTGATCAGATTAAAAATATATTCTTACGGTTAAATAAAATAGATTTATCAGAAGATGCAAATGAAATAATGAGGATTACTTTATTAACAAATGCACATTCTCCAGAACTAAATATCTCAGAAAAAGAATTTTTAGAATTGAGATCAAAATGGTTAGTCAAAAATTCAGATTTAAATTTAATTGAAGAATACTTAATTAAAAATCAAATTATAAATTTACATCCAAAACTTACTAAATATTTATTAGACAAATACCTTTCGGAAGTAAAAATTAAGGAAGCATGTCAATTTCTTTCTAAAAACATGAAACCGCTAGAAGATGATTACTTATCTAAATTTAACATATATTGTTTAATCAAATCTGAAAAAATTGAAGAAGCCCAACTTATTTTCGATTTAAAAAAAGAATTGGGGTTTAAAGATATTTATTTTGAAAAAAAAATAAGATCCTTGTTAGGATATACTTCTAAAGTTGATACATCAATATCTGAAAAAACAATTTTAGATTTTCATCTTGCTCATCAAGTAAATCCTAATTTCTCTTTTGAGCCGAACAATAATACTGATAAAATAATTTGGAAATATCTTTCCTCATCAAATTTATTAAGTTCTTATGATCAAATTGAAATTTCAGAATTAGAAAAAATTGCAACAATCGAAAAAGCTGCACACAATAAAAATTATCCTGAAAAAGATTTATTCGAAATATATAAGCGTTTTCAATTTAACATAAATGAATTATTAAATGCTGAAAATTCTTACAAATCTTTATCAAATATAGAGGCCCGAGCTTTAATATATCAAAAGTCTCTTTTAGAATCAGAAATGATCGAAAAATTAAAATTACTAAAATTACTTAAAAAATTGTTTAAAAAAGACAGTATTAATGATGCATTTGATTTAGAATTAAAAAAAGTTTTAGATAAAATTAATCCTACCGATGTTCCTGATAACTTAACAAGCTTTTATTATACGAATATTGATATAAAAAGTGAGAAAAAAAATGATATCAAATTTAACAAAGATATATTGCATCAGTCAAAAATTATTAACTATTTTAATGGTGACTATTCAAATTCTAAAATTGAAAAAGATATAGATAATTTTCTTAAAAAAATTAAAAAAGATAAGAAATATTTTTTTTCAAAAAAGGACCAAATTTTCCTAGAATCGCTAAAATCTGATGGAATTAATATCTCAAAAAAATATGATGATTTGTATGAGATTAATGAATCCGAAGTACCAACTGATATTCAAGTGATGGTAAACAACAATGAAAAAGGCTTGTCATTACTTAGAATTGTAGAAGTTATTGGACAAGATGAATTAGAGAGGATTGATGAAGATACAATTTATTTTATTATAAGAGCATTAAATCAACTAAATATTGATTTAATAAGAAATAGGATTTTATTAAAAGTTCTTCCTTTAAAAGTTTAAAAATTAGTTTATTTGTTTAATCCATGAGCATTAAAGATATTATTACTGTACCTGATGAAACTTTAAAAAAAATTTCTAAGCCTGTAGAAAAAGTTGGAGAAAATGAAAAAAAACTTATTAATGATCTATTTGAAACAATGTATAATTCAAATGGTATTGGGTTAGCAGCTGTACAAGTAGGTATATTGAGAAGAATTTTAGTTATTGATGTATCAAATAAAGACGAAAAAAAAGAACCTTTAAGTTTTATTAATCCTATAATTAAAAAAGTTAGTGATGATACTTCTATTTATGAAGAAGGGTGTTTATCTATACCAGATACTTTTATAGAGATTGAAAGACCAAAGATTTGTGAAGTAGAATATATTGATATAGATGGAAAAGTGAAAAATCTTAAATGTGATGGTTTATTATCAACATGTCTTCAACATGAAATAAATCATTTAGATGGTAAACTCATAATTGATCATTTATCAAAATTAAAAAAAGATTTGATCATCAAAAAAATTTCAAAATTAAAAAAAAATCCTGATAGAATAATAGTTTAAATATGGCTAATAAGATTATTTTTATGGGTACACCTTTATTTGCTGTGCCAATTTTAAAGTCTCTATATCAAAATGGTTTTCCAATTTCAGTGGTCTACACTCAACCACCACAAAAATCTCAAAGAGGTCAGAAAATTAATAAATCTCCTATTCAAGGTATCTCAGAAACTTTAAATATTGATTTTAGAACTCCTCAAACTTTAAAAGATAGTAATGAAGAGTATGAATTTCTAAAGGAATTAAATGCCGATCTTGCAATAGTTGTTGCTTATGGACAAATTATTCCAAAAAACTTTTTAAATTTAACCAAAAAAGGTTTTATTAATATTCATGGATCTATCCTTCCCAAATGGAGAGGAGCAGCACCTATTCAAAGATCAATTATGAACCGAGATGACGAGACAGGAATTAGCATTATGAAAATTGTTGAAGAATTAGATAGTGGGCCAGTTGGCAATATCTATAAGATGAAGCTTGAGCATAATGACAATGCATTAGAGGTTTCAGAAAAATTATCACTTTTAGCTGCCGAAAAAATTTTGGATAATATTGATGATATACTAGATGATAAGATAAAATTTATTGATCAAGACCATTCAAAGGCGACTTACGCGAAAAAAATAGATAAATCTGAGGGAAATATTAATTGGAATGATAATGCATTAAATATTATAGGAAAAATTAATGGATTATTTCCCCTTCCTGGTGCTTTTTTTAATTTTAAAGGAGAAAGATATAAAATTTTAAAGGCAGATCTAGGAAATGGCATAGGTAAAGTTGGAGAAGTAATAAATAATAATTTAGAAATTGCTTGCATTAACAGCCAATCAATCAAAATTTTGGAAATTCAAAGGCAAGGAAAAAAACCCCAAAAAATAGGTGAGTTTATGCTTGGATCGCGAATAAAAAAAGGCTCAATGATAAACAATGTATAGATATCAAATACTTATTGAATACGTTGGCACTAATTTTAGAGGATGGCAAGTTCAAAAAAAAGGAAAAACAGTACAAGGATTAATTCAAGAAAAAATTTCAAAACTTTTAAAAGAAAAGATAATACTACAAGGATCAGGTAGAACAGATACAGGTGTGCATGCAATCGAACAATCTGCACATTTTGATAGTAAGTCTAAAATTATTCAATCAGATAAATTTTTAAAATCAATCAATCATTTTCTAAATAAAGATGGAATTGCAGTTTTAAAACTTAAAAAAAGGAAAAATAGTTTTCATGCAAGATTTTCAGCTAAAATGAGAATATACAAATATATTATTATTAATCGTTTAAGTGGCCCAGTTTTGGAAAAAAGTAAAGCTTGGCATGTAATAAAAGCATTAGACCTAGATTTAATGAAAGAAGGGGCAAAGAAATTTATTGGAACTATGGATTTTTCTACTTTTAGAGCGTCTAGTTGTAGGGCTAAAAGTCCAATAAAAACTATGAAGTTGGTTAAAATTAAATCTTCAAAAAATCGAATTGAAATAGAATTTAGATCTCAGTCATTTCTTCAACAACAAGTGCGTTCTATGGTTGGCTGTTTAAAATATCTTGGAGAAAATAAATGGTCATTAAAAAAATTTGAAAAAATAATTAGGTCAAAAAAAAGAACTTTATGTGCACCCCCAGCACCTCCTGAAGGGCTTTATCTAAAAAGAATAATCTATTAATCTTTTTTTGTTCTTCATTGCAAATTTTTTGTTGATTCTCCATCTAGATTCCTCTCTTACTATGTAACCACAACAGTTCCTTGCCCTACATTTACATGGAAATTGTTTATAATCTTGATCAAAACCAAAGCCATAATCACAAGTAAATTCATCACCTTTTTTAATATCTTTTATTGATGTTATCCAAATTCTTAAACCCTTTCCTTCATATTGAGAGTTTGGATCACAACTATGATTAATTAAACCAGCTGTGTTCCATGAAAAATCACCATCTAATGTGTATCTCTTATTTAGAGTAAACAGGTAAATTGGTTTACCATTGTCATATTTATCTGATTCATCAACTTGTTTATTTGTAATTATTTTTCCTGTGTAATTAATAATTTTTGTACCTTCCTTGATATCTTTTGTAGCATAAAGACCTCGTCCTTTATTATCAATTTTAGATCTTTTAATTCTGTATAATTTCATGGAGGCTATTTATAATGTATTAAATATTTATCAATTGAATTCTATTAATGCATCAACATGTCTTTGAGTGCTATCTTTAAGAGCTTGTAAGTCATATCCGCCTTCAAGTATCGAAACAACCTTTCCATTACAAAATTCTTTAGAGTTTTCTAGAATTCTTTTTGTTATCGTATAAAAATCTTCAGTTTCAAGTTTGAATTGTGCAAGGGGGTCTTTAAAATGCGAGTCAAATCCAGCACTAATTAGAACAAACTCAGGTTTAAATTCTTTCAATTTTTTTAAAGCAAACTCAAAAGCATTTAAATATTCCTCAGAATTTGTACCAGCAGGTAAAGGTATATTGAAAATATTATTAAATTTACCTTTTTCCTTTTCAGAACCAGTTCCAGGGTAATATGGATATTGGTGAGTTGATATAAACAAAACATTCTCATTTTCATAAAAAATATCTTGTGTACCATTACCATGATGAACATCGAAATCTACGATAGCAACTTTTTTATATTTATATTTGTTTAATAAATATTTAGCTCCAATAGCAATATTATTTAAAATACAAAAACCAGCTGCTTTGTTTTGATTACAATGATGACCTGGAGGACGTACGTTGCAAAAAGCATTTTTAAATTCTTTATTATGGATACCATCTATAGCAGCGATAATTGAGCCAGCAGCATCAAATGTAGCTTCTCTACTTCCAGGTGAAATAATAGTATCCCCATCTAGTGATGAAAAACCTTTATCAGGAAAAGAATTTTTAACTAAATTTATATATTCAGTGTCATGAGTATCTTTGATCACATCGTCTGTTATAAGAGTTGGTTTTTTCCAAAAAATTTTTTTATTATTTAATTTTTTAAAATTTTCATTAATTATAGATACTCTTGCAATTTGCTCAGGGTGGCCAGGCCCTGTATTATGATTTAGGAATGTATCAGAGGTTATTAGTCCAGTTTTCACTTAAAGTATTCTTGTAAAATATTCTGATATATTTTCTTAAGATTTTTTAAATCTTTTAACGACACCGCTTCATCAACCTTATGCATAGTTTTACCCACTAATCCAAACTCTAAACATGGAGATATTTTTCTTATAAATCTAGCATCAGAGGTTCCTCCAGTTGTAGAAAGCTTTGGTTTAATTTTCGTAATTTTTTTTATGATATTTTGAATCATATAAGTAGTATTATTTGGCTTTGTTAAAAAAGCTTCACCAGAAACTCTATATTCAATAATATAATTAGACTTATTTTTTTTACATATTCTTTTAAAAATTTTATTAAGTCTTTTTTTGATAGATTTTGATGAATGTTTATTATTAAACCTAATATTAAAGGTTGCTTCAGCGGTACCAGGAATAACATTATCAGCATGGTTATCTATATTTATTCTAGTAATCTCAAGATTTGTTGGTTGAAAATCTTTTGTTCCTTTATCAAATTTGAGATCTTTGAGTTCTTTCAAAATTTTAATAATTGTAGTTGATGGATTATTTGCTCTATGAGGATAAGCAACATGACCTTGAACTCCATTTATTTTGAGTTTTCCTGTCAAACTACCTCTACGTCCTATTTTTATCATCTCTCCTAACTTATTTGGATTAGTAGGCTCTCCAACTAAACAGAAATCAATTTTTTCTTTTCTTTTTTTTAGATAATCTACAACTTTCTTTGTTCCATTTACTGCATCACCTTCCTCATCACCTGTAATTAATAGGCTAATAGATCCATTAAAATTATTATTATTATTTAAAAAAGTACTTAAAGCTGAAACAAAAGCTGCAATAGAGCTTTTCATATCATTAGCACCTCTACCTATTAAATAACCATTCTTAATAGAGGGTTTAAAAGGATTAATTGTCCAGTCATTAATATTCCCAGGAGGAACAACATCTAAGTGACCAGCATAGCAAAAATTGGGCTCTTTATTTCCCAGTTTTGCATATAAATTTTTAACTGGTTTAAAATTTTTCTCTCTAAATTCAATTATCTTAGTTTTAAAACCTAATTTTTTTAGTTTTTTTTCCAAAAACCTCATCACACCAGCATCAGTTGGCGTTATGGATGGAAATTTGATTAGCTCTTTTGCTAATATAACTTCGTTGAAAATTTTCATGAATTTATTCTCTTAAAAGATCATTAATTGATGTTTTTGATCTTGTTTTTTCGTCAACTTGTTTAATTATCACCGCACAATAAAGTGATGGTGCAGATGAATTATTCTTGTCAGGTAGTGAGCCAGGAACAACAACTGAATAGGGTGGAATTTTACCATAGTTAATTTCACCTGTTTTTCGATTTACAATCTTAGTTGATTGACCAATGTACATACCCATACTCAAAACAGAACCTTCACCTACAATCACTCCTTCAACAACTTCTGACATTGCTCCCAAAAAAACATTGTCCTCTATAATTGTTGGAAGCGCTTGTGCTGGTTCCAAGACCCCTCCTACACCAGATCCAGCAGATATATGGCAATTTTTTCCAATTTGACAACAACTTCCTGCTCTTGCAAAAGTATCTATCATTGTGCCCTCATCAATGTATGCACCTATGTTAACGTAACAAGGCATTAGAACAGCATTTTTACCTACGTATGACCCTTTTCTAACTGGAGAATTCGGAACCATTCTAAAGCCAGCTTTTTCATGATCTTCTTTAGACCATCCAGCAGTTTTACCTTTTAATAAATGAGCCTTGTCATACCAACTGCTATAGGGTCCATTTAAGTTTTCCATTGGATAAATTCTAAAACTTAGCATAATTGCTTTTTTTAAATGCTGATGTGTAACCCATTCTCCATTGATTTTTTCAGCAACTCTTGATTTGCCACTATCTAAATCATCAATCACTTGATTGATTACATCTTTTAGTGCTTGATCAGAATTTTGATTTACATGATCTTTTTTTTCCCAAGCGTCGTTAATAATTTTCTCTAAATTACTCATAATTTTTTGATTTAATTGTTTCTTAATATATTAATTTTTTGAAGAAAAGAAGGCAAGTTATTAATCTTATAATCGATGTATGACTTGTTAGCATCTTTTTTTGCAAAAGCTTCATCATTTTCAAGCCAACAAGTTTTCATTCCTAAATTTTTAGCTTGTTCTAGATTGTGGGCTATATCTTCTATTAATATAGATTTTTTTGGGTCTAATTGAAATTTTTCAATTAGTTTTTTATAAGGATCTATGTGAGGTTTTGGAACAAAATTTGCATCAGTTATATCAAAAGCTCCATCGAATAGCCCATCAATTCCTAATTGGTTTGTCACATTTTTAATGTGCGCATGAGAACCATTTGAAAAAATATATTTTTTTTCTTTGATTTTAACGAGCTCTCTTTTTAAAAGTTCATCTTTTGCAAGCCATGATATATCAATATCATGAACAAATTCTAAAAATTCATTAGGGTTAACATTTTTTTTCTTCATTAATCCCGATAATGTTGTCCCGTACTCATAGAAATATTCTTTTTGGATCTTCTTAGCTTCAACGAGATCAACATTGAATTTTTTTGAAATAAATGATGACATCTTTTTATCAACTTCAGAAAAAACCTTAGTTTGACCACTATAAAGAGTATTGTCTAAATCAAATATCCAAAATTTAATTTCTGTTAGCTCTTTCATTTTCTTATTAATGTTCCAGAACCTTTATCAGAAAATATTTCAAATAATATTGAATGTTTTTCTCTACCATCAATGATTCCTACTGCAGTGACTCCGTTATTAATGGCATCCAAGCAAGTATTGATTTTTGGTATCATTCCTTCGGTTATAGTTTCATTTTTAATCATTTCTAAAATTTCTGAGGAAGAAATTTCTTCTATGAGCTTTTTTTCTTTGTCAAGAACACCTTTAACATTCGTCATTAAAAGTAATCTTCTAGATTTTAAAGACTTTGCTATAGCCCCTGCAGCGGTATCCCCATTTATATTATAAGCTTGATTATTTTTTCCTATACCTAAAGGTGATATTATTGGAATTATATTTTTTTTAATCGTATCAGTTATCATTTCAACATTAATTTTATAAGGTAATCCAACAAATCCAAGCTCATCTGCCTCAGGAATAACCTCAATAATATTATTTTTTTTTGTATTAATAGAAATAGCATGTGAACCAATTTCTTTTAATGATGAGACAATATCATTATTAAAATCAATGAGAACTGACTCAACTATGCCTATAATTTTTTTATCAGTTACCCTTAATCCTCTTATGAATTTAGATTTAATATTAGATTTATCTAATTCTCTTTTTATTCTGGGTCCACCTCCGTGAACTACTACAATTGAAAGTCCTAACTTATTTAATAAACTTATGTCAGATATAAAATTATTGAATATATTCCTGTCAATAAAAACATTACCTCCATATTTAATAACTATTAAATCATTTTTATATTTTTCAATATATTTTGCTACCTCCTCAATTGGTGGGCCATTCACTGGTAATATTTTTTTTAAATCCATTAATTTTTTTGATGTTCCTAAATCTAAGTAACAGTTTTAACTGTAGTTCGTTTCATGATAAATACTTGTTGGGCCATAGTTAAAATATTATTTACTGTCCAATAAATCACCAACCCACTTGGGAATGGCGCAAGTATCACTGTTAAGAAAAGTGGAAAAAACATAAATATCTTTGCCTGCATAGCATCTGTAGGAGCTGGATTAAGTTTTTGCTGAACCCACATTGAAACACCCATCGCAACCGGCCATGCCCCAATTATTAAGAATGAAGGGACATCATAAGGTAATAAGCCAAATAAATTAAATATACTAGTTGGATCACGTTCACTTAAATCATGTATCCAGCCATAAAATGGCATTTGTCTCATTTCTATTGTTACAAATAAAACTTTATACAAGGCAAAAAAAACTGGAATTTGCACTAGTATCGGTAAGCATCCAGACATTGGATTAACTTTTTCTTTTTTATAAAGAGCCATCATCTCTTGTTGTAACTTCATCTTATCATTTTTATGTAGTTCTTTAAGCCTTACCATTTCAGGTTGAAGGGCTTTCATTTTTGCCATACTTCTAAACGAAAAATTTGCGAGTGGGAAAAATGCCAATCTAATACAAATTGTTATTGCTATAATTGCTAGACCATAATTTCCTAATAGTTTGAAAAAATAATCTATACCAAAAAAAAGAGGTTTAGTAATAAAGTATAAAAACCCCCAATCAATTGCTAAATCAAATTTATCAATATTTAATGTGTCTGCATAACCATCAATAATGTCAACTCTCTTTGCGGCCACTATAATCTGTAACTTTTCCTCAATTTTACTGTTCTCTTTTAATTCTAAAGGTTCAGAAGCTATAAAATTTGCTCTAAATTTTTTTTTATAATCAAATGTAGTTTTAAATTCTTTATCTTTCGGTGGTATTAATGAAGTAATCCAATATTTATCTCCTATACCCAACCACCCTTTTTGAGAGATTCTTGAAAACTTTTTCTCTTGAATGTCATCATAATCTTCCTCTATTAACTCGTCATCAAGAGTAGCAATTAAACCTTCATGAAGAATATAAAAATTTGATATTTCAGGAATCTTATTTCTTATAATTTGACCATACGAATAAAAGTCATATTTTTTATCAGTTGAATTTTTTACACTCTGATTAATTGTAAATAAATATTTGTCATCAATTGATATTTCTTTTTCAAACTTAATTCCTTGTTTATTTGTCCATGATAATTTTATTGGGGATTGTGTAGATAATTTATCATTACCGATTACAGACCAAAGAGTATCAGAGTCAGGAGTCTCAATATTTTTATCAGATGTAACAAAACCACTCTCAATCAAATATCCATTTTCTGTACTTCTTGGTCCTAGAAGTGTAACTTTTTCATTACTTTCTAAAGAGGTATTATAATCTTTAAAAGTCAAATCATCTATTGCAGCCCCTTTTAAAGATATTGATCCTATAACTTTTTGGTTTTCAAATTGAATTCTATCGTTTTTTTTAAGTGCATCTTCTCTTGAGATTTGTATTAAAGTTTCTTTCTTATCCAAACTTGGGGCATCAGTACTTTGTTCTATTTTATTTTTTTCAACTAAATTTTGATTATCTATTGGCTTTTCAGGTATAAAGAATAGTGAATAAAGAACTATTACAGCCGATGATAAAGCAATCGCTGCTATTACATTTTTTGAGTCCATTATTTTTTTGCCTTTATATTTTTGTTAACTGGGTCAAAGCCGTCACCACCACCTAAAAACTTAATAGGATGACATGACAAAATTCTTTTTAAGCTCATATAAGATCCTTTAAAAAAACCATGAATTTTTAAAGCTTCAACACTATATTCAGAACATGTAGGCAAATATCTACAAGAATTACCTAATAGAGGACTAATAAAAAATTTGTAACCTTTTATTATTTTGATTAAAATTTGAGTAAAAATATTCATTATTTTATTTTTTTAAATTCTTGAAATAAGATTTTTTTTATATTTCTAAATTCATTTAATAGCATAGTTGGCTTGGCAATAACAAGATATGAATAATCTAGTTTTATTGATATTTTTTTAGTTGCATCATTCATTATACTTCTTAGTCTTCTTTTAATTTTATTTCTCTTTACAGCATTTCCTATTTTTTTTTTAGTTACAAATGAAATATTTAACTTTTTATTATTTTTATTACTTAAATTTCCAAAAAAAATAGTTACATATCTGTTTGATACTTTTTTCTTTTTAAGAAGTTCTTTAAATTCTTCGTTTTTTGAAAGAGCAATTATTTTGCTTTTCATCAATTTAAACAGATACAGTTAATGATTTTCTGCCTCTAGCCCGTCTTCTAGCTAAAAGTTTTCTTCCACCTTTAGTTTTCATTTTTGACCTAAAACCATGTTTTCTGGCTCTTTTAATTTTAGATGGTTGATATGTTCTTTTCATAAATGTGGTTAAATATTTATTAAATTTCGCTCTTTATAGTAATTAAATATATAAATAGCAAATAGAAGATTTTTTAAATACGATAATTAATAATGGAAAAAGCTAAAAAAATTAAATTATTCATAGGTTTATCTTATATAATTTTAATAACTATATTTTTATTTTTGTTTTTTTCTAAATTTAGTCTTCAGGAAATAACATCTTACGATTTCTTGAGAGAGAATAGATCATATTTTGTAGAACTTAAAAATTCTAATTTATTTTTGATATTCATAATTTTTTTAATGGTTACAATATTATGGGTATTTCCATTTTTAGGTTTTGGATCTCCGATTGCTCTTATTGGCGGTTTCATTTTTGGGAAATGGTTGGGAACCCTTGTCGTAGTTCTGGGCTTAAGTGTTGGTGCAACTTTTTTATATACTTTTGGAAATTACTTTTTAAAAGATTTAATTCGAACAAAATTTTTAGATAAATTTAAAAACCTTGAGCTTAAATTTAAAAACTCTGAATTTATATATTTGTTAATATATCGTTTTATAGGTGGAATACCTTGGCAACTAAGTTGTCTTTTGCCTACAATTTTTAATGTGAGAATAAGTAACTTTTTCTTAGCAACATTAATAGGAATTATTCCTCAAGTTTTTTTAGTAGTTTCTATAGGAAGTGGTTTAGAAAATATTATAGATAAAAATTCAGAAATTCCTAGAATCTCTGAAATAATTTTCTCATCAAATATATATATTCCTCTTTTAGCTTTTTTTACTTTAATTTTTATAACAATTTTTTTAAGAAAATTATTTTATAAAAAATAGTGGTGCTCCCACCCTGTACTGACCAGGGAACTAGTCCTTACCAAGGACTTGTTATGCCATTTAACTACAGGAGCATTTATAAGAAACAGTAAATTATTGACTATAAAGCATTTTTTTCAAATTATTGCCTTAATTTTTTGAAAAATATGATTTATATCTATCTAAGGAATTTTTATGGGCATTCATTACGATTATAAATCTACAAAAGGCGCAAAGCTTATGGAAAAGCAAGCTAAAAGAGAAAAAAAACTTGCTGAAAAAAAAGCTAAACGTTTAGCTAAAGAGGGTCCAAAAAAAGATGACAATAAATCAAAAGAAGTTTTAGATACATCAAAACCAATAACTCTAGATTTTCTTACAAATCCAAATAAAGAATGAGTAAAATTAATAAAAATGAGCGATTAAGTTTAGCTTTAAGAAAAAATTTAAAAAAAAGAAGATTATTTAAAAAAAGGAATAAGAAGAAAACTAAATAATGCCAGTCCTTTCTGATCAGTGGATAAAAAAAATGTCTCTAGAGCAAGATATGATTTCACCTTTTGAGGAAAAACAAGTAAGGGGTAAGAGCATATCTTATGGCTTATCTTCATTTGGTTATGATGCAAGAGTATCTGATGAATTTAAGATTTTCACAAATGTTAATTCTGAAATTGTAGATCCTAAAAATTTTAAACCAACAAATTTTGTTACAAAAAATACTTCGGAATGTATTATTCCACCAAATTCATTTGTACTGGCTAGAACAATTGAAAAGTTTAAAATTCCGAATGATGTTTTAGTAATTTGTTTAGGAAAATCAACATATGCAAGATGTGGGATTATAGTAAATGTTACACCGCTAGAGCCAGGGTGGGAAGGATACGTAACTCTTGAATTTTCAAACACAACTCCACTTCCAGCAAAAATTTATGCAAACGAAGGTGTTGCTCAATTTATCTTTCTAAAAGGAAACGAAAAACCTCAAGTAACTTATTCTGATCGTAATGGTAAATATATGGGGCAAACAGGTGTAACTTTACCAAAAGTGTAATCATGCAAAAATTAGAAGTCTTTGGAGCAATTAGGCTCAAAGGACAAATAAATATTTCAGGCTCAAAGAATGCTTCCTTACCTATTCTGGCAGCGACCCTATTATCAAAAAAAAAAGTTTTTTTGAATAATTTGCCAAAAGTCAAAGATATAGAAACTATGATTAACTTACTAAAATCTTTAGGATCAATGATTAAATTTAATAAAAGAAAATTGATTATTGATAATTCCAAGCAAAATAAAAATTTTGCATCATATAATTTAGTTAAAACAATGCGCGCAGGAATATTAGTACTTGGACCTTTACTTGCAAAATTTGGATATGCTAAAGTTTCTCTTCCTGGAGGTTGCTCAATTGGAACAAGACCTGTTGATATTCATCTTAAAGCTTTATCAAAACTTGGGGTTAAATATAAAATTATTCAAGGCTATGTGCATGCATTTGCACCAAAAGGATTAATTGGTTCAAAGATTAATTTTCCAAAGATTTCTGTGGGGGCAACAGAAAATTTAATAATAGCTTCAACACTCGCTAAAGGGACAACTATTTTAAGTAATTGTGCAATTGAACCAGAGATAAAAGATTTAGTTAATTTTTTAATCAAAATGGGGTGTAATCTAAAATGGATATCAAAGCGTACAATCCAAATTATCGGTATAAATCAATCTAAAGAAGCTATTCATTCTATAATGTTTGATAGGATTGAAGCAGGCACATATCTTGTTGCAGCAGCAATTACTGAGGGAAATCTAAAAATTAAAAATGTTATCCCATACATTCTTCAGACTGAAATAAATGTTTTAAGAAAAATTGGGGCTAAAATAACAACAAAAAAAAATGAAATAAAGATTGTTGGAAATAAAAAAATAAAGAATATAAATATTAAGACGGCGCCTTATCCAGGATTTCCAACAGACTTGCAAGCGCAAATTATGGTATTATTGTGTAAAGCAAATAAAAAGTCATTGATTAGAGAAGATATTTTTGAAAATAGATTTATGCACGTAGCTGAATTGAATCGAATGGGAGCTAAAATTTCAATAAGTGGAAATAAAGCTTTAATTAATGGAAATACGAAATTTGAAGCAGCAGAATTAATGGCAACAGATTTACGGGCTTCTGTTTCACTTGTATTAGCAGCATTAGCGGCTAAAGGAAAATCTCAAATTAATAGAATTTATCATTTAGACAGAGGTTATGAGAGTTTAGAAAAAAAATTAAAGAAAGTTGGAGCAAGAATAAGAAGATTAAACTAATGGACAAGAAATACTTAGCACAGATAATTGCAACTGATAACCAAGGCTTACAAATGATTTCTGCTTATAGTTCAGGAGCAAAAGTAAAAGTATCGGATATCAAATATTTAGGATCAAATAAAGTTTTTTTAATATCAATTGAACGAACCAAATTAGAAGAGGATCAAAAAGATAAGATTATCAATAGTATTTGCAGGTTTGATTTTGTTGATAAAGTAAAATCAAAAAATATTGATCAAAAAGACGATAAATTAATTTTAGAATTAATTGCTATTGATTATATGAAAAATAAAAATAACTATGAGATAAACTTAATTTTTAAAAATAATGCTCACATTGCTTTGACTACCGAAGCAATTGAAGTAAGGCTTGAAGATCAAAACAATATTAAAGAATAATGAAAACACTAAATAGTAAAAATAGAAATTTTGACAAGATATTAGAAAATTTACTCGAGGTTAGAAAAAATAAAATTCAATCTAATTTAGTGAAAGTTTCAAATATAATTAGAGATGTAAAAAAGAATAAAGACAAAGCGATTTTAAAATATGAAAAAAGATTTAATCATAACAAAATCATTACACCTAATTCTCAATTGATTTCTAAATCAATAAGATCTTTGGATAATAAAGTAAAAAAATCAATAGATTTAGCTTATTCTAGAATTTATAAATTTCATTCTCTTCAAAAATTTAAAAATATTTCATATGTCGATAAGTTTAAAAATAAACTTGAGTATAAATATCTACCTTTAGACTCAGTTGCAATTTATGTTCCTGGTTCAACTGCATCATACCCATCCAGTGTTCTAATGAACGCTATCCCTGCAATAGTAGCAGGAGTAAAAAGAATAATAATGATAAACCCAGGATATAGGGGCAAACAAAACCCTGCAGTTTTATATGCTGCTAAGAAATGTAATATAAAAGAAATTTATTCTATAGGAGGACCAGCAGCGATTGCTGCTGCAGCATATGGAACAAAAAAAATTAAAAAAGTTAATAAAATTGTTGGTCCAGGTAATGCTTATGTGGCTGCTGCTAAAAAAGAAGTTTTTGGAGATGTTGGAATTGAAGGAATGACAGCAGGACCTTCTGAAGTTACAATAGTATGTGATAAATTTTCAAATCCTGAATGGATAGCAAGTGATCTTATTGGCCAAGCTGAGCATGATAATCTTGCACAATGTATACTAATTACAAAAGATAAAAGATTGATTCAAAGAGTTAAATTAGAAATTTCTAAACAGATAAATGAAATTCCAAGAGCCAATATAGCAAAAAAAAGTTTAGAAACTAATGGAATTTTAATTCATGTTAATTCAGATAAAAAAATTATAGATGTTATTAATAAAATTGCGCCTGAACATTTAGAATTAAATATTAAAAATTATAAATCAGTTATTTCTGAAATTAAAAATGCAGGTTCAATTTGTTTAGGAAAATTTGCTATTATGGCAATGACGGATTATAACGCTGGATCAAACCATATATTACCAACTAATGGTTCTGCAAAATATTCTAGTGGAATAAGTGTTAATGAATTTTATAAAAGAATTTCATACATAAACTTATCAAAAAAGGGTATTGAAAGTCTTGGACCATCAGTTATAACTCTTGCAAATTATGAGGGGTTAGCAGGACATGCTGAATCTGTAAAAAAAAGAATTAGGAGAAAATAAATTTGTCAAAACAAGATTTACTTGAATTTAAAGGTAAAGTAACCGATTTATTGCCTAATGCTATGTTTAGAGTACAGTTGGAAAATGGCCATATAGTAACAGCTCATACAGCAGGCAAGTTAAGAAAAAATAGAATTAGAGTATTACAAGGTGATAATGTGACAGTAGAAATGACACCTTATGACCTTACAAAAGGCAGAATAATCTTTAGAGGTTAAATTTTTGCCTCGGTAGCTCAGGAGTAGAGCAGAGCCCTGAAAAGGCTTGTGTCGGAGGTGCGAATCCTTCCCGAGGCACCACCAAAACATCTTGAAATTCGCAAAAAAGAAATTAACTTTAATACATAATAAATAAAACAAAGGACTAAGAAATAAGATGAGTACATTAAAAGGAACTGTTAAATGGTTTAACGGAAAAAAGGGTTTTGGCTTTATTGAAAGAGAAGACAAAGAAAAAGATGTGTTTGTTCATGCAAGTGCAGTTAAAACTGGGGGCATGAGATATCTTAATGAAGGGGACAAGTTAGAGTTTACTCTTGAAGATGGTCCAAAAGGCCCTTCAGCTGTAAATTTAAAAAAAATAGACTAGTTATAAAATTTTTAAGGGACGTTTTTCTTGTAATTAGTAAGGCGTCCTTTTCTTTTATGGGTTGAATAATCTTAATTTTTGACTAAAAAGACCCTCATGATTATAAATTTAACAAACAAAATAGTTTTAAACAGATTACATAAAATTTGTTTCCATAGCCTATAGGCTATTTATTTATAATATAATTTTAATCCACATAAAAATAATATAAAAACAAGGGATGCCTGGGTGGTGTAACGGTTAGCACGAAAGTTTGTGGAACTTTAAGTTTGAGTTCGATTCTCAGCCCGGGTACCAAAAAATGAATAAAGAAAATAAATTAGTTCCTGGATTACCTTCAGGATTTGAAGATCGTTGGGGGAAAAAAGTTCTTCTTAAAAAAAAGCTTTTAAAAGCTATTGAGAAAAATTTTATTAAATTTGGAGCAGAAGCTCTCGAAACTCCTTCGTTCGAAATTGCAGAAAATATTGGATCTTTTTTGGCAGAAGATGAAGCTAATCCTATGTCTGATGTATTTTCATTCGAAGACGGAGAAAAAAACATAACTCTTCGTTATGATCTTTCCAGCCCACTTGCAAGATTTTATGCTCAAAACAATCAAGACCTTCCATCAATCTTTAAACGATATCAAATTCAAAATGTATTTAGAAATGAAAAAGCTGGAAATGGTCGATATAGAGAATTTATGCAAGCAGATTTTGATATTGTTGGTAATGTTAATCCTGCTCAAGCAAATGCAGAGCTCTGTAATTTAATATCAAGCACTCTTTCAGATTGTGGTTTAAAAAAGGATCAATTTACAATTAATATAAGTAATAGAAAAATAGTTCAGGGTTTAATTGATGATTTAAAGATATCTGAAGAAAAAAAAATTAAAGTCATTAGAGCAATAGATAAACTTGATAAACCAGGATTTGGTTTAAAAGGAGTTGAAGATTTACTTAAAAAAGAAAGAAAAGATCAAAGTGGAGCTATCACTAAGGGAGCTAATTTAGGCAATGAACAAGTAACACAAATATTAAATTTTTTAAAAATAAAAGATTTAAAAGAATTAAAACAAAGTTTAAAAAACCCATTATCCCAAGAAGGTATTAAAGAATTAGAGGATGTTTTTGAGATACTTGGTTATGGATCTAATTTGAAGCAAGTTAAATCTAATTTTACAATTGTAAGGGGGTTAGCTTATTATTCTGATTTTATTTTAGAAACTAACTTAAATTTTAAAGTTACAAACAACAAAGGTAAAGAGGTTGATATTGGCAGTGTATGTTCAGGAGGAGCCTATGCTAAGCTTATCTCAAGGTTTAGAGGAGTTGATGTTCCTGGAACAGGAATTAGTTTTGGAGTTGATCGATTACTATTTGCATTAATGCAACTTAATCAAATTAAAACAAAAGATCAAAAACCAGTTTTAGTTTGTGTAATGGACCAAAAATATTTAAAGAATTATTATGAGATTGTCGATTTATTAAGAGAAAATAATATTAACGCTGAAGTATTTTTAAGTACTAAAAAAAACCTGGGAAAGCAGCTTGATTTAGCAAATAAGCGTGAATTAGCTGTTGCGATTATTT
Organism: uncultured Pelagibacteraceae bacterium; assembly: GCA_902558815.1. Lineage (GTDB taxonomy): Bacteria > Pseudomonadota > Alphaproteobacteria > Pelagibacterales > Pelagibacteraceae > Pelagibacter. Next base: position 48,747 of record CACEFF010000004.1, on the reverse strand, counting down.
GTGGAGAAAATGAATTTACTGACAGCACTATTACTATTAAAAATCTTAAAGGTGTTAAGGGTGAAAATAGCCAAACAATTCCTAAATCAAATTTAATAAATGAAATCAAAAAACTTATCTGAAAAAATCCTTAAAACTGTTAAAAGCAAAGGATTTAAGTATATAGAATTACCATCGGTAATTGAAACAAATCATATTGTTCAAAGATCCGGCGAAAATTTTAGAAAGTTTATTTTTTCATTTATTGATCAAAATGGAAAAGAGCTATGTTTACGTCCTGATTTAACAATAGTCTCATGTCTAAGATATTTAGAAAATAATTTAAGAGGAAAAGAAAAAATATTTTATAGTGGTCAAGCTTATAGGAAATCTCAAAATAGAAAAGACTCTATAATTAGAAATCAAATTGGATTTGAAATCATTGGTTCTAAAGATGAAAAAAATGATGATAAAGAAATTATTAACACTTCTTTAAATTCTTTAAAAAATTTAAAATATAAATCAGGCACTTTAACATTAGGGAATGTTGAAATATTTAAACTTTTAATATCTAAACTAGATATCCCAACTAGATGGAGATTAAGATTATCAAGACATTTTTGGAGAGAAGACTATTTTAATGATTTGTTAAAAAGGTTAGAAACAAACTCTGATGTTGACCCAACCATTGTTGAAATAGATAAAAAACGTTATTTAAAAATGCTTAAAGGTGACAAGAATTCAATCGTTGCTGAAAGATCAATTGAGGAAATCTTAAAGCGGTTTGATAAAAAGATAAAAGATCCAAGACTTCCAAGCAAAGGAAGAAATGTATCAAAAATAATTAAAGAGTTTTTAAAGATTAAATGTCCAATTAATAAAACTGCAGATGTGTTAAATAGATTCTTCAAAAAATATCAAATAAATTTAGTAGTAGAACAAAGATATTTTCCAACCTCGGTTAAAAAAATTTCAAAACTTAATGTGGTTTTTTCAACTTCTTTTGGAAGACAACTTGAATATTATACAGGGATGGTTTTTAAGATTGATATCAAATCAAATAAAAAAGTAAAAAATATAATCAATGGTGGAAGATATGATCAGTTAATTTCTGACTTAGGTTCAAAAAAACAAATATCAGCAGTAGGAGCTGCTTTAAATTTAAATTATTAAAATGAAGAATATAATTAATGTTGGAATTCCCAGTAAAGGCAGACTAAGAAAAGATGTTTTAAACATCTTTAAAAAGAAAAAATTAAGATTAATTTCTGAACGAGGTGAAAGGGAATTAATTGGTACTATTAAAAGTAAATCAAACATTAAAATTCTTTATTTGCATGCAAGAGAAATTATTCAAAGATTAGGCGATGGTTCTTTAGATGTGGGTTTTTCGGGTTTAGATTTGCTTAAAGAAGGAGAGATTAATATTCAAAAAAAAATTAACTTAGTTAAAAAGTATGAATTTGGAAAAGCAACCCTAGTTGTCGCTATTCCAGATCCATGGATTGATGTTCAGACAGTTGCAGATTTAGAAGAAATTGCATTTGAGTTTCGAGATAAAAAGAAAAAAAAATTAAGAGTTGCAACTAAATATCCAAACTTAACTAAAGAATTCTTGTTTTCAAAGGGTGTAACACAATTTCAATTAGTTGAAAGTTTGGGTGCTACTGAGGCCTATCCTTTTACAGGCTCTGCAAATTTAATTACTGATATCAGTTCCACTGGCGAGACTATTAAAAGTAATAATCTACGTATTTTAAAAGATGGTGAGATTTTAAAATCCCAAGCATGTATTTTTACTTCAAAAAAAAACCTAAAAAAAAAAGGTCTAAAAACTTTAGTTAATTTACTTGCCAAGTAATTTATCTTTAAAATAAATAAGGATTATTTTGATAATATCTAAATTTATGAATATTGCGTAAAGAGCTATCAAAACGGCTACTATAAATATAATTTTCAAAATAAGATATAATTCCATTAAAAACCTTTATAATACAGATTACGAATCATGGACACTGTTTTATTAATTATTTTAGTTTCTTTGTTAGGTATGACCTTGGCTATTTTGTATTTGAATATCAGATCTAAAACCAAGTTAGAAAATAAAGAGTCAGAGGAAATAGCCAACTTAAAAACTGAAATAGTTACATTAAAAGATACCTTAAATAATACTATCAATACTTCGCTTGGCACTATGTCGACTTCCTTCAATACTTTATCAACTGGGGTTACAAAGGATATGACCGAAGCTTTAACAAAAGTTGATGAGAAGGTCGGTAATTTTAATCAACAGGTACAATTACTAAATCAAAGCCAGGAGGGCATTACTAAAATTTTAGCAGGTGTTAAAAAATATGGAACATTAGCAGAGTATTCACTTGATGCTTTAATTAAGGATTTATTGCCTGCATCTCAATTCATGACGAATGTTAAAATGAAAGAAGATACAAGTGAAAATGTAGAATTTGCAATTAAACTTCAAGGAGATGTTTTAGTTCCAGTAGATTCTCATTTTCCTTTGGAAAAATTTAAAGCAATTACTGATGCACATGAAGCTGATGATAAAAGAGAAGTTGCTGATGCCAGAGCAAAATTAGCAAGTGCTTTTAAGGCCAAAGCTAAAAGTGTGATGGAAAAATATATAGTTCCGCCTAAATCAACAGATTTTGCAATAGTTTATGCACCAACGGAAAGTCTTTATAAAGAATTAACTGAATATCAAGATCCAAGCACCAAAGAACTTTTAACTCAAGAATTAATGAAAAAATATAAGATAGTAATTTGTGGCCCTAATACTCTCTCAGCTTATTTGCAATCTTTACATATGGGATTTCAATCACTGAAAGTTCAAAAAGGAGCTACAGAAATATACAATCATCTCAAAACTATCACCACAAGATTTGGAAAACATTTTGATAATATAATTACACTTAGGAAAAAATTAGAAGAAGCCATGACTGTAGTTGACAAGTTTGGTACTGATGCAAGATCAATTAATAGAACTCTAGAAAATATAAAAGATCCCGAGCAGGTTGAGAAAGCTGTTCAAACAGAAAATGTAGAAAAATTTGTTGAAAGAAATAAAAAGCTTAAAAATTAATTTCTTTTTTCCTTCATTAACGATTATAAGAAACTTCATGCAATGGAATAAGAAATATGATTATCCTTCATCATCAAGAGCAACAAAAGATGGAATTAGAAGATATGTACTAGGAGAGTCAAAACTACCAAGTGTTACTTCAATTTTAGATGCAACTAAATCTGAGGAAGAAAAAGCAGCTTTAGCCAATTGGCGCGAAAGAACTGGTCAAAAAGAAGCTGAAGCAATTACAAAAGCTGCAAGTAGTCGAGGCTCAAAAATGCATAATTATTTAGAGTCTTTTCTTTTAGGAAGAGAAAATTTAAGTTTTTTTGAAGATGGAGAACAACACAAGTCTATGGCTAAAGAAATTATTGATAAAGGTTTAAAAAATAGGTTAGAGGAAATATGGGGAGTTGAATGCACACTTTACTATCCAGAAAAATATGCAGGAACTGCTGACTGTGTTGGAGTTTATGAAGATAAACAAACAATAATTGATTTTAAACAAAGTAATAAACCAAAAAAAGCTGAGTATATAGACTCTTGGTTTTTACAAACAAGTGCATATTCTTTAGCTCATAATATTGTGTATAATACAAACATCACATCTTGTGTAATTCTTGTTTGTACAGTAGATAATCTATTTCAAGAATTTAAGATTCAAGGTTCAGAATTAATTACTTACCAAAATTTATTCCTAGGAAGATTAAAAAAATTTAATGAACTTTCAAATTTAATTTAGATATGGAAAAAATAGTAATTTACGATACAGAAACAACTAACAGTACTATTTGGGGATCAATTATTGAAGTTGGAGCGGTAGTAGTTGATAAAAATCTTAAAGAGATTGGAAAATTAAATATCAGAGGCAGAATGCCAGAAGGAGAAGTTCCTTCTGCTAAAGCCCTATTAGTTAATTCTACAAGTATTGATTTACTTACTAAAGGTAATTACTCGCATTATGAATTTTTAGGTGCTGTTGAAAATTTCTTTGTCAAAGCTGCTCCTGCTATGTTTATGGGCTGGAGTAATTTAAATTTTGATAGACGGATGTTTCATTTTAATTTTTTTAAGGGAAACAGATATCCTTATATAACTCACTCCTCACCAAATCAGGAACATGATGGCTTACATGTAGCAAGAGCTGCTCAAACTATAGATTCTAAAACATTAAAAACAGAATTAACAGAAGCTGGGAATGAGAGTTTAGCCTTAGAGGGCTTGGCTCGACAACAAGGTTTTGATACTTCAGCAGCCCACACTGCCTATGTGGATGCACAGAATTCCTTAAAAATTTTAAGAATTATAAAAGACAAACATAAAACAAATTGGGAAAAATTTTTACGCACTTCAACAAAGAGCAGTGTGGAGTCCATTTTAAAAAGCGAAGGCATATATTCAATTTTTGAAAATGTTAAAGGGAGAAATATGATGTATTTAGTTTGCACATTACATCCAACTTATTGTTTTCATCCTTCTTATGCATCTTGGGGGTATTTATGGGATTTAAGAAGAGATCCAGAGCCGTTTTTAAATATGTCAGTAAATGAGCTTAAAGCAAATTTAAAAAAGATTAGTCCTAAAGCCCTTCGAGTGATCAAAACTAATAAAGCTCCAATAGTTTTGGATAAAAAGTTTGCATTAAAAGAAAAGGCTTATTCTGATCTTGATTTAGAAATAATTAAAAAAAGGGCAGAACTAGTAAGAAGTAGCGAAAAATTTTGTCAAAATATTCAAATTATTAATAGAGAAGCAGCAGAGGAAAAAGCACAAACCAAAACCCAAGAAGATTTGTTGCCAGAAGAAACTTTATACGAAAAGTTCATTCCAAACAAAGATACAGCTTTATTTAAGATATGGCACAGCTCTTCCTGGGAAGATAAATTAAGAATGCTAGATAAATTTCAAGATAAAAGATGTAGCTGGTTTGGACAAAAAATTATTTATCAAGAAGCACCACAAATTTTACCACTGGATTTATATAAAAATATTAAAAGTGAAATTGCGAGAAGAATTTTAAGTAAAAATAAAGAAAAATGGCAAACAATAGGGATGGCTTATAACGAAATTGATGTATTACGAGATCAAGCAGATAATAAAGATGATGAAGAAGAACTTAAAAAATTAGATGAAATTAACGAATTTATTATGTCTATTGAAAAAAAATATGAAATTACCTAGTTGACTTTAGGGCACTTATTAATAGAAAGAGATTATGCTTATAGATTTTAAAGACGAAGACTTTGATAACAAAGTTAAAAATGAAGATGTGTCAGTTATTCAATTTAGTGCTGCTTGGTGTGGACCATGCAAAGCCTTAAAGCCAGTCATGGACAAGTTAGCTGTGGAGTATAAAGATAAAGCAGGATTTTATTATGCAGATATTGAAGATGGTGGGATAAATACAGGAAGCACCGCAGGAATAAGAGGTGTGCCTACAGTTATAATTTATAAAAAAGGTGTAGAAGTGGACAGAAAAGTTGGTGGAGTTCCAGAAAGCCACATGAAAGAATTTTTAGAAAAAAATATCTAATTTAAGTTTAAAACTTCTGAACATAAATAAAGTGATCCAGTAATTAATAATAAATCGCCTCGATTTAACTCTATAGATTTTATAGCCTTCTCAACACTTTCTGCATATTTAACATTTGGTAAATTTTTAAATTTATCTTTTAATTTTTTACCGCTAATAGCATTTGGTTGATTTGGGATATCAACAGTAGTGATTGACGAAATATTTTTAAGATATCTAATATAACCTTCATGGTTTTTATTGGCCATCATGCCAACTATTAAATGTTTATTGCAATCTAAACTTTGGAGGTAATCATTTAATACCCTTGCACCATCTTCATTATGATCTCCTGATATTAAAAATAGATTATCCTTAACTAAATTCTTTAATTTTCCAGCAGCAATCTCTTGAAGTCTTGCAATATTGTTAATTTTTTGGATACCTATTTTAATATTTTCATCTTTTATGTTAAAGTTTAACATTCTTAAAGTTACTATCGCAGTTGAAATATTCTCTAATTGATGCAGACCAAGAACATTTGGTTCCGGTAATTTTAATCCCCCAAGTTTATCTTCATAATAAAAATAACCATTTTCTCCATTTGTAAAAGAAAAGTCTTCATTAAAGAAAATTTTATTAGATTGATTTTTAGAAATATTTTTTTTGATATAGTTCATCGTATTTTGATTTTGTTTCGCCACTATAATATTTGAATTCAAAAGATTTGAGGTTTTTTCAAACACAATTTTCTGAATAGTTTGGTCATTTTTAGGGAGCCAATCCAAATGATCTTTGCTTATTGATGTTATGATAGTTGCTAAATTTTTCTTTAGTATATTAGTGGCATCAAATCTAAAAAATAATCCAGACTCAACTAAGTTAATATTCTCTGGATATTGAGCAGCTTTATAAAAGTAACATGCTGTAAGAATTTCAAAAAAAGTAATTGGTTGGTTATTATTAACTTTTTCTACTTCTTCAAAAAGATCCGATAGTTCGTCATCTTTCAATTCCTGATTGTCAAATACAAACCTTTCATTTACCTTTTGTAAGTGAGGGCTAGTATAAACATTGCATTTAATATTTGCCTCTTTTAAGATTGAATAACATGCTTGAATGGTTGAATTTTTTCCATTTGTACCCACCACATTTATAACTTTAGTTTTGTTCTGTGGATTTCCAAGTTTATCACAAAGATTTAAAATTCGATCTAGGCTTAGATCAATTTCTTTAGGATGCAACCTTAGAAAGCGACTGAGTATTTTTTGTAGTTTCATTTTCTTCAGTGCTTATAACAGAATTTTTCTTTAACAATATTGACAATAAAGTTCCAATTTTTTCAGAAAGTTCTTTTCTTTCAACTATTAAATCAACAAAGCCAGTCTTTTCAACATATTCACTTTTTTGAAATCCTTCTGGTAACTCTTCTTTTACAGTTCCCTGAATAACTCTAGAACCAGCAAATGCAATTAAAGCCCCAGGTTCGGCGATGTGGATATCACCTAGCATTGCGTATGATGCGGTAATTCCTCCTGCTGTTGGATCTGTAATACAAACTAAATATGGAAGATTATTTTTTTTAAGCTCATTAATGCCTAAAGTTGTTCTTGTCATTTGAGATAATGAAATTAAACTTTCCATCATTCTCATTCCTCCTCCAGCACTCACACATAAAAATGGAGTTTGATTTTCTATAGCGTACTGAATGCCATATAAAAATGCCTCACCTTCTGCAGCTGCCATTGAGGCGCCTAAGAAATTAAAATCAGATGCCACTGCGGTAATTTTGATATTATTAATTGATCCACTAACAACCATCATTCCACAATTCATACCAGTTTTTTTTCTAGCACTTCTTAATCTGTCTTTGTAGGATTTTGAGTCTGTCCAATTTAAAGGATCATCTTTTGGAATAGGAGTTTTGAATATTTCATAGTTATTTTTTCCAAATAAAATATCAAACCTCTTTTTAGGACTAATTCTGTGATGCTTATTACAATCAGGACAGACCCAAAGATTTTCCTCTAATTCTTTTTTTAAAATTGGTCCTCTACAACACGAAGTCCAATCACTGTTTTCAATATCCTCTTTTGTAGCTCTTTTGTGAATAGCAGATTTTATTTTCTCACCCGCTTTAATTATTTTTGTAATCCAGTTCATTTAATTTTGTTTTTCAATCTTTTAACTACATTAGTAACATTTGTGACAGTATTTTGTCTTTTTTTTATAGAATTGGTTATTTCCTTACAAATTGCACTCCCGACCACTAATCCGTCAGCTTTTTTTAATGATTTTATTGTTTTTTCTGTAATACCAAAACCAATAACAATATTTTTCAATTTGTTTTGTTTTTTTATTTTTGTGTATTCTTGCAAAATTTTTTTTGGAGAAACTTTTAACTTGCCACCCGTAGTTGATAGCATACTAATGTAATATATCATATCATGTGAGTCTTTTATAATTTGATTACGTCTTTTTTTTGAGGTTGTTGGTGAAATAAGCTGTATAAAATTTATTTTTTTTTTTTTACATTTAGATGCAAAAATTTTGTTTTCTGGATAAGGTAAATCAACTACAATTAATCCATCAACCTTAGATTCTTTACATTTCTTAATAAATTTATTTTCATTAAATTGATAAATCATATTATAATAACCCATTAAAATAATTGGTTTATTTTTTTTAGTTTTTTTGAAACTTTTAACAATCGAAAAAACGTCATTAATTTGGATACCATTTTTGATAGCTCGATAAGCACTAGTTTGTATTTGACCACCATCTGCAATGGGCGTATTGTGAGGGAATCCTAATTCACAAATATCAGCATATTCTGAAATTGATTTCAGGATTTCTAAAGATTTTTTTTTGGTATTATCACCAGCCACAGTGTAAGTGAGTAAAGCAGGTCTATTTTCTTTTTTAGCGTTTTTAAATGAGATGTTGATTAAAGAGTTGCTCATTAATATTTTCCTAGTTTTTGTTTTATAATATCCCTATCTTTTTTTGCATCTCCACACGAGTTAACAATAATGATTGTTTCCTTATTTAATTTTGGAGCAATTTTTATTGCTTCAGCAAAAGCATGACTTGGTTCTAAACTTGGGTTAAGATTTTCAAAATGAGTGACCATTTTATAGGCATTTAAGGCCTCTTCATCTGTTGCGTAAGTGTATCTTGCTCTTCTAGTGTCTTTTAAAAAACAATGAATAGGACTAACTCCAGGATAATCTAAGCCAGCACTGATAGACTCTGTTTCTTCAATTTGACCATCTTTATTTTGACAAACATATGAAGCCGCACCATGTAAAATTCCAATTTTTGCATTTCTACTTAATGGTGCTGCATGCAATTTTGAATTCTCTGGTCCACCAGCTTCTACCCCAATAAGTTCAACTTGTTTTTTATCATAATCAATAAAATTGCTCCAAAATCCATAAGCTGAACTACCACCACCAACACAATTTATTAATTTTATTTTTTTTGGAATTTTTTTAAACTCATCTTTTATTTGAATCTTTAATTCCCTTGAAATTTGTGCTGTGCTCCAACCACAAATTTTTACAAAGATATTAGGCCCGACTGTTGAACCAACACACATATGCGTATTATCACAGTTTGAAACCCAATATCTCATACATTCACTAACTGCATCAACTAAAGTTTGGCTTCCTGAATAAACGGGGATAATCTCCGCCCCATTTTTTCTCATAGCGTCACAATTAGGTTTTTGTCTTTTTATATCTTTTGCGCCCATAAAAATTTTACATTTCAGACCAAATTTTTTTGCTGCCATACTCAGCATTTTACCTGCATATCCTGCACCAGTGTCTCCAACAATGTATTTTTTACCCATTGATTTACAAATTAATGCATGAACAGTAGCATTGTAAATTTTATGTGCACCACCATTAGCTTCAGAAACTACTTTTGCCCAGATTTGTGCACCATTTAAATGATCTGTTAATTTTTCTAGCTTTATAAATGAAGTTGGAGAACCAACATAATTTTTAAAATAAAAGTCTCTCTTTTTTAAAAATTTTTTATCTTTCCTTAGTTTTTGGAACTTTTTAGTTAAATCTTCAACAGGTTTTTTTAAAGTTTCTGGAATAAAACTTCCTCCAAATTTACCACCCCAAAATCCAAATTTATTATGCTGGTCGATTAAAGCAATTTTTTTTTTAAGTTTCATCTTTTACTTTATTTAAAAAAAATTCTATTTTGGAAATATCTTTTAGTCCAGATGTTTCAAGTCCCCCAGATATATCAATTATATCGGCTATTTTATAATAATTTTTAAGATTATCATTAATTTGTATGTTGCCTGCTAACATAATCTTTTTATCAAATTCAATATTTTCAATTAAAGAATGTTTAAATGACATACTTTTTTCATATCCTTTGCTATCAAATAGATAAATATCAGTAACATCTTTATATAATTTAGATCTTTCAATATCCTTAGTACTTTCAACTGTAAAAGCACTTATAATTTTTTTATCATATTTTTTTTTGATTGATTGAGTTTCAATTGGACTACAATCGTAAAGCTGATAATAATCAAATTTCAAACTTTTAATTTTCTCTAAAATTTCATTATCTGGTTTCACAAGCACAGCTACAAATTTAGTTTTTTTTTTATTAACAGTTATTAATTTTTTTAATTTGTTAATCTCTAAATATCTAGGGCTTTTTTTGTAATTACAAATAAAGCCAATAAATTGAGGAGGGTAAGGGTGGTTTATAATATATTTTAATGTTGTAGAATCTGATACCCCACAAATTTTGCATCCTTTTATCATTGAGACAAGTGATTAACTAATTTTTGTACATTCTTTTTAATGTTTCCTTTAGTTATTGGTCTTCCAATAACTAACCAATCACTTCCATTTTGAAAAGCTTGCTTAGGTGTTAGAACTCTTTTTTGATCATTATTTTTGTTATCAAATCTAATTCCAGGTGTGATTATTTCTTTTTTAAAAACTTTTTTGATAAAAGGAACTTCTTGAGCACTACAGACAATAGCATCTAATTTTGCTTCATTAGCTATTTTGGCTTGATGCAAAACTAATTTTTTAACACTTTTATTAAATCCAATTTTTTTTAGCGCATTATTATCAAGTGAAGTAAGAACAGTAACACCAATTAATTTGGTTTTTCCTGAAATTTTTTTGCAAGCTTTTAAAGCTTCTAATCCAGAACTAATATGTATAGTAAGGTAATTCACTTTCAAATCTTTTATTGCTTTAATTGTAGACACACAAGTGTTTGGTATATCGTGAAGTTTAAGATCAGCAAAAATAATTTTCCTTTTCAATTTTGATAGGAAAATTCTTCCATTTTTAGAATTTAAAAACTCTAAACCAAATTTATATCCAATCTTAATTTTTAATTTTTGAGTTTTTTTAATTATTTCTTTAATCTTTGAAATATTTGTACTGTCACAAGCAATAAAGATTTTTTTATTTATCATTATTAAGTTTTTTAAATAATTCTTTAGACATTTTCCAATGTATTATTTTTTTTTGCTTCACCATCACTTTTTCACCAGTTTTAGGATTTCTTCTTATAGACTCTTTCTGAAGACGAGTTGAAAATACTCCGAATCCTCTTAATTCAACTCTTTCACCCCTTTTTAAGGTACTTTTTATTTCATTAAGAATAACTAAAATGAGTTTTTCTAGATCTTTAGAAAGAAAATTAGGAAATGATTTTTTTAATTCTTTTATAAGCCTTGATTTAACTATAGCCAATTTAAGTCTTCTTTTTTATTTTTTTTTCTTGTCTTTTTTCTTTAAATCCTCAGACAATGATGAAAAAGGTAGATTTTTTCCTGATCCTTCAGCACCATACTTCTCTAAAGCCTCTTTTTTTTCAATTTCTTCTAGAAGTTTGATACTTAAAGTCACCTTTCTTTTTTCAAAATCTAATTCTGAAATAGCACAATCAATTCTTTCTCCTCCAGTAAATCTAGAGGGTCGAGCATCTGCTGCATTTATAGCAATTTGAGATTTTTTAATATTTAGATCAATTTCACATCCCTCTGGTCTGACAATTAATCCTTTATTATCTGTTGATATAATTTTGACTGTAATTGTTTGATTAACTTTTTTATCTTTAAACCAATCAAATGGATCTGGTTTTGTTTGTCTAAGCCCAACTCTAATTTTTTGATCAGATGATTTAATCTCTAAGACTTTAACTTTTAATTTGTCACCTTTTTTGTATTTTGCTAATTCATCTTCTCCATTATTTAGATAAGTCAAGTCATTACAATGTAAAAAAGCATCAATATCTAATTCTTGAACTTTAACAAACAAAGAATACTCATTTTTATTTACTACCTCACCCTCAACAATTGTTCCAACTGGATATTTTTTTTCAAAAACTACAAAAGGATTTTCTTTTGTGAGCCTGTGTGAAATTGCAACTCTTCTTTTCTCTTTATCTATTTCCGTAATTACACAATCTATTTCATCTCCAACTCTAAACATTTTTTTTGCAGAAATATTCTTTTTACTCCAACTGAGTTCGCTTGTATGAAGTAATGTAGTAAGACCAGGTTCTAATTCACAAAATGCACCAAAGTCCATAATCTTTACTACTTTTGCTTTATAATTTTTGCCTAACTCATAATTTTCAATGTGCTCAAAAGGATCTGGAGATAATTGTTTAACTGAGCATCCAACCTGTAATTTTTCTTTATCTACAGAAATAACTTTTAAATCGTGCTTTTCACCAATATTAAAGACTTCGTCAGGATGATTTACTCTTGAATAAGAAATTTCTTGCAAGTGCACTAAAACATCAAGTTCATTATTCACATTAAAAAAACAACCAAAACTACTGTATCCTTTTACTTCGGCACCTTTAATGATGTCACCAACTTTAAATCTCTCAATAATTTTTGCTTTATCCTCTTTTTTAAAAGAAGAAATGATTTCCCTTCTAGAGACACATGCATTACCTCTTATTTTATCTAATTTTATAAGAGCAAATTTTTGAGGCTCATTCATTAAGTGACTTATATCTTTTAAAGGTTTATCACTTATTTGAGAACCAGGTAAAAACATTAAAGAGCCAGTATCTATGTGTTCTACGATGCAGCCACCTTTACACTTTGAAGTAATTTTACCCATGATAGGCTCATTTTTTTCATATGCCTCAACTAGTTTATCCCAACCTTTAATTTTTTGTGCTTTACTAGCAGAAACTAAAACTTCTCCATTTTTATCCTCAATTTTTTCTAGAAGAACTGAAATTTTTTCACCGATTTTAATTTTATCTGTAAGACCCATACTTTTTAATTCATTAATATCTAGTACTGGCTCACTTTTAAGGCCCTCAACAAATAAAAAAACAAATTTTTCTGTGATCTTATTTATCTTTCCTTCAATTATTTTACCTTCTTCGATATTTATTTTTGAAAGTTGACTATTAAGTAGTTTTTCAAATTCTTTTGACTCTTGATTTGATAGGTCTTTATAAATTTCCATTAATTAACTTTATTTCCTAATATAAATATTGTTTTTAAAACTTGGATCTTTTAGATAAATTTGACATCATAATCAATACTCAATTTAGTTTAAAATTAGTTTTAAGTGATAAATAATTGATATTTTATTGATTTTTTAAGGTTTTTGGACATGAATTTCTTGATGTAGAACTTTAATAAATTTTAGCACCAAGTTTTTTTATCTTATTAATAAATGATGGAAATGATGTTTTTATAGAACTTCTATCATAAATTTTCCATCTACCACCAAGAGTAAGAGCAGCAATGGTGCTAGCCATAAAAACTCTATGGTCCTTTAAGTAATCTTTAATAATTATATCCTTTTTTATTTCTAGATTTGGATTACCGTAAATTTTTATACTATCTTTAGTAAGAACTGTTTTGACTCCCATTTTGTTCAAAATTCTAGAACCCCACTTTAATCTTGGACTTTCTTTTTGATTAAGTTCAGAAAGTTTTTTAAAATTCGAAACTCCTTTGGCTTTAGCAGCAACTAAAAAAATTAATAAGAATTCATCAATCGCTGAACTATTTAATATTGTAGGACAATTGATAGCATTAAAATTTTTTGTGCTCTCTATTAATAAATTTGCAATTTTTTCACCTTTATAAAATCTTATTTTTTTAATCAGTATTTTTACACCCATCATTTTTAAAATTTTAAGAATTCCTATTCTAGTCGGGTTTATGTTAACGTTTTTAATATTCAATTTAGAATTTTTAGAGAGTGCAGTTAAAACAATAAAAAAAGCACTTGAGCTTATATCTGATGGAATCTTATAATTAAAAGGTTTAATTCTTTTTTTCCCTTTAATCTTAATTAAATCGAATTTTTTTTTTTTTGTTATTTTAATTGGTAAATTGAGATTTCTAAAAATTATTTCAGTATGATCTCTAGACTTTTTTGCCTTTATAAGTGTTTCCCCTTTAGTATTTAAAGCTGCAAGCATGATAGTACTTTTGCATTGAGCAGAACCCCTGTTCTCTAAATATTTAATTGGTTTTGAACAATCTGTTCCAGTAATTGTAATTGGCAATTTCCCTGAATTAGTTTTAAAGTTTGCACCAAATAATCTTAGTGGCGTAGTTACTCTTGCAAAATCTCTTTTTGAAAGACTTTTGTCTCCAATAATTTTGATTGGATTTTTACTATGAACTAATAAACCCATAATCAGTCGGCTTAATGTTCCAGAGTTACCTGCATTTAAAGTTATATTTCTTTTATAATTGAAACCATTGAGACCATTTCCTGTTATTTCACAAAAATTATTAAATAATTTAATTTTGATACCAAGTTTTTTAAGACACTTTAGTGTATTGATGACATCTTCTGACTTTAACAAATTAAATGATTTTGATTTACCATTTGCCTGTGATGCAATTAGAGCCCATCTTATAGATAAACTTTTATCACCTTCGATATCCAGATTTTTTTTAAAAGGTTTTATTAATCTTGAAATTTCAATGCTATTTTTCATTAATTGTAAATCAACTTATCTTGAATGACTCTCCAAAATAAGCATTTTTAGCTTCTATATTTTGAATTAAACTTGTAGGAGTTCCTTCTGCTACTACTTTTCCATTATGAATTATTGCAGCAGTGTCAACACAAGCAAGCAGATCCCTAGCTTGGTGATCACACAATATAACAGAAATGTTATTTAAAGTTTGTAAATTAACAATTATTTCTTGTAGTGTTTTTATAGTCATTACGTCTAATGCTGCAAAAGGCTCATCTAAAAGAAGTATTTTTGGCTCAGAAATTAATGATATGGCTATTACCAATTTCTTTTTTTGACCTCCAGATAAAAATTTAGCTTTAATATCTCTTATAGGATCTAATTCAAATTTAGATATTAATGAGTCAATTTTTTCATTTCTATAACTTGCATTTTCAATGGTAATTTCTGCTATAGCTTTCAAATTTTCATAAACCGTTAAATCGTGAAAATAACCCCCATGTTGCGGAACAAACCCAATTTTAAACTTTAAAGTCCTTTGATATATTGGGTATTCATTTACTACCTTAGAATTAATCATTATTGATCCAAAATCAGGAGATATAAGTCCAGTAATTAGATTAAATATAGTTGTCTTACCCACACCATTCGGACCAAGTAATCCTAAAATTTGCCCTTGATTTAAGCTTAGGGACAAGTTGTCTAAGATACTATTTCTTCCATATTTTAAAGAAACCTTTTCAAGTTTTAAAATTGATTTATTCTTAAATGATTTTATTCTAAATTTTTTAATATTTGACATATAATTTTACTTTGAGGATATCTCCACTTTTTTTGCTGGACTATTCATAAAAATTTCAGCATCCTTCGTAAACAAATTGATTAGTATATTGTCAGTTTTCATTAATCCTGTTAATCCCTCATATAAAACATTATTATAAATATAAACATTATTTTTTTTAAAATTTAAATCTAAATTATCAGATGTAATTACATTTTCCATATACTCTACTCTTACATTAGTTTCAAAACTTGTGTTAAATGAGCTATTATTAAAGGTTGCTGTGTCTGAAGTAATATATATTGTTGGATTTTTACCATCATTAAATTCTGCAGCTACATCTTTCATTATTACAATTTCATTATCGTTAGTATTAGTGATCTCACTAATTTTAGATGATATACTATATTTACTATTATCATCAAATTTCACGTCATATTTTAAGTTCTTAATAACGTTATTTTTGCCAACCACTGGCTTTGTTTCATCTTTTTCAGTTAAATCATTAGACCTTTGATCTGTAGGAGATTTAAAATACGAATTGTAGAAAACTAATGAAATTAATATGATTAATGAAAAAAGAAAAAACTGAAATTTTTTTTTCATTAATTGTTTATCCTAAATTATTCAAAAGATTGTGTATATGGATTACTCCAATAGTTTTTCTTTTATTTTCTTTCTCGTGTACACATACATTTGTAATTTTACGTTTATTCATTTGAAATAAAATTTCCGATGCCAATGTATTTTTTTCAACACTATAAGGTTTTTTTGTCATAAATGATTTTATCTTTAGATTTTCAATTCTATTTTTTCTTTGCATTAATCGCTTTAAGTCTCCATCAGTAAAAACACCATTAGTTAAGCCTTGATTGTTGATGACTACTAAAAAGCCCAACCGTTTAATATTTATAACTTTCAAAGCTTTTTTCATATATTGATTTTCATTAATAAATGGAATTTTACTTTTAGTAAGCATAATATCACTTGCTGTTTTAAGCTTATTACCCAAATTTCCAGAAGGATGAAATTTTTTAAAATCAAGTTTGCCAAACTTTTTTTTATTCATCAAAGCTATGGCAAGTGCATCACCTATTGAAAGTTGAATAGTAGTGCTAGATGTTGGTACTATGCCATAACCAGATTCTGTTACTTCCGGAATAAATAATTTAATATTTGACGATCTATACAATAAAGAGTCTTTATTAGAAACTATTCCAATTAGAGGGATCTTATTTATTTTTGCATACTTAATTATATTTTTTAATTCTGAAGTATTGCCAGAATAGCTAATTAATATTAAAATATCATTTTTGGTAATTCGTCCCAAATCTCCATGAGAACAATCATTTGCAGATATTGAAAATGAAGGTGTTCCAACAGAGGATAAAGTAGCTGAGATTTTCGAGGCTATGATCCCACTTTTACCAACTCCACAAATTATAATTTTTGATTTACATTTGATTATTGTATTTACCGCCTTATCAAACGATCCCTCTATTGAAAACTTCAATTTTTTTAGAGCTTTAATCTGTAGATCAATTACATTCTTACCTATTTCGATATTTTCATTTCTCATAATTTATTAATGTGACCAAATATCTTCTTTAAACATGGCTATATCAAGATTGACTCTAGTTTTAATAAATTTTAAGCAATCTTCATATAAAGTTATTCGATTTTCTCTAACTAATATTTTTTTTAATTCATCGTGAATTTTATGAAGATATAAAACATCATTAGCACAATATTTTAATTGAGCTGGAGTTAAATCTCCCCCAAAGTCGGAACTTTGAAATTGTTTACTTATATCAATATTAATAAATTCTTTAATTAAAGTTTTAAGAGAGTGGTTATCCGAATAAGATCTTGCAAGTTTTGAGGCAATTTTAGTATCTAGAATATTATTTGTATCGATCTTTAAATAAAATTTTATATGAGCAATATCTGCTCTCCCAAAATGAAAAATTTTTGTGACATTTTCGTCAGATAAAATTTTTTTCAAATTTGGAGCATCATAATTTTTCCTATTAAGTTGCACTATGTGAGCATCAGAGTTTCCAGAGGAGATCTGAAGTAGGCAAAGTGGATCTCTTTTGAGATCTAGACCCATAAATTCGCCATCAACAGCTATAGTATTGCCTAAGTCTAAACCATCTGGTAAATCATTTTTATGAAGTTTAATATCAACACTCATTTTTAAACATATATATATGAAAGCAAAAAATTGTCTAATTTTTGGTGGAAGTGGTCAAATTGGAAGACATCTTATTAGAAAGTTAACTAAAAATAACTATACTGTTACTGTAGTTACAAGAAATATACACCAAAAAAGCTACTTAATTAAAACTCAAGCTAACGCAGGTTACATTGAAATTGTCGAATCAAGCATTTTTGATGAAACCAAATTAAGAAAACTTTTTGAAAAAGCAGACGTATGTATAAATTTAGTGGGGATATTATTCGAAAAAAAAAGATTAAACTCTTTTAACAATATACATAATTTATTCCCCTCTTTACTTTCAAAGTTATGTAAAGAATATAATTTGAAAAAATTTATACACATTTCTGCTCTTGGGATAAATGACGCAAAAGACTCTGATTATGCGAAAAGTAAATTAGATGGTGAAAAAAATATTCAAATAAATTTTCCTTTAACAACTATTCTAAGACCATCTATAGTTTATTCTGTTGATGATAATTTTACAACAAACTTAATGAGTTTGTTAAATATTCTACCAATTTTCCCTTTATATCATTCAGGAAAAACTAAATTTATGCCAATCCACTGTGATGATTTGACAGAAATAATTTATCATGTGATTACAAAAGATATAAATTCTAAAATTATTGAATGCGTAGGTCCTGAAACAATTACTTTTAAAGAGATTGTAGAAAAATTATTAAATTTAATTGGAAAAAAAAGAATTTTACTTTCCCTTCCAATATTTCTTGCAAATATAACAGCTAATTTTTTTCAGTTATTTCCTAAACCACTACTAACAAGAGATCAGTTGAGACTTTTAAAATATGATAATATTACTTCAGGAAAATATAAAACTAATTTTGATATTGGCATACCAAGTAAACTTTTTTTTAGTAGTGAGGTAAAGAAATACTGTTACATGTGGAAAGCAGGAGGTCAGTACTCAACAGAAAAATACAATTCAAAAAATACTAAATAATATTTTTTACTAACTTATTTTATGCTGATTGAATTTTTTTTTGAATAAAATCTGGTACATCTTCTTTTTTAGACAAATCTTCTTTTTTACCTTTTGGCTGATATGCAAAGAGGAGATGTAATTTGCAATATGAAAAATCTTTAAGAGATGATCTTCCACAAAAGTAGAAAGATTTTTCATCAGGGTGTCCTATTGGCCATTTACATGACCCCTCATCTAGTTCTTCTAGTTGTTTTGGATTTTCAGGTTCAAAGTCTTTTTCTATTATTAAAGATTTAAACTTACTTTTTCGAACTTTTTTAAAACTGTCGTTTTTATTTTCATTAAAATTTTTTAAATTTTGGTTTAAACCCACTGAACGAGTTTTTATTTTTGCAGACAAGTTAAGTCTATGAGCTTTCCCTATAACAGCATTTCTACTTACTCCTCCAATAATTTCAGCAATTTGACTAGCCGTATTACCTTTTCCCCAAAGATCTTTTAATTTTTTTACTTTTTCTTCTGTCCAACTCATAATTTACTATATATTGTGTAATAATTTATTATTTATACAATATAATGTTATAAAACTTAAATCAACAAGTGAGAATTTAAAGTTATGCACAAAAAATCATAAAATTAATTACATTTTATTTTCAATCGCCGCTTGTATCTAGATATTTTAATTATAAAAAGTTTACTTAATGAGTAATTTAGCAAAAAATTATAATAGAAAAAAAATTTCATTTTCAAAAGGTCAAGGAAGTTTTCTATATACTGCTAATGGAACTAAATATTTAGATTTTGTACAAGGCATCGCCGTAAACTCTTTAGGCCACGCTCATCCTAAATTGATTAAAGCAATGAATAATCAGTCAAAAAAACTATGGCATGTATCCAATGCTTTTATTATTCCTGAGGGTGAATTACTTGCAAAAAAATTAGCAAAAAAAACTTTTGCAGATTATGTCATATTTCAAAATAGTGGTACTGAAGCTACAGAAGCAGCAATAAAAATTGCAAGAAGATATTTTTATTCAATAGGAAAACCAGAAAAAAACAGAATAATTTGTATTAAAAATTCATTTCATGGCAGAACTTTAGCTGCCATTTTTGCAAGTGGATCAAAAAAAATGACTGAGGGTTTTGGACCTAAAATTCAAGGTTTTGACCACTTCAATTTTGGGGATCACAAAAAACTAAAAAAATTAATTAATAAGAAAACAGCTGCAATAATGGTAGAAACAATCATGGGTGAAGGGGGAATTAAAGAAATACCTGATTGGTGCATTAGAGAACTTAGAAAGTTATGTAATAAAAAAAAAATATTGTTGATTCTAGATGAAGTTCAATGTGGCATTGGTAGAACAGGAGATTTTTTTGCATTTGAAAAATCAAAAGTAAAACCAGATATAGTTCCAATTGCTAAAGGTATTGGAGGTGGATTTCCCATAGGAGCAGTCTTAATGAATAAAAAAGTTGCTAAAGGAATGACTGCTGGTACACATGGTTCTACATTTGGCGGAAATCCATTAGCAATGAGAATAGGAAATACAGTTTTAGATATAATTTCTAAAAAATCTTTTTTAAAAACAATAAAAATAAATTCGACTTATTTTCATAGTGAATTAAATAAGACAAAAAATAAATTTCCAAAAATAATTAAAGAAATAAGAGGCAGAGGATTTTTAATTGGTATGGTACTTTATAAAGATCAATCAAATTTTATTCAAGCTTTAATGAAAAATAAATTACTAACAATTAGAGCTGCTGAGAATGTTGTTAGAATTTTACCTCCACTAAATGTGAAAAAAAATGAAATAAATCAAGCTTTAAAAATTATCAATAAAGTTTGCTCGGAATTTGATTAAATGAAACATTTCATTAATTTAAAAGATATCTCTCCCAAAAACTTACGTAAAATTTTGATTGATGCTAAAAAAAGAAAAAATCTCAGAAAAAAATTAAGTACCTTAGAGGTTGATAAAGGTGCACCACTTAAAGGAAAATTATTAATTCAGATGTTTGAAAAATCTAGTTTAAGAACTAGATTAAGCTTTTATTTAGCAATTAAACAATTAGGAGGTAGTACTTTAACGCTTAGACCAGATGAGTTACATCTGTCAAAAGGTGATGAAAGTATTAAAGATACAGCAAAAATATTGTCTACTTTTGGAAATGCTTTCATGCTTAGAACTGATAGTGATGAAAAATTAAAAGAATTTAAAAGATATCTTTCAATTCCTGTTATAAATTCTCTTTCACCGTTAGAACATCCTTGCCAAATTTTGAGTGATATTTTTACGATAGAAGAAATAAAAAAAAAACCAATATCAAAACTAAATATTACTTGGATTGGTGATTCTAATAATGTTCTATACAGTTTAATTGCGGCTTCTATCAAATTTTCTTTTAAACTAAACATTGGTTGTCCGAAGAACTATCAACCTAATAAAAAAATTTTAAGTTATATAAAAAATAATAAGAATAAAGTTTCTGTATATTATGATCCTAAAAAAGCAGCAATGGGTGCTGATGTTATTTTTTCTGATAAAGTAATCTCTTTAAATGATAAAGTTAATAAAAAGAAGAAATTAAGTTATTTTAAAAGATTTAAAATCACTCAAAAATTAATGAAAATTGCTAAACGAGATGCTATCTTTTTACACTGCCTTCCAA
The DNA here is from genome assembly GCA_902558815.1 of uncultured Pelagibacteraceae bacterium. Classification (GTDB taxonomy): domain Bacteria; phylum Pseudomonadota; class Alphaproteobacteria; order Pelagibacterales; family Pelagibacteraceae; genus Pelagibacter. The sequence goes on along the minus strand of CACEFF010000004.1, from coordinate 27,574 downwards.
GAGGAACTGAGGTAGATGATATTGTTTTTAAAAGCAAGCAATCTAAAGTTTGGCAACAAGCTCTTAACAGAGTCCACGTTCAAAAAAGTATATTATTATATTGTTTTGGAAAACTAAGGTAGCGGCAAAGGATTATCCGAATTTTGATTCAGATATTTAATAACTGAAGCTCTATCCTTTTCCTTCCTTAATCCAGCAAAAGCCATTTTAGTTCCTTTAATCCATTTTGCTGGTTTTATTAAATAACCATTTAATTCTTCAAAGGTCCATTCTTTTTCATATCCAGATAGTGCTTTAGAATATTTGTAATCACTTATAATTCCAACTTTTCTGCCAACCACATTATACAAAGCTGGACCTATATTATTTTTTCCATCTTTAACAATCGAGTGACAAGCTGCACACTTTTTGAAAACTTTCTCCCCGTGAGAAACTTCTCCCATTGCTAAGAGAGCTGCAATATCTATTTTATCATCAGTAGGTTTTACCTCAGAAATAGAACTAGATGCAACTTGTTCCACCTCTACAGCATAACTAGGAGTTTCAGGTTTTTCCACATGAAAAACTATATCTGAAATCTTGCTTATTCCAATTATTAATAGAGCAACCATTAAAACAGCAGCAACTATCTTATTTATTTCAAAAGAATCCATTTTATAAAATTTTATTTTGAACGTATAACACTATAAATAAAAAATTGCTTATATTTATATGTACAATTTTGCCTCTGTTTATAATCTAAATCATAATAAAAAAAAGAATGAAAACATTAATTATAATTCCCTCTAGATTATCGGCCACTAGGTTACCAGGTAAACCACTACTTAAAATTAATGGTTTATCAATCATTTCGCATGTTTTTAAAAAAGCTGAAGAAGCAAATATTGGAGAAGTTTTTGTAGCAGCTGAAGATAAAGAAATTATTGAAGATGTTAAAAAAAATGGAGGACAAGCAATACTGACTAGTAATAACCATAAAACTGGTACAGACAGAATTTATGAGGCGCTAAAAAAGCTTGGAAAGAAAGATGTTGAATTAGTAATGAACTTACAAGGAGACGAGCCTTTAATGAATATTAAGGATATTCAAAAATTACATATTCAAATGATCAAAGCTAAGTGTAGGCTTGGGACTCTGGCGTCAAATATTCTTGATAAAGATTTTTTAAACCGGCAAAATATTGTTAAGGTTGAAACAAAAGAAAATTTAGGAAATTCAGAATTTCCTGAAGCGGTAAATTTTATGAGAAAAATAAATCTACCAAATAAAAATATATACCATCATTTAGGTATTTACTGTTATCAATTAGAAACACTTGAAAAATTTATTTCACTTAACCAGACTACAAATGAAATAAAATATAAATTAGAGCAATTAAGGGCTCTAGATAATAATATAAATATAAATGTTGCTCTCGCAAAATCCTCACCTATAGGAGTGGATACTAAGGAGGATTTTGTGGCTATAAAAAAGATTATGGAATATAAGTCCTAATGAGTAAAATTTTTTTTCAAGGTACATTTGGTGCTTATTCTCATTTAGCTGCTTTATCAATTGATCCAAAAGCTGAAATTGTTCCATGTAAAACTTTTGATGAATGTTTTTTAAAAGCATCTAAAGATTCTAGCTCAAAAATAATAATTCCTGAATCTAACAGAATTACAGGAAACATTGGGATAGAATACTTAATATTTGAATATAGACTTAATATATACGGAGAGTACTTTCAAAAGATAGAACATAATCTTCTTGGAATACCAGGCACGCAGATTTCTGACTTGAAAGATGTTTATTCTCATGGTCAAGCGCTGTCACAGTGTTCAAATTTTATTAAATCAAATAATTTAACAGAACATGTTAGGGCTGATACAGCTGGTTCTGCAGAAATGATCTCTAAAAACAAAGACAAATCAAAATCTGCGATTGCATCTTCATTAAGTGCTAAAACTTATGGATTAGAAATAATAAAAAATAATATTGAAAATGAAAAAGGTAATCTAACAAGATTTTTAATAATGGGAAAGAATATTTCTCAACCAGAATTTGGTAAAAAAAATTATATTACATCATTTTTATTTAAGTTGAAAAGTAAGCCAGCAGCATTATACCAATCTCTTGGAGGATTTGCTATTAACGGTGTTAATTTAACAAAGTTGCAAAGCTATCCTGAAAAAAATTCTTTCGATTCTTTCTTTTTTTTATGTGATCTAGATGGGCATATAGAGGATTTAAAAGTTCAAAAATCTTTGGAAGAATTGGGATTACACTGTCAAGATTTTCACGTGTTAGGTGTTTTTGAAGCTGATAAAGAAAGAGAAAAATAAATTATAATCTTTTCTTGTAGATTAGAATTTATTACTGCTATAATACTTCTGGAGGCTAGAGGTGAATGCTGCTTTAATCCGATCAGATCTTAACAGAAGCAGTCGTAGAGACAGTTATTCAGGTTCTAGTCTCCTAAAATTTATATGAATAAAAATTCTAAAGTTCTGGCATTAAAATATAGACCACAAACGTTTGATGATCTTATTGGTCAAGACGTTGTTGCTGAAACTATTACAAACTCAATTAAAGCAGATAAAATTCCAAATGCATACCTGTTTACTGGTATCAGAGGGATTGGAAAAACAACAATTGCCAGAATTGTTGCAAAGACACTTAATTGTTTAAATGGAATTGAAAATAAATGTAAAGAAAAATGTGATAACTGTGATTCTATAGCTAATTCAAATCATATTGATGTTTTAGAAATGGATGCTGCTAGCAAAACGGGTGTAGATGATGTGAGAGATCTGATTGAGTTTTCAAGATATGGGCCAACTTCAGCTAAATATAAAATTTTTATTATAGATGAAGTGCATATGCTTAGTAAACAAGCATTTAATGCTCTTTTAAAAACTTTGGAAGAACCACCAGAATATCTTAAGTTTATTTTTGCAACTACAGAAATTAAAAAGATTCCAATTACTGTTGTATCGAGATGTCAAAGATTTGATTTATCTAGAATTAAATCATCAGAATTATTCGAATTTATAAAAAAGATTAAAGATAAAGAAAATGGTAAAGTGACGGACGATGCTTTAAAACTAATAGTAAAAATTTCTGAGGGCTCAGTGAGAGATGCGCTATCTTTGTTAGATAGAGCATTATTAACTTTAGATAAAAATACTGAGTTAAATTTGAATAAAGCACAAGAAATATTTGGATATTTTGACAAGTCTCAATTAATTGATTTATTTGAATTAATTTTAAAAGGTGAAGAAATTAAAGTTATAAATATTTATAGAAAGATTTATGATCAAGGAGTTGAGCCTAAAGTATTTATAAATGATTTCTTAGAATTATTATATTATTTTAAGAATATAAACTCTTTGACATTAGAAAGTACAAATTTTTCTTTAAATGATCAGGAGTTTTTAAAAATTAAGGAGCTATCAAAAAGTATAGACAGCAAGATATTAATATTATTTTGGCAATTCATAATTAAAACTCTTGAAGAGTTAGATATAGTTTCAAATCAAAATCTTTCTATCGAGATGCTTTTAATGAGATTAATATATCTTAATGATTCAAAGATTTCATATGACCATATTGAAAAAAAAGATAATTCAAAGATGAGTGATAAAAAAGAGTTGGTTTCTGACTTTAGGATAGATGCCATTAATCAAATAAGAAGTGTTACCCAAGAAAAAAAAATTAATCCTGAAACAAAAAAAGAAACACAATCAGAAATTAAAAATGAAGGAAAGATTTTGATAAATTCCTTTGAAGAACTTTTACAGACATGTGCGCAAAAAAAAGAAATGCGTCTCAAATATGAATTAGAAAAAAATGTTAATCTAGTAAATTTTGAAAGTAGTAGAATTGAAATATCTTTTAATGATAATCTTGACAAAAATTTTGTAAAAGACCTATCTTTGAAACTTTTCGAGTGGACAAGTGAGAGATGGATTATAACTTTTAGTAAAACAAAAGGCGATATCTCTATTAAAGAAAAAGAACAAAATAAAAAAGATGAATTAGTTAAAAACTTTAAAAAAACTAAATTATACAAAGATGTTTTAGAAAAATTTCCTGATGCTAATTTAGTTGAAGTAATTTCAAAAAAAGAAACAGAGAAATAAATGACAGATTTTAACAAAATATTGGATAAAGCAAAAGAATTAGAGGCGAAAATGAAAGAAAGCCAAGAGAATATTAAAAAAATTAAGGCAGAAGGTTTATCAGGGTCAAATTCAGTAAAAATAATCTTAGATGGCGAAGGTGAAATGCAAAAAATTGAAATTTCAGACGACGCATTTAAAGAAAAAAAATCAATTATAGAGGATTTAATTGTGGCAGCCCATAATAATGCTAAAGCTCAACTTAAAACCAAAACTAAAGAGGAAATATCAAAAGCCACAGGAGGTTTTGGAATTCCAGGCTTTAAGTGGCCATTTTAGATAATGCAAAACTTAAATGAGATAGAAGATTTAATTAAGTTAATATCTAAACTTCCTGGACTAGGCCCGAAGTCGGCCAAAAGAATTGTTTTAAAATTAATTAATAATAGGGAAGAGCTCGTTAGACCAATGGCTAATACCTTAGCTCAAGTTTACAAAAATGTAATAAGATGTAGCTCCTGTGGTTCGTTAAAATCAGTATCTGATGGTTGTAAAAATTGTGAAAATACTAAAGAAAAATATAATAAAATTTGTGTAGTAGAAGATATAGCTGATCAATGGTCCATTGAAAATTCTAGTATATTTAAAGGATACTTTCATATTTTAGGAGGAACAATATCTTCTATGGGACAAAGAAAAGAGGATTTATTGATTAATTCCCTAGTGGCAAGAGTAAAAAGAGATCAAATTGAAGAAGTGATTCTAGCAACAAGCGCGACTGTAGAAGGTCAAACTACAGCTTATTATATTCAAGATAGTTTGAAAAATTTAAAAGTAAATGTAACTAAATTAGCTCAAGGACTACCAATCGGAGGTGAAATTGAAAACTTGGATGATGGAACTTTATTTTCAGCGTTTAAAAATAGGTTAAAGCTTAACACTAATTCTGATTAATTTTTTTTTTCAATCTATTTAAATGAAGAAGTGGTTCTGTATATCCTGATGGTTGGTCTTTACCTTTGAAAATCAAATCACATGCAGTTTTAAAAGACAATGATCCTTCATAATCATCACTCATTCTAATATAATTTTTATCTCCAGCATTTTGCTTGTCAACAATCTTAGCCATTTCTCTCATTATTTCCATAACTTGAATTTTAGTTGTTACCCCATGATGAATCCAATTTGCAATATGTTGAGATGAAATTCTTAATGTTGCTCTATCTTCCATAAGACCAATATTATTTATATCTGGAACTTTTGAACAACCTATCCCTTGATCAATCCATCGCACCACGTAACCCAACAAAGTTTGAGCAGAATTTGAAATTTCTTTGTTTATTTCATTTACAGACCAATTGGGTCTGTCTGCTACAGGAATTGTAAGAAGATCATCTATCTTTGAAGGTTTTCGATTAATAATTTTTTTTTGTTCATCGAATATATTAATTTGATGATAATGAAGAGCGTGTAATGAGGCTGCTGTAGGAGAGGGCACCCATGCACAGTTAGCACCAGCTTTTAGATGGCTGATCTTATCTTCCAGCATCTCTTTCATCTTATCTGGCATTGCCCACATGCCTTTTCCAATTTGAGCTTTACCAGAAAAACCACATTTTAAGCCAATATCTACATTATTATTTTCATATGCTGAAATCCATTTCGAAGATTTCATATCTCCTTTTTTAATCATAGGCCCAGCTTCCATTGATGTATGCATTTCATCGCCTGTTCTATCTAAAAAACCAGTATTAATAAAAAACACTCGGTTCTTTAAAGATCTTATACACTCTTTTAAATTTGCCGAAGTTCTTCTTTCTTCATCCATTATTCCTATTTTACAAGTATATTTTTCAAGACCTAAAAGTTCCTCGACTTTTGAGAAAATTAAATTTGTAAATGATGTTTCCTCAGGACCATGCATTTTCGGTTTTACAATATAAATAGAACCTTTTTTTGAATTTTTTTTATTTTTCAAATCGTGAATTGCAGCTGCTGTTGTTATGAAGGCGTCCATAATTCCTTCAGGTATTTCACTTCCATCTTTTAAAATAATTGATGGATTTGTCATAAGGTGTCCAACATTTCTAATTAAGAGAAGGCTCCTGCCGTGTAATTTTAATCCTTTTCCATCTTTTGAAACATAATTTCTGTCAGGGTTAAGCTTTCTCTCTAATTTTTTACCATTTTTTTCAAACTGAATTTTTAAATTACCTTTCATTAAACCTAACCAATTTTTATAACAAGCAACTTTGTCCTTTGCATCTACTGCTGCTACACTGTCTTCATTATCACAAATTGTTGAAATAGCTGACTCTGCGATTACATCACTAATTCCAGCAATATCATGGGCTGCACTAAAAGCTTTTGGATTAATTATTATTTCAAAATGAAGATTATTATTTTTAATTATGATTGCCTCGGGCTTATTTGCATCTCCTCGATGACCCACAAACTTATTTTTATCTTTTAACTCGTATTCATTATTATTTTTTAAAATTACTAAGTTTTTATTAACAACTTTTAAATTAGATATATTTTTCCAGCTTGTTCCATTGATTGAAATATATTTATCAAAAAATTCTCTTACATACTTTATTACTTCTTGACCTCTGTTGGGATCATATCTCTCACTTCCACCTTCTTCTGACTCAATAATATTTGTTCCATATAAACTATCATACAAGCTTACCCACCTCGCATTTGCAGCATTAAGTGTATAACGAGCATTCATTATTGGAACTACTAGTTGGGGTCCAGCAATTTGTGCAATTTCATCGTCAACATTGGTAGTTTCAATTTTAAAGTCTGGCCCTTCGTTTTTTAAATAGCCTATCTCATATAAAAATTTTTTATATTCTTCTATCTTAATTTCATTTCCCTTATTTTTGATATGCCAATCATCAATCTTATCTTGTAATTTTTTTCTTGTCTCTATTAACTCTTTATTTTTAGATGCCAATGAGTGAACTGCCTCGTCGAACCCTAGCCAAAATTTTTTAGGTTGAATATTTGTGTCTTTTAGTAATTCATTATCCACAAAAGAAAGTAATTCATCAGCAACTTTTAAGTTATTTATACTTTGGTAATTATTTGACATGAATCTTTTTTAAAACCCTTGTAAAATTAAGTCAAATAATTAATAGAAGCATTGACATTTTGTTGTCATTTTTCACACTTATGTAATAATTATTTATCAGATGAAAAATTATTTAAATTTTGAGACGGATATTAAGAAATTGGAGAATGAAATTGAGAAGCTTAAAGATCCTTATAATAATCAAAGTGGAATTTCTGAAGTCGATACTCAAAAAATATCTAAAATACAAAGTGAACTAGATCAAAAATTAAAATCTATTTATTCAAATTTAGATCAATGGCAAACCACTATGGTTGCAAGACATGAAGAAAGACCAAAATCGAAATTTTTTATTGATAATTTATTTGATGAATTTATCCCTCTTTCTGGAGACAGACATTATGGTGAAGACAAATCAGTTTTAACTGGATTTGCTAAATTTAATGACCAGTCTGTTTTAATTATAGGTCAAGAAAAAGGTGATGACCTTGATAGTAGAATTGAGAGAAACTTTGGAATGATGAGACCTGAGGGTTATAGAAAAACAATAAGACTAATGGAGCTTGCAGATAAATTTAATATTCCCATAATTTCTTTTATTGATACGCCAGGTGCATACCCAGGCGTAGGAGCTGAAGAGAGGGGACAAGCAGAAGCAATTGCAAAATCTATTGAGTGTTGTATGAAATTAAAAGTTCCAACACTAGCAATAATAATTGGTGAAGGTGGTTCTGGTGGTGCTATTGCTTTGGCATCTGCTAGTAGAGTTCTTATGTTAGAAAACGCAATTTATTCTGTTATTTCCCCAGAGGGCTGTGCAACAATTTTGTGGAGAGACCCAAAAAAAATGTTAGATGCAGCTAAAGCCATGAAACTGTCAGCTAAAGATTTATTAGAACTACAAATTATTGATGGAATAATCGATGAACCAATTGGTGGTGCTCACAGAGATAAAAACTTAATTTTAGAAAATGTTCGTAATTCAATATTAAAAAATTTAGATTATTTCAATACACTTCAGGCAGAAGAAATTATTAATGAAAGAAAAAACAAATTTTTAAAGATTGGAAGAAGTAAAGGTTTTATGGATAATTTAGAGGACTTAAGTTCTTTAAAAACCAAAAGCAATAATTTTGAATTGATTTTAAAATCTAAAAAAATTAAAATATTACTATCAATAATGATTTTAATTATCTTAATATCATCATATATCTATTTATAAAGCCCCACAACAACGCTTGTATTTTTTTCCTGACCCACAAAGACATGGCTCGTTTCTACTCATTTTTTTTCCAATATATTTTGGATCTATCTTTATTTTATCTATTTTTTTTTCTTTCTCTACAGGTTTTTCAACAACTTTTATATTTATTAATATTGTAATAAAATCAAGTTTTAATTTATCAAGTAAGTTTTCAAATAAAATAAAAGCTTCTTTTTTATATTCAACAAGAGGATCTCTTTGTCCATATGATCTCAATCCTATTACTTGTCTTAATTGTTCTAAGTATTGAATGTGAGATTTCCAATTTACATCAATTGATTGAAGAAAAATTCGTTTTTCTATTTCTTTTGCCTGTTTATCTCCCAAAAGCTTTATTCTCTCATTGCGATTTTCTTGAAACTTATTAATCATTTTTTCTTTAATTGATTTATCATCTGACAATATGAGGTTATTAAATTCAGTTTCATCAACACTTTTACCTAAAATTGATTTAATTTTTTTTTCAAATTCATTATTTTTAGGATTAGATTTTTTATAGTCTTTAAGATTTAAGAGATTTTCTGTGATCTCAATTAAAAATTTATCTGAGTACTCGAAAATTTGATTACTATTCATAGCACTTTTTCTTTGAGAAAAAATTACATATCTTTGATCATTAAGAACATTGTCAAATTTTATTAAAGTCTTTCTTATATCAAAGTTTCTAGCCTCAACTTTTTGTTGTGCTCTTTCTAGCGCTTTATTTATCCAAGGGTGATCAATACTTTCTCCATCTTTGAGACCTAATTTTTGTAAAATATTATTCATAGACTCTGATCCAAAAATTCTCATTAAGTCATCTTCTAAGCTGACATAAAAAATTGAACTACCTTCATCACCCTGTCTTCCTGATCTTCCTCTTGCTTGGTTATCAACTCTTCTAGACTCCATTCTCTCAGTTCCAATTACAAACAGCCCTCCTAGTGACTTAATTTTTTCCTTATTTATTGTAAGTTCTTTTTCGTTCACAGATCCCTTTTTACCTCCTAATTGGATGTCAACTCCTCTTCCTGAAATACTAGTCGTGATTATTACTGACCCCTTTTTTCCAGCATTGGCAATTATCTCAGCTTCATTCTCATGGTTTTTGGCATTTAAAACAACGTGTTTGATATTTTCTTCTTTTAAAAGTTTAGAGTATGTCTCGGACTTATTAATACTAGAGGTAAAAACTAATAGTGGCTGGCCTGATTTATTACAATCCTTAATTTTTTTTATTATTGCAGTATTTTTTTCAGTTTCGGTTCTAAAAATCTGATCATTTAAGTCTTCTCTGATCATTTTATTATTAGTTGGGATTACAATAACGAGTAAATTATAAATTTCAAAAAATTCTTCAGACTCAGTTTCAGCCGTACCCGTACAACCACAAATTTTTTTATAAAGCTTAAAATAATTTTGATATGTAATAGATGCTAGTGTTTGATTTTCTGCCTGAATATCAATTTTTTCTTTGGCTTCAAGCGCTTGATGCAATCCATCTCCAAATCTTCTTCCTTCCAAAATTCTACCAGTGAGTTCATCAATTATCTTTAAGCTATTATCTTGAATAATATAATCTTTACCTTTGGTGAATAGGTGGTTAGCACGCAGCGCCTGGTTAACATGATGCACCAAGTTGAGATTTTCTGGATCATAAAAATTATTATTTTTTAAAATTCCTGCATTAGAAAATATTTTTTCAACATTATTAATCCCTTCATTTGTTAAAAGAATATTTTTATCTTTTTCATCAATTTCATAATCTTTTGCATTTAAATTCCTTATTAATCTATCAATAGCAAGATATTGACTCGTTTTATCCTCAGCCATTCCAGAAATTATTAGTGGAGTTCTTGCCTCATCAATTAAACAGGAATCTATTTCATCAACTATTGAAAAAAAATGTTCTCTTTGGACCATTTCATCTTCAGAGTATTTCATATTATCTCTTAAATGATCAAATCCTAACTCACTATTTGTTGCATAGGTAATATCACAATTATAATTTTTTTTTCTTTCATTGTCGTTTTGATCATTGTTTATGTAACCTGATGTAAGACCTAAAAAATTATATATCTCACCCATTTCTTGAGAGTCTCTTTTTGCCAAATAGTCATTCACTGTTACTATGTGTACACCTTTTTCAAGAAGTGCATTTAAATAAGCTGCAAGTGTAATAGTTAAAGTTTTTCCCTCACCAGTTCTCATCTCAGCAATTTTTCCCTCGTGCAATACTATTCCCCCAATAAGTTGAACATCGAAATGACGTTCATTTCTTTTTCTCTTAGATGCCTCCCTTACTAAAGCGAAAGCCTCTGGAAGAATATCTTCAAGAGTTTGTTTATTTTTTAATCTTTCTTTAAATTCTTTGGTTTTTTTTGGAAAATCCTCATCATTTAAAATCTTAGTTGTTTCTTCTAAAATATTAATCTTTTTAACAATTTTGCTTATTCTATCTAATTCTCTTTGATTGCTTGATTTTATGAATTTGGAAATAAAGTTAAGAGGATTTAGCATTAATTTTTGATTTATTATTTACTTATAACCTTTAATATAATTATTAAATAATTATTTTAAATACTATGGGTATAAATTTTACTAATTTTTTCACTTCTAAATCAAAAAATAAGAGAATGATGGAATTTCAAGATTTAGATCATATTGATGGAGTATCAATTTCAACAGTATCTGCTAATTTGTATAAAGGTCCACGAGACGATTTAGTGATGTTTTATTTTAGGGATGGAGCCAATCATGCATCAGTTTATACACAATCCAAAATAATATCTGAAAATATAAAATGGAATTTAAAACAAAAAGTTAAGAAGATAACTTCTTTAGTTGTAAATACTAGAAACGCTAATTGTTTTACAGGTAAACAGGGATATAAGAGTTTAGAAAAAATTGCTCAATCTGTATCTGAGAAACTTACATTAAAACAAAAAGATGATGAAGAATATCCAAAAAAAATCAAACCAAAAGATATTATTTTTGGCTGTACAGGTACGATTGGTGAAGTATTTCCTGAGGAAAAAATACTTAATAAAATAACTGATTTGGTAAATAAAATTAAATACACACAAAATAAATATATTTGGATGAAAGCAGCATTAGGTATTATGACTACAGATACCCAACCCAAAATGGCAATGGAGGAGTGTTTAATAGGTAATAGCAAAGTAAAAATTTTTGGGATCGCAAAGGGATCTGGGATGATACAACCAAATATGGCAACCACGCTAGGTTATATATTTACTGATGCTGATATTTCTAATGATATTTTAAAAAAACTTTTAAAGAAAAATATTTCAAACACATTCAACGCAATAAGTTGTGACAGTGACACTAGTACTAATGATATGATTACTATTTTTTCTACTGCCAAAAAAAAAACATCCTTTAATTAAAAATATTAATGATGAAAAAATTAAAGATTTTGATTTATCTTTAAACAAAGTTTTATTGAATTTAGCAAAAAGAATTGTGTGTGATGGTGAAGGTGCTTCTAAATTTATTACAATTGACATAAGAAATTGTAAAAACGAAAACGATGCAAAAAAAATTGCTTTTTCAATTGCAAATTCGCCATTAGTAAAAACTGCTATTGCAGGCGAGGATCCTAATTGGGGACGAATTTTGATGGCAATAGGTAAGGCTAACACCTCAATTAATATAGAAAAATTATCAATTAAATTTGGTGATTTATATATAATCCAAAATGGTAAAATTGATATTAACTATAAAGAGGAAGAGGTTTCTAATTATATGAAGAATGAAGCAATTGAAATATGTGTAGATCTCTCTTTAGGATCAAAAAATTTTACTGCATATACAATGGACTTAACAAAAAAATATATAGAAATTAATGCTGACTATCGGAGTTAAAATTTGACAAACTTTTATCTTAAATCTAAAAATTCTCGAAATGATAAAATATAAATTGATTTGTAAAAATTGCGATATATCTTTTGATAGTTGGTTTGCTTCTTCGTTGGAATTTGAAAAACTTAAAAAAAAAGATTATTTAAGTTGTCATAATTGTAACTCTAAGAAAATTGAAAAAACTTTGATGGCACCAAAATTAATCAACAATCCAGATAAGAAAGAGATTTTAGAAAAGAAAAACTTAAAATTACAAGAAATGAATAAAAAAATTAAAGAATATCAAAAATTTATAAAAAATAATTTTGATTATGTTGGGGACAACTTTGCTTATGAAGCAAGGTCGATCCATTACAATAATAAAAAAAAAGATAAAGGTATTTTTGGCACAGTTTCGAATGAGGAAATTAAAGAACTTAAAGACGAAGGAATAGATACTGAAATAATCCCCTGGGTAGAAGATAAAAATAATTAATTTTTTATAAATTTTCCTATGTAGTTTATAGATTTATCTAAACTTAAACTCCATTCATCTCTAACTAAATTAAATTTCATACCATCTAGAGACTCTAACTTTAAACCTTGATTTTTTAACATAACTACTAAATCATTGGGTTTTATGAACTTCTCCCACTCATGTGTTCCAATTGGAAGCCAACGCAATATATATTCCGCACCAATAATAGCAAATAAATATGATTTTAAAGTTTTGTTAAGAGTTGCTACAAACATAATTCCATTTTTTTTTAAGAGATTTGAGCATGATTTTAAAAAAAAATTTACATCATCAACATGTTCTATAATTTCCATATTCAAAATTACATCAAATTTTTCTTTAGTATACAGTTTTTCTGGTGACGCACATCTGTAATCAATATTAAGATTATTTTTCTTAGCATGTAATTTTGCAACTTTAATATTTTTTTCTGAAGCATCAATACCTACTACATTTGCTCCTAATCTATTCATTGGTTCTGATAATAGACCACCACCACAGCCGATATCTAAAATTTTAACATTTTCTAAAGGTCTTTTGGTATTCTTAAGTTTTAAAGAGCTAATTATATTATTCTTTATATATGAAATTCTGATCGGGTTAAATTTGTGCAAGGGTTTAAATTTACCTTGAGGATTCCACCATTCTTCAGCAATTTTAGAAAATTTTTCTATTTCTTTTTTATTAATTGTGTTATTTTTCATAAGTAAGTTGACTTTATATTCAACATGTATTTATTCAATATTTTTTTAACTTTAAAATAATAGTTTATCATGAAAATTGTAGTATTAAAATTTGGAGGTACATCAGTCGGTACAATTAAAAAGATCAAAAGAGTTGCTGATATAATTGTAAAGCATAAAAAGAAAAATGATAAAGTTATCGTTATTTCCTCAGCAATGAGTGGTGTGACAAATGAGTTAATAAAAAAATCTTTTGAAATAAGTGATAGTTTTTCTGATGTAGAACATGATGTTTTAGTATCTTCAGGAGAGCAGGTAGCCTGTTCTCTGATAGCAGGAAGATTAATTCACAAAGGTTATAAGTCTAGATCTTGGTTGTCATGGCAAGTTCCAATTATTACAAAGGGAGATCATAAAAACTCTAGGATTAAGCAAATCAATAAAAAAAAAATTATTAAATATTTAAAAGAAGGTGGCATACCAATCATTACTGGATTTCAAGGAGTTAATAATGAAAATAGAATTACTTCCCTTGGAAGAGGGGGATCGGACGCAAGTGCAATTATGATCGCAAAGTTTTTTAAGGCCAGAAAATGTATAATTTATACAGATGTTGAAGGTGTTTACACAACAGATCCAAATAAATTAAAAAAAGCAAAAAAAATCAAAGAAATTTCATATGAAGAAATGCTAGAAATGGCTTCACTTGGAGCCAAAGTTATGCAACCAGTTTCAATTCAAGATGCAAGATTAAATAGAATTGATATTGAAGTAAAATCATCTTTTACTAAAAAACCAGGAACATTAATTACCAAAAGGTCTAATATAATTAATAATAAGATTGTTACTGGTATATCATCCACCCAAAATGACTCAAAAATTACTCTTATAGGTGTGAAAGATAAACCTGGTGTAGCTGCTGCAATTTTCAAGCCATTATCAAAAAATTCTATAAATGTTGATATGGTTGTTCAGAATATTTCTGCTAATGGTAAAGAGACTGATTTAACATTTACAATTAAAACAGAAGATTTAAAAAAAACAAAAAAAATAATTAATGAAAATAATAATATTAAATTTAGAAAATTATTGTTCAAAAAGGATGTTTCAAAAATTTCAGTAATTGGTGTTGGAATGATAGCAACACCTGGTGTAACCTTTAGGATGTTTCAAACACTTGCAAATAAAAAGATTAATATACAAGTAATTTCAACTTCAGAGATTAAAATTTCAGTTTTAATTGATAAGAAGAATATCAAAAAAGCATTAATTGCTTTACATAAAGAATTTAAATTACATATTCAAAAATGAGCATAAGACCATTTAGAGATATCAAAAGAAGAAAAACAAAAGAAATCAATGTAGGTAAAGTAAAGGTTGGTGGAAATAATCCTATATCAGTTCAATCAATGACCAATACTCGTACTACAGATATAAAAGCTACTATTAAACAAATTAATGAAATTCAGAGTGAAGGTGCTGACATAGTTAGAGTTTCTTGTCCAGATGAGCTGTCATCAAAAGCATTGAAAGAAATTGTTAGACATGTTGATATACCTATAGTTGCTGATATTCATTTTCACTATAAAAGAGCTATTGAAGCTGCAGAAAGTGGGGCCAGTTGTTTAAGAATAAATCCTGGAAATATTGGCAATATAAAAAGAATTAAAGAAGTTGTAAAAGCAGCAAGTGACAATAATTGCTCTATTAGAGTAGGTGTTAACGCTGGATCCTTAGAAAAAGATATCTTAGAAAAGTTTAGAGAACCTTGTCCTGAAGCTTTAGTTGAAAGTGCTTTAAGAAATGTTAAAATTTTAGAGGATGAAAATTTTAATAATTTAAAAATAAGTGTTAAGTCCTCAGATGTATTTTTATCAATACAAGCATATCGTCAACTATCAAAAATTACTAATTACCCTCTTCATCTAGGAATTACTGAAGCTGGAGGTTTTATACCTGGAAGTATTAAATCCTCAATTGGTTTAGGTACTTTACTTTTAGATGGTATAGGTGACACAATAAGGATCTCATTGTCAGATGATCCAGTAAAAGAGGTTAAAATTGGAAATGAGATATTAAAATCACTTAATTTAAGAGAAAGGGGAGTTAGAATTATTTCCTGCCCCTCATGTGCAAGGCAAGGTTTTCAAGTTATAGAGACTGTTAAAGTTTTAGAACAAAAGCTTTCACATATAAAAACACCAATTACTCTCTCAGTAATAGGTTGTGTGGTTAATGGCCCTGGAGAAGCTGCAATGACAGATGTTGGTATAACCGGAGGGAATAAAGGAAATAATATGCTTTATTTGTCGGGGATACAATCAGAAAAAGTTTCGACTAATGATATGATTGACAAGGTCGTAAGTGAGGTTGAAAAAAAAGCTTTCGAAATAGAAAATAGTTAAAATGATACCATTAAAAACAATTGAAGAACTAATTAGCAAACATTTGACATTAGAGAAAGATCTATCATCTGGAAAGATAGATAAGAAATTTTTTGCAGAAAAATCAAAAGAATATTCAGATTTAAATGAAATTATTGAAGACGCAAAAAAATATATTTCATTTGAAAAAGAGAAAATTGAATTGGAAAAAATTTTAAATGATCAAAGTTCTGATAAAGAATTGTTAATAATGGTAGAGGCTGAACTTAAAGATTTACGAGAACAACATGAAAAAAATGAGAAAAAACTTAAACTATTTTTATTACCAAAAGATGAGGCTGATAAAAAAAATGCAATTATTGAAATCAGAGCAGGCACAGGTGGTCTCGAAGCAAGCTTATTTGCATCTGATCTTTTTAAGATGTATGAAAAAGTAAGTCACAAAAAAAAATGGAATGTAGAATTGATTTCTATTTCAAGAAGTGAAGCAGGAGGCCTTAAAGAGGTGATAGCCTCAATAAAAGGAACAAATATATATTCTACTCTTAAATATGAAAGTGGGGTTCATAGGGTACAAAGAGTTCCAGACACAGAAACTCAAGGAAGAGTTCACACATCAGCAGCTACTGTTGCTGTTTTACCTGAAGCAGAGGAAGTTGATCTAAAAATAAATGACTCGGATTTAAGAATAGATGTTTTTCGAGCAGGAGGTCCAGGTGGTCAATCAGTTAATACAACTGATAGTGCGGTGAGAATTACTCATATACCTACTGGTTTATCAGTTTCTCAACAGGATGAAAAATCACAACATAAAAATAAAGCAAAAGGAATGAAAATATTAAGAGCAAGACTTTATGAGTTAGAAAGATCTAGAATAGACAATGAAAGATCTAAAGACAGAAAAAATAAAATTGGTACTGGTGATAGATCTGAAAGGATAAGAACTTATAATTTTCCTCAAGGGAGAGTTACAGATCATAGAATTAATTTGACTCTTCACAAGTTAGAAGAATTTCTTGAAGGTGAAGTATTTGATGAGATGATAGAGTCTCTAACATTACAGGCTCAAGAAGAAAGTTTAAAAAGTATTTGAGTTATGAATATAGAAAATGAGATAAACAAAGCATTTATACGATTGAAAAAAAATAATATTCAATCTGCAAAATTAGATAGTGAAATTTTAATGTCATCTGTTCTTAAAAAGAATAGAAAATTTATAATATTAAACTCAAGTCAAAATCTTAAAAAAAAATCTATTTCTATCTTTAGAGATCTTGTAAACAAAAGATCTAACGGAAAACCAATAGCTTATTTGACCGGTAAAAAGGAATTTTGGAAAAATGAATTTAATGTAAATGAAGATGTTTTGGTTCCAAGACCTGATACAGAATTAATTGTGGAGCAAGTTCTTGAATTTTCTAAAAATAAAAGCAAATTGAGTATCTTAGACATAGGGGTAGGTTCTGGATGTATACTTTTGTCTATAATTTTGGAAAAGAAAAACTTTCAAGGGGTTGGTATTGATATAAATAAAAAATCTATAGATATGTGTAAAAAGAACACTTTAAAACTTAAACTAAGAGATAAAGTTAAGTTTTTTAAATCAGATGTTGACAATTTCAATTATGGCAAATATGATTTAATAGTTTCTAATCCTCCTTATATAAACAGTTTAAAATTAAAATATTTGGAGAGTGATATAATAAAGTTTGAACCAAGAATTGCTCTTGATGGTGGGTTAGATGGAATGTCAGAAATCAGAAAAGTTATTGACAAATCCTCTGAGCTGATAAAAAAAAATGGCAAATTATTTTTAGAGATAGGATTTGATCAAAAATATAAAGTTAAAAAAATATTAAAAGATAAAGGTTTTTATATAAACAAAGTCGTTAAAGATTTGGCAAAAAATGACAGATGTATAATAAGTACAAAAATATAAATCAATGGTAACTTTTAGAAATAATAGCAATAGAAGAAACAACTTTAGAAGGAATGATAGAAATTTCAAATCTTCCGATAGATCAAAATATAATACAAATTTTTCTAATAATGATAATTTTCAGAGAAAAGTTCCTGGTAGAAATAATCATAATGCCTCTAAGCTTATAGAAAAATATAATAATTTAGCAAGAGAAGCATTATCTGTAGGTGACAAAATTATGTCTGAAAATTATTTTCAACATGCTGATCATTTTACTAGAATATTAAATGAAAAGGAGAGTTTCAAAAAGTTGAAAAACAACGAAACATCCTCTTTAACAAACAATATTGAAGTTAAGGATGAAAAAAAAGTAGAAGATAATTCTGAAAAAAAAAAAGAAACAGAACAAAAAGTTCAATCAGAGGCTGTTTAGTTAAATCCAATAATTTTTTCAGATTTTAAAACATCTAATTTAATTTTTGTAGTTTCAAATATTTTTCTCTCATTTCCTTTTAATATTTTCCCTGAAGGCAATTTTAGCTTTTGAGAATTAATTTTTTTTCCATTAAAAACAACTTCATAATGAAGATGTGGACCAGTTGATTTGCCTGTGGAACCAACATATCCAATAGTCTGTCCCTGTTTAACTCTAACTCCACTTCTAATACCTTTTGCAAATTTAGACATATGTGCATAAATAGTTTGATAAGTTGAATTATGCCTTATGACAATACAATTTCCACCACCTCCACACCAACCTGCTTTTTTAATTACGCCATCACCTGATGCCATTATTGGAGTTCCCATTGGTGCAGCAAAGTCGGTTCCACGATGCATTTTATTAAAACCATCTATCGGATGTTTTCTCATTCCAAATGGAGATGAGAGTCTTGCACCATTAATAGGAGTTTTCATTAAAGCTTTTTTTATACTTTTTCCATTTTTATCATAATGACCTTTACTACCTTCTTTATCAAAATAATATAAAGAATTATTTTCTCCACTTAATTTAAGATTTGCAAAAAGAATATTTCCTGTTTCAATAACATTTTGATTGTCATCAACGAAAACTTCGTACATTATTTGAAAACCATCTTGTTTTCTAATATCTCTTTGAAAGTCAACCTGAAAACCATAAATTCTTGCGAATTCAATTATTATATTTGGGGGAATTCTTTTATCTGAAGCTGATTTATATAAACTTTCTAATATTATATTTTCATTATATATTGTACTTTTTTTAAGTTTTGTTAAGATTATCTTTTGATTAAATTCATCTGTTTTTGAGTTCTTACTTAGATAAATTTTTTCAGTATTTGAGACTTGAAAAATGAACTCTTTTATTAAATTTGTAGATTGGTCTAAGGTAAATTGAATTTTATGATTTGTATTTAATTTATTGAGATTAATTTGTTTTGATAATTTTTCTTTTATATTTTGTGCCTCGATATCATTAATAAAATATTTTTCTAAAATATTATCAAAAGTCTCTCCTACAGCAACTTGGTGTTTAACTTTTCGAAATTTTGGCTCCAAACTATCAAAAAAATGATTTAAAGTTTTTTTAAAATAAATATTATTAGTTATGATATTATAATTCGAATATACTCTTGATTTTGTAAAATTATAATAAGAGGTTGCGATAATAGTAACAAATATCAATAGGCCTAAAGCGAAAATTTCAGTGTTTTTTTTTATTTTTATTTTTATTTTGTTTAACATTAAATTTTTTTGAACTTTCAATTAATAGTTTAGCATCATCAAAAAATCAAAAAAAACCCATTAAAATAGGGCTTTTTTTAAAAGTATTTTTCCTCATAATTGCTTGATTTCCTTTATTTTTAGCCTATAAGCATCACACTTTCTCAAGAAAATTATTGTTAATACAATAAATTTATGAGGATTATTGAGTTTTTATTACTCAATTAGCTATTTTAAAAGTAAATATTTAAGAAGAGAAGTGTGGACGGTTAAGGTTACCAAAATTTGTCGTACACACTTCAATCATATATAAATTTTATTCTTAGAATTTATATAGAAGCTAGTGTGCGCCGTTTTTAAACTTGAGAGTTTGATCATGGCTCAGAACGTACGCTGGCGGCACGCCTAACACATGCAAGTCGAACGAAGTAGCAATACTTAGTGGCAGACGGGTGAGTAACATGTAGGTATCTACCCTTTGGCCTGGAATAACACGAGGAAACTTGTGCTAATACCGGATAAGTCTTTACGGAGAAAGCTTTATGCACCATTGGATGAGCCTGCACTTGATTAGTTTGTTGGTAGGGTAATGGCCTACCAAGACTGTGATCAATAGCTGATTTGAGAGGATGATCAGCCACATTGGGACTGAGACACGGCCCAAACTCCTACGGGAGGCAGCAGTGGGGAATCTTGCACAATGGAGGAAACTCTGATGCAGCGATGCCGCGTGAGTGAAGAAGGCCCTTGGGTTGTAAAGCTCTTTCGTCGGGGAAGAAAATGACTGTACCCGAATAAGAAGGTCCGGCTAACTTCGTGCCAGCAGCCGCGGTAATACGAAGGGACCTAGCGTAGTTCGGAATTACTGGGCTTAAAGAGTTCGTAGGTGGTTGAAAAAGTTGGTGGTGAAATCCCAGAGCTTAACTCTGGAACTGCCATCAAAACTTTTCAGCTAGAGTTTGATAGAGGAAAGCAGAATTTCTAGTGTAGAGGTGAAATTCGTAGATATTAGAAAGAATACCAATTGCGAAGGCAGCTTTCTGGATCATTACTGACACTGAGGAACGAAAGCATGGGTAGCGAAGAGGATTAGATACCCTCGTAGTCCATGCCGTAAACGATGTGTGTTAGACGTTGGAAATTTATTTTCAGTGTCGCAGCGAAAGCAATAAACACACCGCCTGGGGAGTACGACCGCAAGGTTAAAACTCAAATGAATTGACGGGGACCCGCACAAGTAGTGGAGCATGTGGTTTAATTCGAAGATACGCGCAGAACCTTACCAACACTTGACATGTTCGTCGCGACTTTAAGAGATTAAAGTTTTCGGTTCGGCCGGACGAAACACAGGTGCTGCATGGCTGTCGTCAGCTCGTGTCGTGAGATGTTGGGTTAAGTCCCGCAACGAGCGCAACCCTCACTTTTAGTTGCCATCATTAAGTTGGGCACTCTGAAAGAACTGCCAGTGATAAGCTGGAGGAAGGTGGGGATGACGTCAAGTCCTCATGGCCCTTACGTGTTGGGCTACACACGTGCTACAATGGTATCTACAACAGGAAGCAAAACGGCGACGTTAAGCAAATCCTTAAAAGATACCTCAGTTCGGATTGCACTCTGCAACTCGAGTGCATGAAGCTGGAATTACTAGTAATCGTGGATCAGCGTGCCACGGTGAATGCGTTCCCGGGTCTTGTACACACCGCCCGTCACACCATGGGAGTTGGTTCTACCTTAAGGCAAGGTTTTATACCCTTGACCACGGTATAGTCAGCGACTGGGGTGAAGTCGTAACAAGGTAGCCGTAGGGGAACCTGCGGCTGGATTACCTCCTTTCTAAGGATGAATGAAAGTAAAATTTCATTCTAAATAATATACAGGTAATGTTGACCGTCCTCATTTCTCTTCTTAAAACAGTGTTTCTCTTGCATGGGGGCCGGTAGCTCAGTTGGTTAGAGCACACCCTTGATAAGGGTGGGGTCGAAAGTTCGAGTCTTTCTCGGCCCACCAATTTAAGATCATGGGGGATTAGCTCAGCTGGGAGAGCGCCTGATTTGCATTCAGGAGGTCAGCGGTTCGATCCCGCTATCCTCCACCAGAACACTTAGTTATAAAAAATTGTAAATAAAATAATAATTAATATCAATATCTATATCCGAACATTAGTAATGTTATTAGCTAATGTTCAAATAAAAATTTGATTCAACACAGAATTTTTTTCTGTGCATAAATCAAGCGTTTAAGGGCGTGTGGCGGATGCCTTGGCACTGAAAGCCGAAGAAGGACGTGATATACTGCGATAAGTTTCGGGGAGCTGTATGTAAGTTTTGATCCGAAAATTTCCGAATGGGGAAACCCACCACTTTATGTGGTACTTTAAACTGAATACATAGGTTTAAAGAGACAACCTGGAGAACTGAAACATCTAAGTAACCAGAGGAAAAGAAATCAATTGAGATTCCGTTAGTAGTGGCGAGCGAAAGCGGACTAGGCCAGCAATTTTGATAAAAAAATTTGAATAACTTGGAAAAGTTAACCATAGAGGGTGATAGTCCCGTATGAGTAATGTTTATTAAAATTCTTGAGTAAAGCGGGACACGTGAAATCCTGCTCGAATATAGGGGGACCACCCTCTAAGCCTAAATACTCTTCAGTGACCGATAGTGAACTAGTACCGTGAGGGAAAGGTGAAAAGAACCCCTATTAGGGGAGTGAAATAGAACCTGAAACCGCATGCCTACAATCAGTCGAAGCTCTTTTTAGAGTGACGGCGTACCTTTTGTATAATGGGTCAGTGACTTAATTTATTAAGCAAGCTTAAGCCATCTAGGTGTAGGCGTAGCGAAAGCAAGTCTTAATAGGGCGATTAGTTTAATGAATTAGACCCGAAAACGAATGAGCTTACCATGAGCAGGTTGAAAGTAAGGTAACACTTACCGGAGGACCGAACCAGTTGACGTTGAAAAGTCTTTGGATGACTTGTGGTAAGGGGTGAAAGGCCAACCAAATTCGTAGATAGCTGGTTTTCCGCGAAAACTATTTAGGTAGTGCGTTGAATAAATAGATGTTTAGAGGTAGAGCACTAAATGGGCTAGGGGGAAGAGATTCTTACCAAACCTAATAAAACTCCGAATGCTAAACATTGTTCTTCAGCAGACAGACTGTGGGTGCTAAGGTCCATGGTCGAGAGGGAAAGAGCCCAGACCACCAGATAAGGTCCCCAAATTATGATTAAGTGTGAAAGGATGTGGAAATTCCTTAACAGCCGGGAGGTTGGCTTAGAAGCAGCCATCCTTTAAAGATAGCGTAACAGCTCACCGGTCTAATAGAGTTTCTGCGCCGAAGATGTAACGGGGCTAAAATCATATACCGAATCTGTGGATTTGTAATTTTTTCGAAAATTACAACTGGTAGCGGAACGTTCTGTAAGCCTGCGAAGGGATACCCGCGAGGGATCCTGGAGGTATCAGAAGTGCGAATGCTGACATAAGTAACGATAAAAGAAGTGAAAAACTTCTTCGCCGAAAATCCAAGGGTTTCTGCGCAAGGTTAATCCGCGCAGAGTTAGTCGGCACCTAAGGCGAGGGCGAAAGCCGTAGTCGATGGAAATAAGGTTAATATTCCTTAACCAGATGGTAGTGACGAATCTTGTAAGTTGTGAGTTCTTAATGGATTGAACTTGCCGCGAAAAGGTTCCAAGAAATAGCTCCATCATTAGACCGTACCCTAAACCGACACAGGTGGATTAATAGAGTATATTTAGGCGCTTGAGAGAATGATGTTGAAGGAACTCGGCAAAATGCTTCCGTAACTTCGGAATAAGGAAGACCTTTTTTAAGGCAACTTTAAAAAGGTGGCACAAGCCAGGGAGAAGCGACTGTTTATCAAAAACACAGGGCTCTGCTAACACGTAAGTGGATGTATAGGGTCTGACGCCTGCCCGGTGCTGGAAGGTTAATGCGATGGGTGCAAGCTCATTTCTGAAGCCCCAGTAAACGGCGGCCGTAACTATAACGGTCCTAAGGTAGCGAAATTCCTTGTCGGGTAAGTTCCGACCTGCATGAATGGCGTAACGATTTCTCCGCTGTCTCCAACATCAACTCAGTGAAATTGAATTCTCCGTGAAGATGCGGAGTTCGCGTAGTTAGACGGAAAGACCCCGTGCACCTTTACTGCAACTTTACATTGGTGTTAGGAAAAACATATTTAGCATAGGAGGGAGACATTGAAACAAAGGCGTCAGCTTTTGTCGAGTCACCAGTGAAATACCTCTTTTGTTTTTCTTGATATCTAACTGATTGCCGTCATCCGGCATCAAGACATTGTATGGTGGGTAGTTTGACTGGGGCGGTCGCCTCCCAAATAGTAACGGAGGCGTGCGAAGGTAAGCTCAGAACGGTCAGAAATCGTTCGTAGAGTGCAATGGCATAAGCTTGCCTGACTGTGAGACTGACAAGTCGAGCAGAGACGAAAGTCGGTCATAGTGATCCGGTGGTTCTGAGTGGAAGGGCCATCGCTCAACGGATAAAAGGTACGCCGGGGATAACAGGCTGATACTGCCCAAGAGCTCATATCGACGGCAGTGTTTGGCACCTCGATGTCGGCTCATCACATCCTGGGGCTGGAGCAGGTCCCAAGGGTTTGGCTGTTCGCCAATTAAAGTGGTACGTGAGCTGGGTTCAGAACGTCGTGAGACAGTTCGGTCCCTATCTGCTATGCGTGTAGAAGAATTGAGAGGAGTTGACCCTAGTACGAGAGGACCGGGTTGAACATACCACTGGTGGACCGGTTGTAGCGCCAGCTGCAGTGCCGGGTAGCTAAGTATGGACGAGATAACTGCTGAAAGCATCTAAGCGGGAAACTCACCTCAAAACTAGTTCTTCCTATAGAGCCGTGGTAGACCACCACGTTGATAGGCTGGATGTGGAAGCGCAGTAATGCGTGCAGCTGACCAGTACTAATAGCTCAATTGGCTTGATTTATGCACTGAAAAAAATTTTTTTAGAGGTATTGTATTAATAAATTATATTGGTTTTGTAATTAAAAAAACATATTGTAGCATTTATAATGTTTTCAGAAAAAAAAATAATGAAACAAAACTTGCCTATTGAGAGGGAGACAATGTTTAACCCTCAATCAAAGGTTTTATATCATCTGGATAGGGTTGTTGATTTCTTCAATGATAAAAATGTAGACCCTATTAATGTTGAAATTGATCCTTCTAATGCTTGTAATCATTCTTGCCCATTTTGTATTTCTGGTCATATCCATTTAAGTAAATATAAAGGTACAGAATTTTTTAACAGACAGATGATGAGCAAGGAAATATTAATGAACTTTGCAAAAGATATTTCTAAAACTCAAACTAAGTCAATAAGCTGGACGGGCGGTGGTGAGCCAACAATGAACCCAAACTTAAAAGATGCAGTAAATTATATAAAAGAAAACTCAAAAATTGAAATGGGAATGTTTACAAATGGATCAATGTTGTCAAGATTTGATTTATTTGAAACTTTAGTTAAATCATTAACTTGGATTAGAATATCACTAGATTCAGGTATTGCAGAAAATTACGATAAACTTCGAGTTACAAACCAAAGCAATAATTTTAAAGTTGTTTTAAACAATATAAAAAAAACTAATTGATTATAAAAAAAAATTTAACTCTAAAATAACGATAGGAGTTGGGTTTGTGGTAACTAAAGATAATTTTAATGAAATATTAGATTTTGCCAACTTATTTAAAGACCTGGATGTTGATTATTGTCAATATAAGCCAGAAGTTATTCAAGTTGAAAGAAATTCTTCAGATAATAAGAAAGATCAAATACCACCAGAGTTTTGGGCTAAAAAAATAATTAAGCTTTTAGATGATGCTTCACAAATTTTAGGGAATAAATTTCAATGCAACAGCTATAAACTTAAAGATCTAATAGTTCATAAAAATAAAATGTATGGAAGGGAATACAAGCAATGTTTGGGATCTCAATTCCAACCATGTGTTGGAGCTGATGGTGAAGTTTATGTTTGTACTAGTCATAGGGGTCACAAAGAAAGATCTTATGGCAATCTTAAAGACAAAAATTTTTCCAAAATCTGGGCAGACATGAATAAAAGAAAGTGCGTAATGAGCCAAATTGAAAATACAGAAAAATTTTCAAAATGTTCTCAATTATGCAAGCCTCATGAGAGCAATAAAGTATTGTGGAATATTAAAAAAAATCTTCACAAACCTGAACTAATTAATGATTTAAAAATTAAATCAAAAAAAATAGAAGAAAAAATTATACACAAAAGTTTTATCTAAAATATTTAGAAAAACTTTAAATATTTATTCCTTTTCCTTGGTCAAATTTTTTATTAAAAAGGAGAATGTCAAAACCATCTGTATCAACTCCAACATCTTCTTCTATTTTCTTTAGAACATCATTTAAATTTAACTCTGTAAAATCATTATTCACGTCAATATAAAATTTGAATTTTTTGTCTAATTCTAAAATAGTTTTTTTATATTTTTCAGCATCTTGATATCCTAGCTCCCACATTATTGTTTTTATTTTATCTGAATTTTTTAAAATACAGTTTGCAACTAAATAATTTGAATTTTCAATATCAATTTTGATAAGGTCAACAAAATTTATGTTTTGTTTCTTTAATAGTGTTGACAAAGTTATACTCTCTACAATTTCGTTTTGCTCTTTAGTATTTTTTAGATAATTTTGATCATAAACACCAGTTTGGTTTGATTTAAAATCTACAGCAAGTTTAAGGTCATCTTTATCGGAAACAGCATATCTAAGTACCTTTATATTCTTAACTTCATTGAGTGATATATTTTTATTCAGTATCTCAATATTTTTTTTTGCACATTCAACAGCAAACACTTTACATCTAGCTTTTTTAGCAAAAAAGATACTAATTTCACCTTCATTAGCTCCTAAATCAATTATTGTTTTTTCGGTATCATCTTTAAAATATTTTAATATTTTTTTAGCCTCATTATGGAAAGTAGAATCAAAGTTTTTTAAATGTCTTCTATGTAAATTTGAGTTAATAATCTTTATACCATTTAAATTAAATATCGTGGGTTTATTTTTTTCAAATGTGATAGGAATTTTATAATCTAAATTTTCTAATGACTCGAGATTAAGATTGATAAGTTTATTTAATATAAATGCTTTAGTGTATTTACCTTTATTGCTTAATAGTAAGACTTTAATGCTAAGTTTATAAAGTTTATGAACTATTGAATGAATTAGCTTAAGGATCATTTATTATAATTTATTTTCTATACCTCTTGAGGATATTTTAAGTTGTATCCAGTAAGCTGATTGAAAAAATTATTTTTTGATTTTTTTATACCTTTGAATTTATTATATGGGCGTACATGATTACTCAATAACTGCATATTTAATGTAATTCTATTTTCATTTTCACTCAAATTATCTCCTGCTCTATGCCATAATAACCCATTAAAAATAATAATTTTTCCTTTTTTGCCAACAAGACTTTCAATCTTATATCTGTGTTTTTTTCCCTCAATAGAAAAGTATACTTCTTTTGACTTGGTATTTTCATACAGTTCCAGGGCTTTAGGATCTTGTTGTAGATACTGTGTTCCCGGAACAACATCTGTTGGTCCAACACCATTTTTTTTATTTAAATTAGCAAGCATAATTTGAAGTTGAATATTTATTGGGTTTTTAAATGAAAAATTTTTTAATTTACCATTTTTCTTATCCATAGTTGGATAAGGATAATCAATGTGAAATGGTTGCCCCCTAGCACCTGGTGCAAGTATATTTGCACTATAAAATCCACAAGTAAAATTTTGACCTAAAACTTCTTTAATTGGTTCAAAATACTTCTGTTTAGGTAAAATTTTGGAAAAGGATATACTTTGACTGAATAAATTATCCAAATAAGTTTGTTTATCCCTTTTATTTGTCGTGAATTTTTTTAACGATTTAACATTTTTATTTAGTATTCTTAACGAATTTAAAAGATGTTTGGTATTTGAGTTTTCAGGCAATTCAACAAATCCATTTCCAAAAACTAATTCATAAACTATTCTATTTATA